>JAJEHI010000139.1 GCA_022823775.1 Defluviicoccus sp. | reverse complement strand
CCTACGACGTCGCGTTCGCGACGGGCTCGAAATTCAGCCGCGGCTGCGATTCCTTTTCGAAGCGCGGCAACGCGGGAAGGTTCGCGGAGCGGATCGACTACGAGGCCGACAGCGGCGGATGGACCCTCGCGCTCCACAGCGTGAAGGGCGGCAGCGCCCGCACCAACGCGATGAATTACGACGACTTCGACGGACTCTAAAGCACCTTTCGACCGGGCACGATCGGGGCCGTCTGC
The DNA here is from genome assembly GCA_022823775.1 of Defluviicoccus sp. Lineage (GTDB taxonomy): Bacteria > Pseudomonadota > Alphaproteobacteria > MPNO01 > MPNO01 > MPNO01. The sequence goes on along the minus strand of JAJEHI010000139.1, from coordinate 17,592 downwards.
CGACCGGGAGGTCCCCCCCTCACCCTGACCCTCTCCCCGATGGGGAGAGGGGACCCACTCGCCGACCCCCTCCTTATCTTCCCCCCTCCCGCTTGCGGGAGGGGCCGGGGGAGGGCGGACCGGGGGGTACGGACCGCCGCAACCCGATCGGATCGGAAAATGCTGTAGCCGCCCCCGCTTTGCCGCCCGTTCGGCGCGGCATTGCAAAGCGCGCCGCCACGGTTCAGGATCGTGGCTGCGGGCCGCGCGCGGCGGCCCGTTCGCTTCATCCTCACGGAAGGGAGGGCCGGGGATGCCCACACACTTGACCAAAGGCGTCGCGCTTGCCGCCGCCGCCGCCGTTCTTGCGGCGGGGGGGCACGCTTTGGCGCAGTCGAAGCATACGCTCAAGATCGCGTTGTTTTCTCCGGAGCCGTCGACCGCCTCGATCTGGTTCAAGAAAGCCAAGGCGGAGGCCGCCGAGAAGTCCAAGGGTCGTCTCGAACTGCAGATGTTCTTCGGCTCGTCGATGGGGCCGATGCCACGGCATTACGACCTCGCCAGGAAGGGCGTCGCCGACATGGCATTCTTCCAGCACGGGGTGACGCCGGGCCGGTTCCCGCTGACCGAGCTGACCCATGCGCCCTATCTGTTCCCGCCGGGAGCCAAGGGCGCCGTGGTCGGCGCCAAGGTCGCGGGCGACCTGCTGCCCAAGTACTTCCAGGCCGAGCACGAGAAGGCCGGCACCAGGGCGATGTGGATCGTGTTCAACCGCCCGTCGGGCGTCTACGATTCCAAGAAGCCGATCATGTCGGTCGCCGACCTCAACGGGCGGCGCTACCGCGCGCCGACGCCGACCGACGTGCTGATGATGAAGGCGCTGGGCGCGGCCCCGATCGGAATGCCGGCGACCCACATGGCGGAGTCTCTGCAGAAGGGGACCATCGACGGTGTCGTCACCGACCCGATGGGCATCTTCGCCTTCAAGCTGGGCGGCCTCGTCCAGCACTACACGCCGATGTTCGTCTCAGTCATCAGCTTCGGCCTTGCGATGAATCCGAAGGCCTATGACAAGCTGCCGAACGACCTCAAGCCGCTGGTCGACGCGATGGGGACCAAGGAGGCCGGCGTCGCCATGGCGACGTTCGCCTGGGGCGGCGATCCGAAGGTCTTCACCAAGTACATGAGCGGCCTCAAGCTCAACCGCGTCGCGCTGCCCGAGGCCGCCGACAAGGAGATGCGCGCGCTCGGCGAGAAGATCATGGGTCAGCGCATCGCGGCGCTCGAGAAAAAGGGTCTGCCGGCGCGCAAGGTGTATGACGAGCTGAAGGCGCTGTCGGCCAAGTACTCGGCGATGTAACCCGGCCGATGCACGGCCTCGCGCTCGCGGCGGCGCGGCTTCTCACCCGCGTCGCCGCGATCTTTCTGCTCGCCATGATGGCGCTCAACGTCATCGACGTCGGGCTGCGCTCGGGCTTCAACGCGCCGATCTTCGGCACCTACGAGATCATCGAGCTGTTTCTCGCCGCGGCCGCTTTCCTCGCCATACCGGAGGTCTTCCTCCGCGACCAGCACATTACCATCGAGCTGATCGACCAGGTGGTTCCCGCGCGGGCCGTGCGCTGGCTCAAGCTGATCGGCACGTTCGTGGCGCTGGTCTTCGTCGCCCTCCTCGCCTGGCACATGACGCAGCCGGCGCGCGAGTTCATCGAATTCAACGACGTCACCATCGACCTCCATCTTCCGATTATCTGGAAGGCTTCGCTGGTTCTCGCCGCCTTCGCCTTCGCGACGGTCGCGGTGCTGGTGATGTTCCTGCGCGAGGTTTCCTCGGTGCTCCGGCGCGTCGAATGACGTCCCAGGAAATCGGCGGGATCGGCATCGTCGCCCTGGTCCTCCTGACCCTCCTCCGGGTGCCGCTGGGCGCGGCGATGGGGCTGGTGGGGCTGGTCGGCTACGCCGCGATCGACGGTTGGGAACGCGCCTTCATCGTTTTCGGCGAGACCCCCTATTCGCTGACCCAGTACGCGTTCTCGGTGCTGCCTTTGTTCATCCTGATGGGCGCGGTCGCTACCCGGTCCGGCATGTCGCAGGAGCTCTTCGTCGCGGCCAACGCGTTGTTCGCCGGGCGCCGGGGGGCGCTGCCAATGGCGACCATCGGCGCCTGCGCGGGCTTTTCCGCGATCAGCGGCTCGTCGCTCGCCACGGCGGCGACCTTCACCCAGATCGCGGTGCCGGAAATGCGCCGCTACGGCTACGACGAGCGCCTGGCGACGGGCTCGGTGGCGGTCGGCGGGACGCTGGGCATCCTGATCCCGCCCTCGGTGATCATGGTGATCTACGCGCTCGCCGCGGAAGAGTCCGTCCCTGCCCTGTTCGCCGCGGGCATGATCCCGGGGGTCCTGCTCGCGCTGCTCTTCATGGTGGTGATCTGGGTGATCGCCCGGGTCCGGCCCGAATGGGCGCCCGCCGGGCCGCGGCTCGACTGGCGCGAGCGGTGGGGCGCGGCGATCTCGATGTGGAAGCTCCTGGTCCTGTTCGGCCTCGCGGTGGGCGGAATCTACACCGGCTGGTTCAGCCCGACGGAAGCGGCCGGCGTCGCCTCCTTCGCGGCGATCGTCATCGCGTTCGCCACGAGCGATTTCTCGTGGAGGGACTTCGTCGCCTCCCTGGACGAGACCCTGCGGACCACGGGGATGCTGCTGTTCATCATCACCGGCGCATGGATCTTCGCCTATTTCGTCGTCCAGACCCGGCTCCCGGTGGCGCTGGTCGAGCTCATCGAGTTCTTCGAGCTCGCGCCCTGGGCGGTCATCATGATCATCCTGGTCTTCTACATCATCCTGGGCTGCGTCCTGGACGCGGTGGCGATCATCCTGGTGACCGTGCCCGTCTTCCTGCCGGTCGTCACGGCGCTCGGCTACGACCCCGTCTGGTACGGGATCCTGATGGTGGTGGTCGTCGAGGTCGGGCTGATCACGCCGCCGGTCGGGCTCAACATCTTCGTGATCCGGGCGCAGCTGCCGGACATCGCGCTCGGCACCGTCTTCCGCGGCATCGTCCCGTTCCTCGCCGCGGACGCGGCGCTGATCGCGCTGTTGCTCCTGTTCCCCCAGATCGCCCTCTGGCTGCCGGGGGTGTTGTACAATTGAGCGGTGAGTAGGCCAGCGACAAGGAATTGTCCCGGATGAAGCTCGAAGGATCCTGCCATTGCGGCGCCGTGACGTTCACCGTGAATTCGCGGACGCCTTACCCGTTCAACCGCTGCTACTGCTCGAAATGCCGCAAGACGGGCGGGGGCGGCTACTCGATCAACATCATGGGCGAGTACGCGACGCTGGAGGTGGCGGGCGCCGACAACATCACCGTCTACCGTTCGGCAAACAATCACCGCGGCGCCTACGAGGCCGACGGGCTCGGCTTCTCGCGCCGCCATTTCTGCAAGATCTGCGGCACGACGCTCTGGATCTACAACCCCAACTACCCGGAGTTCGTCTATCCCTGCGCGACCGCGATCGACACCGCGCTGCCCCGGACCGGCGAGATGAGCCACAACATGCTGGGATACAAGCCCGACTGGATCCCGGTGCCGGAGGGGCCGGAGCATGCGCACAACACGTATTACCCCGAGGGCGGGATCGAGCAGTGGCATCGGGACCGCGGGCTCTACGAGGAGGACTGACGCTCCGATGTTAAGGACCAGAGGGGTCGCCCATTTCACGATCCCGGTCACGGACACGCGCCGGGCCGAAGCGTTCTACACCGGGAAGCTCGGCCTCGCCGTCGTGCAAAGCAACCACGAGCGCGGCATGGTGTTCCTCGATTCGGGCGGGGATTGCATCATCCTCGCGCGCGTCGACAAGCCGATCTCGACCGCGCGCGAAGACGACATCCATCACGCCTTCATCGTCGACCGCGAGGACTACGAGTCCTCGGTCGCGGCGCTGCGGGAGAGCGGCGTCGAAATCCTGTTCGAGGAAGACCGCCAGGGCGGCGCCGTGAACGGCCCGCGAGCCTATTTTCACGACCCGGACGGCAACGTGCTCGAGATCATCGACCTGACGAGCTACAAGGGCGCGGTCGAAGCCTGACGCGCTATTTCTCCGTTCCGGGCCGCGCCATGCGCCAGTAGTCGAGCGCCCTGTCCCGGGCGAGGCGGAGCAGCGTGCCTTCGGGGTAATTTCCGTCCGCGCCGGGCTCGCCGGCCGGCATCCCGGTGAGCAGGGCCAGCGCCTCGTGGATGGTCTCGACCGCATAGACGTCGAAATTGCCGGCGGCGCAGGCCGCGGCCGCCTCCTCGTCGAGCATCAGGTCTCCCGCGTTCGCCCTGGGGACGATCGCGCCCTGCGTCCCGGTGAGACCGCCCGCTTTGCAGACCGCGAAGAACCCTTCGACCTTCTCCGTCACCGCCCCGATCGGCTGGATGCGTCCGAGCTGGTCGATCGCGCCGGTCATCGCGAGATCCTGCCGAAGCGCCACGCCGGTGAGCGCGCTCAGAAGGCAACACATCTCCGCCCCCGACGCCGAGTCGCCGTCGATCCCGCCATAGCTTTGCTCGAAGGCGACCGACGCGGAGAAGGCGAGCGGATGGTCCGTCTTGAGCAGGTTACGCAGGAGCCCGCCCAGGATGTAGAAGCCCTTGGTGTGGATGGCGCCGGAAAGCTCCGCCTCGCGCTCGATATCGACCACGCCGGCGCTCCCCGGGCCGACGGTCGCGGTGATGCGTTGCGGAAAACCGTAGGTCAGCGGTCCGGCGGTTACCACGGCGAGCCCGTTGACCTGGCCGATCTCGGTTCCCGCCGTCCGGATGCCGATGCGGCCCTCGGCGATCATCTGGCGAAAGCGCCGGGCGGGCAGGTCGGCGCGGCGCCGTCCGCGCCCGATGGCTTCCCTGACGTCGTCCCGTTCGACCGCCCGCCGGTTCGCCCTCTCGGCGAGGAACGCGGCTTCGCGGGCGATGTCGGCGAGGCGGCCGAAACGCGTCGTCAGGCGGTCGCTCCGCCCCGCGATCCGCGCGCCGTGATCGACCAGCGCGACGACGGCCTCGCGCCGGAACGGCAACAAATCCTCGTCCCGGGCGATGCGGGCGATCACCCCGGCGTAATAGTTCACGCCCGTGCCGTCGCGGGGAATGGTGCTCTCGAAATCGGCCAGCACCTTGAACAGCTGGCCGAAATCGGGATCGGTCCCGTTGAGGATCTCGTAAAGCCCGCCATCGCCGATCAGCACCACCTTGACGTTGATCGGGATGGGGTCGGGCTTGAGGAAAGGGGCGCCGAAGGGCGAGGCGAGCTCCGCCGGCACGATCTCCAGCATACCGGCCCTCAGGCTCCGTATCAGGACCTTCCACGCGCCGGGCTCCGCCAGCACGTCGCGCGCCTCGATGATCAGGAATCCGCCGTCGGCATGCAGCAGCGAGCCCCCCTGGATCATCGTGTGATCGGCGTGCATCCCGCTCTCGGCCGCGAACTCGCGCTCGATCTCGCCGAGCAGGTTCCTGAGCGTGGGCGCGTTCTCGATCACGATGGGACAGCCGGCGCCGGCGCGGTGTTCGAGGATCGGATTGACCCGGTATTTGCGGGTCGCCTTCTTGATCTGGTCGAGCGCGCCGAGCCGCTGCACCAGATCGGCGACCACGTCGGCGAGGAAGTCGCAGACCTCCGGGACGCCGAACTCGGATTCGATGGACTCGATGTAATAGCCGAGGAAACGGCGGGTTTCGGACTCGAGAAGTTCGCGCAGCTTCTCCCGGTGTTCCAGCCGGAGTCCGGCCATCCTGTGATTGATCTCCTCGAACCTGCGCGAAAACGAGGCGACGCGATCCCGGATGCGCTCGACTTCCCCGGCTTCGAGGGTGCCCTGGCTCCGCAGGTTCTCGAGCTTTTCGAAGGGGACCGGCTCGCCGTCCACGACGGGCAGGATGTCGGGCTGGACCCCGCCGGGCCCCTGCCGGGTGACCAAAGCGAGGCCGTTGGCGCGCAGCTCCTCCTCGAACGGCGCGCCGAGCTCGCGCATCGACTGCTGCGCGTCGTGGTCGAGCGAAGCGCGCCTGGCCCGCATGGACTCCGAGTTGAGGGTCTGGGCGAGCTCCTCCTCGACAAACTCGATCAGGCGGTCGACGCCGTGGCGGAAGGCCCGGCCCCGCCCGCGCGGAAGGGTGATCAGCCGGGGGCGGCTGGGCTGGGCGAAGTTGTGGACGTAGGCCCGGTCGTCGGCCAGCGGGCAGCTCGGGCTTATGTCTTCCAGGAGCTGACGCACCAGGGTCATCCGCCCGGTGCCGGCGATCCCCCGGACGTAGATGTTCTGGCCCGGCGCGAAGACCTCCAGCCCGTAGCGCAGCGCTTCGATCGCATCGTCCTGGCCCACAACGCCGGTGATCGGCTCGACCTCATCGGTGGTCTCGAACGACGGCAGCATTTCGTCGCAGCACCAGCGGAGCGATCCCTCGCCCAGCCGGATGTCCGTCCGCAAGTCAGCGGTCATGGCGCGTCTCCCTCACCACCGATTTGGGGACCGAGGCCCCGGATTTCATCGGGAGTCGCGGTCAGACCGCGACGGTTTCCAGTCGAGCCCGCCGATCCTGCTCTTCGAGCAGGCGATCGAGGATGCGGCGCGCCTCGAGCCCTCCGGCGTCGGCGTTGATATCGACGAGCGGGCGGCCGCGATCGCGGTCGAAGGCGCGCTGCTGGGCCTCGAGGAACGCCTTGTCCTCCGTGAACGCCTCGAGGACCTGGTCGAAAAGGAGCCGCGTGACTTCCGGCTTGTCGATGTCGAAATTGTGCGCATCGGCCCAGAAATAATGGATGGAGGTTTCGGTCTCCGGCGTGAGCGCGTTGAGGCTCTTGCGCTCGAAACCCCTGGAGCGGTCGCCCCGGCGCGCGCCAGTTCCGGTCGGCGCGCCGCCGAGATCGAGTTTGACGAAACAGGGCGGCGAGAAATCGATGACCTGCCAGCGGTCTATGTTGGTGCCGAAATCGACCAGCCGGCGATACATCGGCGGCGCTGGCACGTCGATCATCCAGCGGGTGACGCGGACGCCGGGACCGTAACGCTCGGTCCTTACTTCCGCGGCTTCCACCACCGCCGCGTTGCCGAGCGTGGTCCGGTGGACGTAGGTCAGATGGCTGAGGTCGAGCAGGTTGTCGATGCCGAGCCGATAGTCGCATTCCATCGGGATGCGGCAGCCGGCGGCCCGCCATCCGGGATCGTCGAGCCAGTGGAAGTCCTCGATATCGGCCTCGTCCGCCGCTTCCGGGTCGCCCATCCAGATCCACACCCATCCCCAGCGCTCGACGACCGGGTAGGCGCGTATCCGCGCGCCCGGCGGGACGGCGGTCTGGCCCGGCACGCGGACGCAAACCCCGTCGGAATCGTATTCCAGCCCGTGATAGCCGCATTGCAGCCGGTCCCCGACCACCTTGCCGAGCGACAGGGGCAAATGGCGGTGGCAGCAACGGTCCTCCAGCGCGCGGACCGCCCCGTCGCCCGTCCGGTAGAGGACCACGGGCTCGTTCAGCAGGGTGCGCGCGAGCGGCTCCGCGCCGATCTCCTCCGCCGTCGCGGCGACGTACCAGTAATCCCTCAAGAACATGACAGGCCCCCTCAGGAAATATCCGTCACTGTAACCCGGACCGAACGCCGGCGCCCCCGGTTTCCATGCCCGGCGTCGAGATCCGCCGGCGAGACGCTCGATCCGGCCGAGATAGCCGATGCCTGCGTTCTCGGCGAGAACGGCGATGCGCATCCGGTCGTCGACCGCGAATGCGGGCTCCGCGCCGACTTGCGCGCCTTCTGCGAGGATCCGGCCGCCTCGATGTCGCGAGTCGAGGCGGTTATCGCGCGATAACGCCGTCTCCTTCGCCGCCGCCGAGCGCGCGCGGCTTGGGTCCGCCATGCGCCCAGTCGAGGAGCTCGACCGTATGCACCACCGGCGTTTCCGTCGCGCCTGAAATCTGGACCATGCAGCCGATATTGCCGGCGGCGATGGCATCGGCGCCAAGGGCTTCGAGGTGGCCGACCTTGCGGTCGCGCAGCCTGTCGGCGAGCGCGGGCTGAAGGATGTTGTAGGTGCCGGCCGAGCCGCAGCAGAGATGTCCTTCCGCCGGCAGCGAGACGTCGAACCCCGCGTCGCGGAGCAGTTCGACGGGACCGGCCTGGATCTTCTGCCCGTGCTGCAGCGCGCATGCCGAGTGGTAGGCGATCGACACGGGCCCGGGCGGGCTCGCCTCTCCCAATCCGATGCGTTGCAGGAACTCCGATATGTCGCACGTCCGTCGGGCCATCGCCGCGGCGGCCTCCGCGAGCGCCGGATCGTCGCGCAGGAGATACCCGTAATCCTTGAGCATCGCGCCGCAGCCCGAGGTGTTGGAGATCACCGCGTCGAGCCCGTCGCCCTCGAGCTCCGCGCGCCAGGCGCGGACGTTCCGCCGCGCCGCCTCCAGCGCCGGCGCCTCCTTCCCCATGTGGTGCGCGATGGCGCCGCAACAGCCCGAGCCGCGCGCGACTACGACCTCGCAGCCGAACCTCGTCAGGAGCCGGATCGTGGCCGCGTTGATCGCCTCGTCGAGGACCTGCTGGACGCAGCCGGCGAGCAGCGCGACGCGGAAGCGGCGCGCGCCCTCGGCCGGATAGACCGTCCCGTCCGGCAGCGGCCGGCCCGCCCGGGAGGCGGGGACCATGCGCAGCATGCGGCCGAGGGGGCCCGGCAGAACGGACGCGAAGGGCCTCCCCAGGCGCGCGAGCCCGACCGCCAGGCGGAACCGCGACGGCGACGGCATCGCGGCGAGCAGCAGCCACCGGATCAGCCGGTCGGCGAGCGGCCGGCGGAAGGTCTCGGCGATCCGCTTGCGGGCGAGATCGACCAGGTGCATGTAGTGGACGCCCGACGGGCAGGTGGTCATGCAGGAGAGGCAGGAGAGGCAGCGGTCGATATGCCCGACGACCTTGGCCGACGGCGTCTCGCCGGTCTCCAGCATCTCCTTCATCAGGTAGATGCGCCCGCGCGGGCTGTCGAGCTCGTCGCCCAGCAGGGTGTAGGTCGGGCAGGTCGCCGCGCAGAACCCGCAATGGACGCAGCCCCTGAGGATCCCCTCGGCGGCGGCGATGTCCGGGTCGGCGCGTTGTTCCTCGGTGAACCGCGTCTGCATCGGCCTAGAACATATTTCGACCGGGCGCGATCGCGGCCGGCTGTCGCCAGAGAGGACCCCCTTCACCCCTTCCCTCTCCCCCGCGGGGGAGAGGGGGACTCGCTCGCCGACTCCTCCATACCCTCCCCCCTCCCGCTTGCGGGAGGGGCCGGGGGAGGGCGGGGACCCGGAAGAACGGCACGCCGAAATCGCGCGGACTCCTGAAACAGGACATCAGCCCCGCCCGTCCATGCGGCCCGGGTTGAGGATGCCGCGGGGGTCGAAGGCCCGTTTTACCCGTTCGTTCAGCGCCGCCAGGCCGGCCGGCTGGGGATGGAAGACGGGGACGCGGCGCCTGATCTCTTCGGGCGCGCGGATCAGGGTCGCGTGCCCGCCGGCCGGGTCCAGCGCGCGGCGCACCGTTTCGGCGCCGGCATCCTCCGTCCCCGGCGGCAGGGCGAGCCAGATCAGCCCGCCGCCCCAGTCGTAGAAGGCGCGCGCCTCCAGCTCCCCGGCGATCCGGCGCGCGACCGCCGCGCCCTCCGCCGGCGGCACCGAGAGCCGCCAGACGATCTCCTCCGGCGATGCCGCGTGGAAGCGGGCCTCGCCCACCTCGCGCCAGAACGCGCCCGAATTGCGGCCGTGCAGCTCGTCGATCTCGTGTCCGTCCCCGAACAGGGCGCGCACGGATTCGGTGCGGGCGAGAACCGAGGGCTCGGGCCCCTCGACGCGGAGCGCGGTGACCGGCGATCCCGGCTCGCGCACCCGCCCGACCTCCGAAAGCGCCGCCATGCCGGCCGGCAGATGCGCCGCGCCCGAGACCTCGAACGCGCCGCCGAGCGCGCGTGTCATCGCCCCGATCGCCGCCTCGTCGTCCAGCCCGTAGACCAGCACCGTCCTCACCTTCTCCGCCGCCGGCAGGACCTTGACGGTGATCTCGGTCATCGCGGCGAGGGTTCCCCAGGAGCCCGCCAACAGCTTGCAGAGGTCGTAACCGGTGACGTTCTTGACCACCCTTCCGCCCGACTTGAACAGCTCGCCCCGGCCGCTGACGGCGCGAACGCCGAGGAAATGATCGCGCGCGGCGCCCGCCTTGAACCGGCGCGGGCCGGAAAGGTTGGCCGCGATGCAACCGCCGAGCGTGCCGAGGCCGGGCCCGGCGCCGAGGAGGGGGCCGAGGTCGGGCGGCTCGAAGGCGAGGGTCTGACCGTGCTGGGCGAGCCTCGCGTCGATCTCGGCGAGCGTCGTTCCCGGCTTCGCCGTCAGCACCAGCTCTTCCGGCTCGTAGAGCGAGATTCCGGCGAGCCCCGAGAGATCGAGCCCCGCCGCCGCGTCGGCGGGACCGCCGAGACCGCGCTTGGTCCCGCCCGAGACGATCTCCAGCGCGCGTTCGCCGCCGCATGCCCAACCGACCGCCTCGATCGTCTCGCTCTCGGTCGTCGGCCGCAGGGTCTCCATGCGAGGCCCGTCAGAAGCGCGGGATATCGGCGAACCGGGTCTGGCCGCCGCGGACATGGACGCGGCCGAGCTCGGCGCAGCGATGCAGCACCGGGAAGACCTTGCCCGGGTTGAGCAGCTGCTCGGGATCGAAGGCGCATTTGAGGCGCTGCTGCTGCTTGAGGTCCTCGTCGGAGAACATCGTTCCCATCAGGTCGCGCTTTTCCACGCCCACCCCGTGCTCGCCGGTCAGCACGCCGCCGACCTCGACGCAGAGCCTGAGGATCGCCTCGCCGAACGCCTCCGCCCTTTCCAGCTCGCCCGGGTTGTTGGCGTCATACAGGATCAGCGGGTGGAGGTTTCCGTCGCCCGCGTGGAACACGTTGGCGACACGGAGCCCGAACTCGTCCGACATCGCCGACATGCGGCCCAGCACCTCGGGCAGCCGGCGGCGCGGAATGGTGCCGTCCATGCAGTAATAGTCCGGCGAGATCCGGCCGACCGCCGGGAAGGCCGACTTGCGCCCGGCCCAGAACTTCTCCCGCTCGTTCTCGTCCTCGCTGACCCGGATCGACGTCGCGCCGAAGTCGCGCGCGATCCCCGCGACCCGGTCCACCAGATGGTCGACCTCGACCTCCGGGCCGTCGAGCTCGACGATCAGCAGCGCCGCCGCGTCGCGCGGATAGCCGGCGGCGACGAAATCCTCCGCCGCGTTGATCGCCGGGTTGTCCATCATCTCCATGCCGCCCGGGACGATGCCGGCCGCGATGACGCCCGCCACGCAATCGCCCGCCGCCTCCGCCGAGGGGAAGCCGACCAGCGCCGCCCGCGCCGAGGGCGGCCGGGGCAGGATGCGCACCGTGACCTCGGTGATCACGCCGAGCAGCCCTTCCGAGCCGGTGACGACCCCCAGGAGGTCGTAGCCCGCCGAATCGAGGTGCCGGCCGCCGATGCGGACGACCTCGCCTTCCATCAGCACCAGCTGGACGCCGAGCAGGTTGTTGGCGGTCAGGCCGTATTTGAGGCAGTGGACGCCGCCGGCGTTCTCCGCGACGTTGCCGCCGATCGAACACGCGATCTGGCTCGACGGATCCGGCGCGTAGTAGAAGCCCGCCGCCTCGACCGCCTGGCTGATGGCGAGATTGGCGACGCCGGGCTGCACCACGGCGCAGCGATTGGCGTAGTCGATGTCGAGCACCCGGTTGAACTTGCCGAGCCCGAGCAGGACTCCGTCGGCGAGCGGCAGCGCGCCGCCCGAGAGCGAGGTGCCGGCGCCCCGGGGGACGACCTTGATCCCGTTCTCGTGACAGTATCGGAGGATCGCCGAGACCTGCGCCACGGTGTCGGGCAGGACGGCGATCATCGGCGGCTGGCGATAGGCGGTGAGACCGTCCGATTCGTAGGCCCGGAGCGCCGCGCGGTCCTCGATGACCCCTTCGCCCGGAACGATTTCGCCGAGGGCGCGCGCGATCCCGGCCCGACGCGCGATGACGTCCGCATCGGGCTCGGGCATCTTCATCGCGGTTTCCCCGTTCCGGCCAGGCTCGCCCGGCGCAACGAGGGGATCGGGCCCCTCGGCCGGTCAGCCCTGGCGCGCCTTGTAGCGCGGGTTCTTCTTGTTGATCACGTAGACCCGGCCGCGGCGCCGAATGATGCGGCAGGCGCGGTCGCGCTTCTTGGCCGATTTCAGCGAGTTGAGGACTTTCATCGCAACAATTCCAAGTCGTGCAGCCGGCGACGTGGCGGCGGACGGTAGCCGCGCCGGCCGGGGCTGTCAACGGCTTGTCACGTTACCGATCGCGGCGCCGACGGGGTAGGCTGCGGCGGGCCGAGCGCGCGCCGACGGGAGGGAGATGCCGATGTGCGGCTTCGTGTGTCTGTGGAAAGCGGGCGATCCGTCGCTGGCGCGGCGGATGATCGGCAAGATCGCCCATCGCGGGCCCGACGGGCTCGAGGTCGGGCGCATCCCCGGCGTGCCGGCGGTGATGGCGCATTGCCGCCTCGCGATCGTCGATCCGGATAACGGAACCCAGCCGATCCACGGCGGCGGCGATGCCCTGGTCGCCAACAGCGAGATCTACAACCATGCCGACCTGCGCGCGGTTCTCGGCGAAGACGCCTTCCGGACCGGCAGCGACAGCGAGACCATCCTGCACCTCTTCCGGTCGCGCGAGCCGCGCTGGATTTCCCGGCTGGACGGGATGTTCGCGTTCGTCCTCGCGACACCGAGGCGCGTCGTCGCGGCGCGCGATCCGCTCGGGATCAAGCCGCTCTACAAGGCCGGGCTCGGGGGCGGAATCGCCTTCGCATCGGAGTTGAAGGCGTTCGACGACATCGCGGTCGACAATGTCGAGGAGATCGCGCCGGGAGTCATGTACGACAGCGTCGACGGGCCTCGAAGATGGCACCGCATGCCGCAAGGCGCCGCCGAGATGCTCCCCGGCGAGGATCCGGAACCGATATGGCGGGAACTGCGGATCGTGCTCGAAACGGCGGTGCGCAAATGGATGGTCGCCGACGTCGAAGTCGGCTGTTTTCTCTCCGGCGGCCTGGACTCCTCGATCGTCGCCGCGCTCGCCGCCCGCGCGAGCCGCCGTCGCCTGAAGACCTTCTCGGTCGGCACCGCCGGAAGCCCGGATCTGGAAGCGGCCCGGCTGGTCGCCGATCGGATCGGCTCGGACCACCGCGAGCTGGTATTCGACGCCGACGACGTGGCCGCCGCCCTGCCGCACGTGATCTATCACCTCGAGAGCGCCGACGTGGACGTCGTGCGGAGCGCCTTGCCGACGCATTTCGCCGCGACCCTCGCGCGGCGCCACGTCAAGACGGTGTTGACCGGAGAAGGGGCGGACGAGCTCTTCGCCGGCTATCGCTACCACCACGCCTACGCGGACAGCCCACGCGCGCTCGCCGACGAGATCACGCGCTCGCTTTCGACCATGTACAACATCAACCTTCAACGCGTCGATCGCATAACCATGGCCCAGGGGCTGGAGGCGCGAACCCCGTTCCTCGACCGCGACCTGATCGCGTTCGCCCAATCGATCCCGGCGTCCCTCAAGATGAAGCGGGACGGGAGGACGCGCGGGACGACGGAGAAATGGGTGCTGCGCAAGGCGTGCGAGGAGCTGCTTCCGGCCGGGATCGTATGGCGCGAGAAGGCCCAGTTCGACGAGGGCAGCGGGACGGTTCGCGCGCTCGACCGGGTGTTGTCGGAGAGGTTGGGATCGCCCGGCCCGTTCGACCGCGCGCGCGAGGAAGCGCTCTACGAAAGCCTGGTTCGCGAGCGTTACAGGCAGCCCGCGCTCATATTCGACAACGCCCGGAAGTGGGCCGCGGAGCGGGTCGCGACCTGAGCGGCCCCGGGCGCCGGCGCGGAAATTCCGGTTGCGGCGATCAGGCCGCCAGCAGCTGTCTCAGCGGGAGCTTGCGCGCTCCCGCTTCGGGGCGGGACAGATAAAACTCCGCCACGAACTGGCCCTCCGCTTCCAGGCCGGTCGGATCGACGTCCTGGCTTCTCAACTGTTCGACGACCTGTTCCTGCTCTTCGGCGGAGACGAATCTCCGCTGCTTGAAGTACCGGCCGTCGAGCTTTTCGGTCCGGTAGCCCCAACGCCCCAGCGCCTTCTCAATCCCGTCGAAGGGGAACATTCTCAACACGAAATTCGCAATCCAGGCCGGTCGCCGTTCGGTCAGCGGCTGCATCAACCGCTCGAAGCTTTTCTCGGTCACATAGCCGACGCAACCCGTCGATATCATCAGATCGACCGGCACTATTTCGTCCCGGACGTCGACCGGCAGGGTTTCCCGTTCGAGATCGATCGGCAATCCCTCGTCGACCAGTCCGATCTCTTCCGCGAAGGCGACGGCGTTTTCCGCCTGATCGATGCCGATCACTTTCAGATCTTCCGGCTCCTCCAGTTCCGAGAAGAATTGCTGGCCCATCTCGACCACCTCTTCCCGGGTGGCCCGTGCCAGCTCTTCCTGCGTCCAATGGTCGTAAAGCTCGTCCATCGAAAGGTCGTGTTTCAGCAACGCGGCGTTCACGCCATAGGAGCAGCCGAGGTCGAGAACGCAGACCTCCTCCTGCCCGCGTTGACAGCGAAGCCGGGAAATCAGCTTTTGGAACAACGGCTTGGCTTTGGCGGGGATCGCGTAATCGAGTTCCTGCAGGGTGCTGAAATAGGCCCGCGGATCGGGCCGGTCGTAAATGGATCCCATGTCGAATTTGGCTTCGTTTATGCCCGAAAAGTCGGAGCCGCTGTCCATCGGGTCCTCCTGCGAGTAGGGGATTGAGAGAAAAGTCACGAGCGCGGCGTTTCGCCCTCCAGGAGGGAGGCCGGCCACGCTTGTCTGTCGGGATGGGAAGAACCTAGTTGGACTCCCGGGGGTTCGCAACCTGTGCCCGGTCCGGGGCATGGCAGACGGGAAGAAAAGGAGGGGAAATGGCGATCGGCCGAAACCGGTGGATTTGCGCCGCCGTACTGCTCGCGGTCTGTACGGGCGCCCCCGCGCACGCGGGGGACGCGCCACCCTGTCCCGAAGGCACCGAGCGCTACGCCGAGTACAGCCTCTTTTTCGGACGCGGCAAGGGCGGGGCCCAAACGGTGTCGGACGATGCCTGGGCCCGGTTTCTCGCCAGGGAGGTCACGCCGCGCTTTCCGGACGGGCTGACCGTTATCGACGGCGCCGGCCAGTGGCGCAACGCCGCCGGCAGGATCGAGCGGGAGCGCTCGAAGCTCCTGGTCGTTGTCGCCCCGCCCGGCGAGGACTCGCTCCACCGCACCCGGGAGATCGCCGAGGCGTACAAGCGCCGCTTCGGCCAGGAGTCGGTGCTGCGCGTCGTCTCCACGGTCTGCGCGGCGTTCTGACGGAGGGGAACCCCCTCACCCCGGCCCTCTCCCCCAGCAGGGGAGAGGGGGATTCGCTCGCCGATCGCGCCGTCACCCCACCCGCGTTCGGGAGGGGCCGGGGGAGGGCGGGTGCCGGTCAGGCCGGAAAATGCTGTAGAACGGATGCACTCCAGCCACATCGCCCCGCACAGCCAGGCCAGGCCGAATTGCTGACCGAAATCCTCTCCGTCGTCGCGCCGCTCTTCATCTGCGCCGGTATCGGCTTCGTCTGGGGCAGGCTCGACAAGCCGTTCGACGCCGAGATGATGACCGGGCTCGCGCTTCATCTGGGCGTTCCCTGCCTCGTCTTCTCGACGCTCACCCGGCTCGAGATCTCGCCCGTGGCGTTCGGCAAGATGGCCGGCGCCTACACCGCGGCGCTGGTGCTGTTCATGGTTCTGGCGGCGGTGCTGACCCGGCTCCTGAAGCTGGAGGCGCGGGCGTTCATCCCGGCGCTCACCTTCCGCAACTCGGGAAATCTCGGGCTGCCGGTGTGCCTGTTCGCGTTCGGCGAGGCGGGGCTTGCCTATGGGATCGGCTGCTTCGTCATCGCCTCGCTCGCCGGCCTCACCGTGGGGCGCGGGATCTACGCCGGCAGCACCGCCTCCGAGGCGCTGTTCCGCAACCCCATCGTCTACGCCATCGCGGTCTCGCTGGTCTTCATGCTGGCCGAAATCCAGCCGCCCGCCTGGATCGCCAACACGGTCGACATCGTGTCCGGCATGGCGATCCCGCTGATGGTGGTGTCGCTCGGCGTCGCGATCTCCAAAATCCGGGTGGTCGGGATCGGGCGCGCGGCGGCGCTGTCGGCGCTGGAGCTCGCTGTCGGGTTCGGGGTGGGCGTCGGGCTCGCGGACCTGTTCGGGCTGACCGGCGTCGCGCGCGGCGTGCTGATCCTGCAATGCGCGATGCCGGTTGCGGTGCACAACTACGTCTTCGCCCAGTTCTACCGCCGCTCGCCGGAGACGGTCGCCGGCATGGTCGTCGTCTCGACCCTGCTCGCCTGCTTCACCCTTCCAGCGGTTCTCTGGTTCGTGCTCCGATGACCCTGGTCGCCGAGCTCGCCTCCATCGTCGCCCCGGTCTTCATCTGCGCCGCGATCGGCTTCCTGTGGGCGAAGCGCGGGCTGCCGTTCGACAACGCGGTGATCACGTCGCTGGTCTACAACGTGGGCGGGCCCTGCCTGATCCTCGCGACGTTCGCGAAGGTTGAACTGAGCGCCGCGGCGCTGGCCGAGATCGCGGCCGCCTCGCTCGCCGCCTATCTGGGATTCGCGGCGGTCGGCATCGCGGTGCTGCGCGCGGCGCGGCTCCGCCTCGCCTCCTACCTGCCGGCCGTGATCTTCCCGCTGACCGGCAGCATGGGATTGCCCGTCTGCCTGTTCGCGCTGGGCAACGAGGGCCTCGCCTTCGCGCTGGTGTTCTTCGCCTTCGGGGCCATCGGCACCTTCACCATCGGCGCCACCATCGCCGCCGGGTCGGTGTCGTTCGGACGCATCGCGCGGTCGCCCGTGTTCTACGCCGTGGTGGTCGCGGTCGGGCTCGAAATCGCCCGTATCGACCTGCCGCGCTGGGCGTTCAACACCGCCGACCTGCTGGGCGGCATCGTGATCCCGGCGCAGCTGGTGGCGCTCGGCCTCGCGCTCTCAAGGCTGCGGGTGACGAGCTTCGGCCGGAGCGCGGCGCTCGCGACGCTGCGCCTGGCGGCCGGGGCGGCGGTCGGCTGGGCGGTGGCCGAGGCGTTCTCGCTCGGCCCGGTCGCCTCCGCCGTCGTCATCCTGCAGAGCGCGATGCCGGTCGCGGTCTCGAGCTATCTCTTCGCGCAGATGTACGACCGCGAGCCGGAGGAGGTCGCGGGCATGGTCCTGGTCTCGGCCGTCCTCTCCTTCGCCACCCTGCCGATCCTGCTCGCGCTGCTGCTGCCGTAGGCCGCGCCCTCCCCCGGCCCCTCCCGCAAGCGGGAGGGGAGAAGGTAAGGAGGAGGTGGGGTCGGCGACCGAGTTGCCCCCTCTCCCCCCCGGGGAGAGGGTCGGGGGGTCCAGACCGGGTACATAGGTAACGGAATAGACCGGGGACATGGGTAACAGGTCTTGTGATCGGCGGGGAGGGCCTTGCCGATGGTTTGGAAGGAGACCTGTGTTGTGGAAGAACGGCTGCGTT
>JAJEHI010000178.1 GCA_022823775.1 Defluviicoccus sp. | reverse complement strand
CTCACCCCGACCCTCTCCCCCGCGGGGGAGAGGGGGCTTCTCCTCGCTGTCCTCTCCCCTCCCGCTTGCGGGAGGGGCCGGGGGAGGGCGGGCCGCCCGCTACTTCTCCAGGTCGAAGATGCGCTGCGCGTTGAGGCCGAGGATGTTCTCGCGGGCCTCGTCGTCGAGGAACGGGATGTCCCAGATCACCGCCGGCGGGTCGAAGTCCCAGTGCGGCCAGTCCGACGCGTAGAGCAGCTGGGTCTTCGCGGCGGTCATCTCGAAGGTGAGCTCCAGCGCCTTGAGATTGTCGGTCTCGAGCGGCTGGGAGGTGTAGTACATCTCGGCCATGTACTCGCTCGGCTTGCGCTTCAGGAGCGGCGCCTCCGAGGTCCGCATCATGTAGGTGTGGTCGAGGCGCTGCATCAGCCACGGCACCCAGGAGAGCCCGCTCTCGATCCACACGACCGGCAGGTTCGGGAAACGCTCCGGCAGGCCGTTCATCACCCAGTTGGTGCAGTGGACCACGTTGCACCAGACGAACGAGAGCGCGTGCATCGAGGCGAAGCGGTTGATCTGCATCATCGACGGGTCCTGCCAGTAATACCCGGCGTGGAACCCGAGCGGCAGGCCGCGCTCCTCGAGCGCGCGGTAGACCTTCATGTAGTGGTTGTGGTGCACCGGCTTGTTGCGCACCGAGGTCACCATGAAGCCGACGACGCCCGGCGCATCGCCGAACTCCTCGACCGTCTTCAGCGCCTCGTCGGCGTCGTTGAACGGCAGGAACGCCATCGACTTCAGCTTGTCGTCCTGCGCCAGAAGCGTATCGACGGTCCAGCGGTTGTAGGCATTGCCGAGCAGCGGCTCCATGTCGAACTGCGGGTGCATGCCGAGGAACAGCATCGGCGTCGGAAAGACGATCTGCTTGTCGATCGACATCGACCGGTAGGCGCGCCTCGCCAGGACCACGTCGCGGTGGAGTCCGTTCTGGTCCGCCGACTCCCGGCGCGCGGCCTGGTGCGGGATGCGCCCGCCGCAATCCTGGTAGCGCAGCGCCAGATCGCCGTTCAGCCCGTAAGGCGGCGTGCCCGTCCGGTTCTGCAGGTAATCGAGCGCCTGGGCGCGGATCACCTCGTCGTCGAGATAGGAGATGATGTCGGCCCAGGACTCGCTCTCGGTATGGTGGGAATCCATGTCGACGATGAAAACGTCGTCGAAGTTCCGCTCGTCGGCCTGGCGCCGGGCGCGGGCCAGTATCTCCCTTGTGTCGGTGGATACGTCGATCTGCCTGACCGGGTTCTCGCGCAGGGGTTCGAGTCCGCTGTCCATCCTCTTCGCTCCTTCAGTCGTCCGCGCCGGGGCGCGGCCTGCGGAACCACATCGCGAGGTCGAACGTATTGAGGTTCGCCGCGTGAAGCATTTCCGTCACCGTCACCACGACATCGGTTGCCGTCGCCGATTCGGCGGACACGAAGGGCCGGAACACCCGGTCCTCCATCTCCACCTTGTTGGCGAACAGCCTCGTGCCCGCGGTCAGCAGCCGCTGCACCATCTCGTCCGGAACCGCGTCCGTGGTCCCGTCGTCGAGCGCCTTCTCGGCGATCGCTAGCGCCTTTGCCGTCGCTTCTCCCAGCGCGTCCAGGTCGGGCGCGCGGTCGTCGTCAGACGACGACATAAACCTCTCCGTCGGCGACCTTCACGTCGTAGGGCCTCAGCCTGACGTTCCTGTCGCCCGGATGACGGCCGGTCTTGATGTTGTATTCGTAGCCATGCCAGGGGCAGACGATGTGGATGTCGGATTCGGAGAACCGTAAGCCCTTCGACGTCTTGTCCTCCCCCAGCACCTCCTCGACCTTGCCGAGGATCTTGCCCTGGCAGACCGGCCCGCCCTGGTGGACGCAATTGTTCTCGTAGGCGTAGAACTCCCCGCCCACGAAGAAGATGCCGATTTCGAGATCGCCTTGTGCGATGATCTTTCGATCGCGCTCGCCGAACTCGTCTTCCTTGCCGACGTAAATTTCCGCCACTCCGGATCCTCCCTCGCATGGGCTTTCGACCGGACCGAGTTATAGAGGCGGAGGCGCCGCCGCGCCAGACGGCGGTGTCAGAGCCGCCGCAGGAAGGCGTCGAGCGCGGCCACGCATTCGGGCTCGTCGAGCGTCGGCGCGTGACCGGTTCGCGGCACCGTGACCATCCGGGCGTCGGGCCGTTCGCTGCTCATCCGGGCGAAGCACTCGGCCGTCAGCAGCTTCGAGGCTTCGCCGCGGAAAGCGAGCAGCGGCACCGCGCGCAGCCCGCGGAAGAAGGGCCACAGATCGGGGGTCGCGCCGCGGTCGGCCAGCGCCGGCTTGACGATGTTCACGTCCCAGTCGAAGTGAAGCAGCCCGTCCTCGCCCTCGCGGTAGGTGTTGCGGGCCATGGCGTCGAACATCGCCTCGTCCTGGTAAACCAGGTCGGGGAGGAAAGTCCTGATCGTCCGCACCGCGCTTTCCCAATCCGGCTGCGGCCGGTCGAATCGGATATAGGAGAGGATGGGCTCGAGGCTTCCACGCCCGATTTCCGGTCCGATATCGTTCAGCACCGCGCCCGCCGGCGCCGACGGCATGGACGCGCCCATCGCCATCGCCAGCACCCCGCCGAGCGAGGTTCCCACGACCGCTACCCGGTGGACGCCCGCGACCGCGAGCAGATGGGCGATGTCGTTCAGATAGGTCGCCGGGCGGTAGTTGCTCCAGTTCGGGTCGTAATCCGACCGTCCGCGGCCCCTGAGGTCGAGGCAGAGCACCCGGCGCTCCCGCGCCACCCGTCGGGCCAGCGCGTCGAAATCCTTCGCGTTGCGGGTGAGCCCGCCGAGGCAGAGCACCGGCGTCGCGGCGGAGTCCGGATCGCCGTAGTCGCGGAAATAGAGGCCGAGCCCGTCCTGGGCGGCGAAGCGGCGTTCGCGATAGGCCGGGTCAGGCACCGACCAGGTCGGGCAGATCGGCCAGCGAGGAGAGTTCCGCCTGGATATCCCCCGGCAGCGCTTCCGCCGGCTGGCCGAAGCGGTTGATCCACGCCACCCGGAAGCCGAACGCGGCGGCGCCGTGCGCGTCCCAACCGTTGGCCGACTGGAAGCTGATCCGCTGGGTCGGAACCTTCAGCTCGTCGACCGCGATCTGGTAGACCGAATGGTGCGGCTTGAAGATTTCCGCCCGATCCACCGAATAGATCGCGTCGATCACATCGTCGAGCCCGGCGTTCTTGACCGCGGAGACCAGCATCGTCATCGAGCCGTTGGACAGGATCGCGGTCTTGGTTCCGGCCTTCTTGAGGCGCTCCAGGCAGCCGCGCGCATCGGGATAGGCTTCGAGGCTCAGATAGAGCTGCATCAGCTCCGCCCGAAGCGCCGGATCGTCGATACCGACGACCTTCATGGAATGGTCGAGCGCCTCTCCGGTCACGTGCCAGAAATCGACGAATCGTCCCATCAGGCTGCGGAGCCAGGTGTATTGCAGCTGTTTCTGCCGCCAGAGCGCCGAGAGCTCGTCCGCTCGGCCGCCGATCCTGCCGCGGCAGCGATCGACCGCCGAATTGAAATCGAACAGCGTGCCGTAGGCGTCGAAGACGCAGGCGCCGATGTCGTCGAAACCTGGCGCCGTCATGCGCCCGAGCCGTTTTCCGGCCGATCCCGGTCCCTCGACGGCACCCAAACCCTGGCCTCCCCGTCGATCACCACGGTTTCACCGACGCTGCACACGGTCGAGATGGTGGCGCGGTTCCTGCCCCGGTCGACCTCGGTGACGGTCGCCCGGACGTTGACGGTGTCCCCGATCCGGACCGGCGCCTTGAACCTGCTGTTCTGGCTCAGATAGATCGCTCCCGGTCCGGGGAGGCGGGTGCCGATCACCGCGGAAATCAGGCTTGCCGTATGCGCGCCGTGCACGACCCGGCCTTCGAAGCGGCTGCGGGACGCGAACTCCTCGTGCACGTGGAGCGGGTTGTCGTCTCCGCAAAGTCCCGCGAACAGGCTGACGTCGCCTTCGGCGATCGTGCGTCCGTAGACCGCGGACATGCCGACCTCCAGATCCTCCATGTAATATCCGTGCAGCGGATCGTCCGCGCTCGGCGGTGTCTGCGAAACCATCTCTACTCCTTCCGGGGGACGCGGTACTTCTTGCGAGGCTAGTCGGACGAGCGCTTCTGGAACCCCTGCGCGAAGGCGTCCCTGAAGGTCTCGAAGGCCTTGGTGCCCATCGGCATCCAGGTCTTCATCAGCGCCTCGGGATCCATCGCCGCGACATGATTGCGCAGCTGGTTCTGGATCTCGGCCATCATCTCCTGCTGGAACGCCTCGACGTCGGGCAGGCCGAGAAAGGCGCGCGCCTCCTGGGGGGTGCAGTCGATATCGATGGACAGTTTCATCGTTCGCTCTCCCGCCGGGTCAACCGCGCCTTTTAACATAGGATCCGGGCGCCGGCTCGATAACCCGCAGGCCGCCCTCTCCCGGCTTGCGTGCCGGCACCTTCTTGCCCGACCGCCGCGACAGCCAGCGGTGCCAGTCCGGCCACCATGAGCCGGGATGTTCCGCCGCGTCGGCGAACCAGGACTCGAAATCGTCGTAGACCGCGTCGTTCTCGACCAGCCAGTGCTGATACTTCTTCTTGGCGGGGGCGTTGATCACGCCCGCGATGTGGCCGGACCCGGCGAGGACGAACCGCTTCTTCCCGCCGAACAGCCGGGTCATCTTGAACACCGAGGCGGCGGGCGCGATATGGTCCTCCTTGGATGCCTGGATATAGGTCGGGATCCCGATCCGGCCCAGGTCGATCTTCTCGCCCAGCAGCTCGAACCCGCCGGGGCGGGCGAGGTTGTTCCGCTGATACATGTTGCGCAAATAGTCGATGAAGAGCTGTGCCGGGAAGTGGGTCGAATCGGCGTTCCAGTAGAGCAGGTCGAACGCCGGCGGCTCCTTGCCGAGCAGGTAGTTGTTGATGACGAAATACCAGATCAGGTCGTTGGCGCGGAGCGCGTTGAAGGTTCCCGCCATGTCCGACCCGTCGAGATAACCCTTCTCCCGGACCTTGGTTTCCAGCGCTTCCATATGGGCTTCGTCGGTGAAGATGCGGAGTTCGCCCGCGTCCTCGAAGTCGACCTGTGCGGCGAAGAAGGTCGCGGCGCCGATCCGGTCGTCTCCGACGGCGTCCATATAGGCGAGCGCGGCCGAGAGCAGCGTGCCGCCGATGCAATAGCCGATCGCCGTCGTCTGCCGTTCTCCCGTCCCCCGTTCGATGGCGTCGAGCGCGGCGAGGATTCCGTCCCGGAAATAGTCGTCGAACGAGAGGGCCGCGTGGCTTTCGTCCGGGTTGACCCACGAGATGACGAAGACCGTGTAGCCCCGGTCGACCGCCCACCGGATGAACGAATTGTCCGGCCGGAGATCGAGGATATAGAACTTGTTGATCCATGGCGGCACGATCAGGAGGGGTTTCCTGAACACCGTCTCGGTGCTCGGCTCGTACTGGACGAGCTGCATCACGCGGGTCTCGTGAACGACCGCTCCGGGGGCGGTGGCCACGTTGCCGCCGACCTCGAAGGCGTCCATGTCGGTCTGTCTGGGGCGCAGGCCGTGCTCGGAGTTCTCGATATCCTCCGCGAGCTGCCGCAGCCCCCGCATGAGACTTTCGCCCTTGGTCTCCTGCATTTCACGCAGCACGACCGGGTTGGTGAGGGCGAAATTGCCGGGCGAGAAGGCATCGACGATCTGGCGTCCGATGAAGTCGAGCTTTTCCGCCTCGGCCCGGTCGAGACCTTCGATCCCCGCGAGGCTGCGCCGCAGCCAGCGGGCGTTGAGAAGGTAGGACTGCTTGAGGAAATCGAAGATCGGGTTGTCCGACCATTCGGGGTCCCGGAACCGGTTGTCGCCGGATTCCGGCTCGATGACCGACTCGGCCTCCTTGCCCATCATGCGGGCGGTGGTGGCCGCCCACAGCGCCTGGAAGTCGTGCCAGAGTTCCGCCTGGGCTTCGAGCATCCTGGCCGGGTCGACACCGATCTTGGGCTGGGCGAAAGTCCCGCCGGGGGCCTCCGCATCGCTGGAAGGGGCGAGCGTCGCCACCCAGTCCGACCAGCCTTGCTGCCATTGCTGGGCCGCCTCGCCCATGACCTTGCCGAGCGCGGCCACGGGGTCGGTTTCGCTCCCGTATTCCTTGTCCTTACCCGTCATCCGCTTCGCGCCATCCCGCGATCGTTCTTGCGCTTCGGGCGAGTCTAATCCGGCATCGCGTCCGGAAAAAGCGGGCACGGCGGCTTTGCCGTGCCCGCTGCCGGGAATCGACGCTTACGCGGCGTAGGGCTTGAGGAAGGTCTCCACGGTCTCGTTCGCGCGCGTGCTGAACGGCGCCGAGGCCTTGATCATCGAATCGCTGACGATCCGGTTGATCCTGGTGGTCTGGGCGACCGCGCGGTTGACCGATTCCTTGCCGGCCTCGATCTGGATGGCCATGAACTCCTGCGGCGTCTTGACCGCGGACAGCCGTTCCATCACGTCGAAGTTCCGGGCGACGGACGCGCGGGCGTAATCCGCCATTTCGGCGATGCACGCCTGGGCGCCCTCGATGGCGTGCGCCGACGCTTCGGCCAGCGCATCCAGGTTGGCGGTGCCGACGGTCTTGGCCATCTCGACCTGCGCGTGGACCTGGTCGGCGGTATCCGCGGCGGCTTTCCGGGTGTCCTTGCCGGCGGGCTTCTCGGTGGTCATTTGCGATCTCCTCGATCTCTGGTGCAACGTATTTCTGCAATGCAAAAAGACTATATGGCCAACCTACGCCGGATTTCAAGACTTTTTTTGCAATACAAAAAGATCGGTGTTTTGCGACACAACAGGAGTGCGTCCTGTGCCACAATGACGCTCCGAGCGAGCGAGGCCGCCGTGGCGGAACGAACCCCCGAGGACGACCCGATCGTCATCAAGAAGTACGCCAACCGCCGGCTGTACAACACGGCGACGGCGTCGTTCGTCAGGCTCGACGACCTCCACCGGATGGTGAAGGACGGCGAACTGTTCGTGGTGCGGGACGAGAAGACCGGGCGCGATATCACCGCGTCGATCCTCGCCCAGATCGTCGCCGAGGAAGAAACCAGGGGGAATAGCGTCCTGCCGCACGAGTATCTGCGCCAGGTGCTGAAGGCATACAGCGAAGGGGTCGGCCCCCAGCTAGCCGCCTATCTGGAGCGCAGCATGGAGGTCTTCGCGAGCCACCAGCAGAGCGTCGCTCAGCGGATGGGGGAGATGCTGGACCCCGCCGCCGCGTTCGACCGGATGGCCGACATGTCGCGGCGGAACATGGAAGAATTCCAACGTTCCCTCGCGGCCTTCTCCGGACAGCCGGCGGAACCGGAGGCCGACCAAGCGGACACCGGACCGCTCGAACGCAAGATCAGGGACCTGGAAGCGCGGATCGCCGAGCTAGAGCGCGGGCGCGAACCCGGCCCGTCGCGAGGCGACCCTTAGAGCCCGTCCGCCCTCCCCCGGCCCCTCCCGCTTGCGGGAGGGGTGACGGTAAGGAGCCGGCGAGCGGGTCCCCCTCTCCCCGCCGGGGAGAGGGCCGGGGTGAGGGGCTGGATCCCGCCCGTGTGCCCGGTTGCGCTGCCGGCCGCGCGGCTTGCCCGGCCCCCGGGTCGGGGGTAGGTTGTCGAGCAGCGATCCGCCGGTTTGCGCGGCGGCACACAACTGGCCGGAGGCAGCCATGTTCAACGGCTCCATCTGCGCGCTGATCACCCCGTTCCGGGAAGGCGGCGTCGACGAGGAGGCCTACGAGGCCTTTGTCGACTGGCAGATCGAGGAAGGCACCAACGCCGTCGTCCCCTGCGGGACGACCGGAGAGTCGCCGACGCTCAGCCACGAGGAACACCGGCGGGTGACCGAGATCTGCATCGGCGTCGCGAAGGGGCGCGTGCCGGTGATCGCGGGCACCGGGTCGAACTGCACCGAAGAGGCGATCGAGCTCACCCGCCACGCCAGGGAAGCCGGCGCGGACGCGGCGCTCGTCGTCACGCCCTATTACAACAAGCCGACTCAGGAAGGGCTTTACCGGCACTACAAGGCGCTCAACGACGAGGTCGATATTCCGATCATCATCTACAACATCCCCGGGCGATCGATCGTGGACATGAAGGTCGAGACGATGGCGAGGCTCGCGGAGCTCCCGAACATCGTGGGGGTGAAGGACGCGACCGCCGACGTGTCGCGGGCGACGCAGCAGCGTCTCGCCGCGGGCGCCGATTTCTGCCAGCTCTCCGGCGAGGACGTGACCCAGCTCGGCTTCCTCGCACAGGGCGGCGACGGCTGCATCTCGGTGACCGCCAACGTGGCGCCCAAGGACATGTCGGAAATGCACCGCGCCTGGCAGGACCGCGAGGTCGATACCGCCCAGCGTATCAACGAGCGCCTGATGCCGCTCCATTCCGGCCTGTTCTGCGAAACCAGCCCGGGTCCGGCGAAGTACGGCGCGAGCCTGCTCGGCAAGTGCCTGCCCGACACGAGGCTGCCGCTCTGCGAGATCGCCGAAAGCTCCAAGCGCACCGTCGAGGACGCTATGCGCTCCGCCGGGCTCCTAAATTGACGGCATGGCGCGGCAGACGAACCGGGTCGCGGCGGACAATCGCAAGGCACGGCGCAACTATTCGATCGAATCCTCCCTCGAGGCCGGCATCCAGCTGACCGGCAGCGAGGTGAAGTCGCTGCGCGCGGGGCGCGCGAACATAGCGGAAGCCTACGCCCGGCCGGTCGAGCGCGAGATCTTCCTCGTCAACGCCCATATCGGCGAGTACGAGCAGGCCGGCCCCGCCGGGCACGAAGCCAGGCGCCCCCGCAAGCTGCTCCTGCAGCGCCGCCAGATCGACCGGCTGCTCGGCGCGGTGCAGCGCGAGGGCGCGACCATGGTGCCTCTCAAGCTCTATTTCAACGACCGCGGAATCGCCAAGCTCGAGCTCGGCCTGGCCCGCGGCAAGCGCCAGTACGACAAGCGCCAGACCGAGAAGAAGCGCGACTGGCAGCGCGAGCAGGCGCGTCTGCTGCGGGGAAAGGAATAGCGTGGCCGGGAACGATCCGGGACGTCTCCCCGGGTATCGCGAAAAGCCGGTGCGCCGCAAGGAGGAACGGGCGCGCGACGGGCGGCCGATGTCGGGCGATGCCGACAAGCCCG
The DNA here is from genome assembly GCA_022823775.1 of Defluviicoccus sp. Lineage (GTDB taxonomy): Bacteria > Pseudomonadota > Alphaproteobacteria > MPNO01 > MPNO01 > MPNO01. The sequence goes on along the minus strand of JAJEHI010000178.1, from coordinate 22,793 downwards.
GAACGCAGCCCGGCGGGCGTCTTCCCCCCGGCCAGCGCGAGGTGAAGAACTGGCCGGTGCTCGACCTCGGCGTCCGGCCCGAAATCGCGGCGGCGGAGTGGCGCCTGAGAGTGGACGGGCTGGTCGCCGCGCCGGTTGTCTGGGATTGGGACGCGTTCATGGCCCAGCCCCAGGTCACCCTGACGTCGGACATACACTGCGTTACCGGCTGGTCTCGTTTCGACAACGCGTGGACCGGGGTCCATATCGCGCATCTGCTCGAAATCGTCCGCCCCAAGGACGAGGCCCGGCATTGCGTCTTCCACGGCCACGACAACTATACCGCCAACGTGAGGATCGAGCGCTTCGCCGACGAGGACGCGCTGCTCGCCCATTCCTGGAACGGCGCGCCGCTGGAGCCGGCCCATGGCGGCCCGGTCCGCGCGGTGATCCCCAAACGGTATTTCTGGAAGAGCGCGAAGTGGATCAAGCGGATCGAGTTCCGCCGCGACGATGCGCCGGGCTTCTGGGAAATCCGCGGCTACCACAACGAGGCCGACCCCTGGGCCGAGCAACGCTACGAATGAGCGGCAACGGCCGGCGTGCCGTCTATTCCTTTTCGATCGTGGCTCCGATGCCCTCGAACACGGAGCGGAACATGGCTTCGGTCAGCCGGCCCGTGTTGAGGTTGTAGCGCGAGCAGTGATAGCTGTCGGCGAGCGCGAGGCCGTCGTCCAGCGCGTGCATCGCCCCGTGCGCGAATTTGAATTCGGCTGCCCGGCGGCCCAGCGTCCTGACGACCGTGGCATGCGCGACGGTGCCGAGCGCCAGCACCACCGAGAGCCGCGGCATGGCCGCCAGCTCGGCCTCCAGGAACGGGCGGCAGGCGTTGATCTCCGCACCCACCGGCCGGTTCCGCGGCGGCACGCAGCGCACCGCGTTGGTCACCCGGCAGTCGACCAGCGCGAGGCCGTCGTCCGGGCGCTTGTCGTAATCTCCGGTGGCGAACCCGAAATCGAGCAGCGTGGCGTAGAGAAGGTCCCCCGCATAGTCGCCGGTAAAGGGCCGTCCCGTCCTGTTCGCGCCGCGCAGCCCCGGCGCGAGGCCGACGACGAGAAGGCGGGCGTCGATCGGACCGAACGAGGGAACCGGCGCGTTATGCCAGCCCGGCTCGGCCGCCCGGTGACGGTCGCGAAACCCGGCCAGCCGGGGGCAAAGACCGCAATCCCGCGGTGGCTGCTCCGGGCCCACATGCTTTCCGAGGGCGGCGGCGGGTCAGTCGATGTCGACCGTATCGAGATCGGGCCGCGCCGGGGTCGGGATGCGGGCTTCCGCCGACTGCCGCGGCGCGCGCGCGATCTGCGGCGCGAGATCCTGCAGCTCGATGAAGGTATCGGCCTGGCGGCGCAGCTCATCCGCGACCATCGGAGGGGAGGACCGCAAGGTCGACACCACGCTGACGCGAACCGCCTCGCGCTGCACGGCCTCGATCAGCCGGCGGAAATCGCCGTCGCCCGAGAACAGCACGATGTGATCGACCTTCTTGGCCATCTCCATCACGTCGATCGCGAGCTCGATGTCCATGTTGCCCTTGATCTTCCGCCGTCCCATGGCGTCGGTGAATTCCTTGGTCGGCTTGGTCACCAGCGTGTAGCCGTTATAGTCGAGCCAGTCGACCAGCGGGCGGATCGGCGAATATTCCTGATCCTCCACCAAGGCGGTGTAGTAGAACGCCCGGACCAGCCGTCCCTGGGCCGAAAACAGGTCCAAGAGGCTCTTGTAGTCTATGTCGAAGCCGAGAGCCCGTGCCGCCGAATACAGGTTCGACCCGTCGATGAAAATGGCGATGCGCTCCTGCGGATAAAAATTCATGGGTTTACCTGAGCCTTTCCGATACCGTTCCGCAGCGGTGGTTATCGATCCAATTGCAGTCTACCCTCTTTACCGTCGCTCGTAAATCTCTCTCGCATTTCTCTTTGAGCGTGTTTCTATATGGTAAGCAAACCTAATCGCGACAAGCATCATGCATAATGATACGAGGAACGGCGCCGCGGAAAAGATCACAAATTCGTTACACCGCTGCGGCGGCGGCATCTTCGTTGCCGTCGGGTCCAATCTGCCGCTGGCGCCCGGAGGATCGCCGCTCGAGAGTTGCGAACGCGCCCTGGAGGTCCTGTCCGGCGGGCCGGTGAGAATTCTGGCCCGGTCGCGCTGGTATCGTTCGTCGCCCGTACCGGCCTCCGACCAGCCCGATTTCGTGAACGGCGTCGTACGGATCGAGACGCGGCTTGCGCCCGACGATCTCCTGAATGCGCTCCATGACGTCGAACGCCGGCTCGGACGGATCCGGCGGACGAGAAACGAGGCCCGGCCGATCGATCTGGACCTGATCGCCTACGGCGAGCTGTGCCGCGAGCCCGGCCCGTGCGGCGGCGGGGCCGTCCTGCCGCATCCCAGGCTGGATCGCCGCGCGTTCGTCCTGCTGCCGCTGCGCGATATCGCGGCCGGGTGGAGGCACCCCCGGAACGGCAAGACGCTGTCCCGGCTGATCGCCGGTCTGCCCGCCGGGCAGCGCTGCGTCGCGCTCCGCTGAGACCCGGCCCCGGACCCCGTTGTCGCCGGTGTCGCTTGATGATCGGGCCGCGCTGTCATATATCTCCCGCGTCGGCGAACAGCAGAGAGCGAAGCAGCCATGGCGCGGGTTACCGTAGAAGATTGCATTCTCAAGATTCCCAACCGCTTCCAACTGGTCATGGTCGCGGCGCAGCGCTCGCGCGAGCTGTCGATCGGGGCCGAGTTGACCGTCGACCGCGACAACGACAAGAACCCCGTCGTGGCGCTCCGCGAGATCGCCGACGAGACGGTCGACGCCGAAGAGGTCGAGGCCTCCCTGGTTCGCGGGCTGCAGAAATACGTCGATATCGACGAACCGTCGGAAGAGGACGACGGCTTCCTCGTGGAAGACGATGCCTTCGGCGATTTCGCCCAGATGGGATTCCGGCGGGCCGACGCTATTTCTCCGGTAGCCTCGGCGCCGGAGGGCGGCGAAACCGGACCCGCCATGGTCGCGTTCCAGGATATCTCGGAAGCGGAGGCCAGGAGCGAATCAGACGACACGCCGGAAGAGTAAGTCCGACCGGCGGACGCGCCGCCTGCCGGACCGCTGGATGCCGGTCGGGCGCGGTGCCGACGAGGATGCCGCGGCGGTGGCGGCGGACGGCGATGGATCGGCGCGATGATCCGGCAATATGAACTCGTCGAGAGGGTCAAGGCGTACGACCCGTCGGCCGACGAGGACGCCCTGAACCGCGCCTACGTGTTCTCCATGAAGGCGCATGGCAGCCAGACCCGCGCCTCCGGCGATCCGTATTTTTCCCACCCGGTCGAGGTCGCCGGCATCCTCTCCGAGCTGAAGCTCGACTGTGCCTCGATCGTCACCGGGCTCCTCCACGACACCGTGGAGGACACGGTCGCCACCCTGCCCGAGATCGAGGCCAGCTTCGGCGGCGAGGTCGCGCGCCTGGTCGACGGCGTGACCAAGCTCTCCCTGCTCGAACTGCAATCCGACGACACGCGCCAGGCCGAGAATTTCCGCAAGCTGCTGCTGGCCACCTCGCAGGACATCCGCGTGCTGCTGATCAAGCTCGCCGACCGTCTGCACAACATGCGGACCCTCCACTACGTGCCGTCGCCCGCCAAGCGCCGGCGGATCGCCGCCGAGACGATGGAGATCTACGCCCCGCTCGCCGAGCGGATCGGTATGCAGCAGGTCAAGGACGAGCTCGACGAGCTTTCGTTCGGGCAGCTCTATCCCGATGCCGCGGCCTCGATCGAGAAACGGCTGGGCTATCTCCACGAGACCTCCGGCCAGGTCATTCCCAATATCGTGGAGCGGCTCAGGGAGGTTCTTTCGGAGGGCGGGCTGGACGCCGAGGTGTCCGGCCGCGTCAAGCGCGCGTATTCGGTCTGGCGCAAGATGCAGCGCAAGAATGTCGAGTTCGACCAGCTTTCCGATGTGATGGCGTTCCGTGTCGTCGTCGGCGGGCCGGAGGATTGCTACCGCGCGCTCGGCATCATCCACACCGCCTTCGCCGTGGTTCCCGACCAGTTCAACGACTACATTTCGACGCCCAAGATGAACGGCTACCGGTCGCTCCATACCTGCGTGATGGGGCCCGAGGGCCGCCGCATCGAAATCCAGATCCGAACCACCGAGATGCACCGGGTCGCCGAGTACGGCGTTGCCGCTCACTGGCGCTACAAGCAGGACGAGACGAGCACCGAGGGACGGCAATATCGATGGCTGCGCCATTTGCTCGACATTCTCGAGCAGGCGTCGGGGCCGGAGGAGTTTCTCGAGCACACCAAGCTCGAGATGTACCAGGATCAGGTGTTCTGCTTTACCCCCGCGGGAGAGCTGATCGCGCTGCCGCGCGGCGCGACTCCGGTCGACTTCGCCTACGCGGTTCACTCCGAGGTCGGCGACCGGTGCGTCGGCGCCAGGATCAACGGCCGCGTGATGCCGCTTCGCACCGTGCTGAGCAACGGCGACCAGGTCGAAATCGTGACCTCCAAGACCGGCACCCCCACGCCGGCCTGGGAGGATATCGTGGTCACGGGCAAGGCGCGGGCCCGCATCCGGCGCTTCGTTCGAAGCGAACGCCGCGAGGAATTCCTCAGGCTGGGCAAGGCGATCCTGCAGAAGGGCTATCGCGATGTGGGCTACAAGCCGTCGTCGGCCGTCGTCAAGCGCGTTCTCGGCAAGTTCGACGTCAAGACGGAGGACGATCTCTATGTCGCGATCGGCGAGGGGCTGATCACCGGCGCCGACGTCATCGAGGAGATCGCGCCGAGGACGCGCCGCGGCCGGCGGGTGGCGAAGGGGGCGGACAAGGCGAAGACGCCCGACAACGTCGTGCCGTTCGAACGCAACAGGAGCGCGTCCGGCGCGGGCGATACGGTGCCGGTGCCGATCCGCGGCCTCATCCCCGGGATGGCGGTCCATTACGGCAATTGCTGCCACCCGCTGCCCGGCGACCGGATCGTCGGCATCGTCACGGCGGGCAAGGGGGTGTCGATCCACACATGGGACTGCGAGAGCCTTGAGAGCTTTCAGGCGACGCCGGAAAGATGGCTGGACGTCGCCTGGGATGTGGATGCCGTGGGCGCCGATTCCCACATAGGACGGATAACCATCGTCGTGTCCAACGAACCCGGAACGCTCGGCAACCTGACCACGATGATCGGCAACCATCTGGGAAACATCAACAATCTGAGGTTTACCAACCGGACTCCCGATTTCTTCGAGATGGTTCTCGACATCGAGGTTACCGACGCCGGCCATCTGACCGATATCATCGCCGCTCTCCGGTCGACACCCTCCGTCACGTCGGTGGAGCGCGCGAGAAGCCTTTACTGAAACCCGCTCATCGATCGGAACGCGTCGATGCCCCGACATCTTCGGCTGGGAGTGAACATCGACCACGTGGCGACCATTCGGAACGCTCGTGGCGGCCCGCACCCGGATCCCGTCCGCGCCGCCCGCCTCGCGGCGTCGGCCGGTGCGGACGGCATCACCGCCCATCTCCGCGAGGACCGTCGGCACATGACGGACGCGGATATCGAAAGGCTGACCGCCGACATCGAGCTGCCGCTCAACCTGGAGATGGCGGCGACCGACGAGATGCTCGGTATCGCGCTTCGTCATTGCCCCCGTGCGGCTTGCATCGTCCCCGAGCGGCGGGCCGAACGGACGACCGAGGGCGGGCTGGACGCGGACGGAGGGCGCGGGCATCTGGCGCGTTTCGTCGATGCCCTCAACGCGGCGGGGATCCGGACCTCGCTCTTCATCGAGCCCGATGCGCGGCAGATCGAAGCGGCCGCGGCGCTCGGCGCGCCCGTGGTCGAGCTTCATACCGGCGCCTATTGCGAGGCCGGCGCCGATGCCGCGCCGGCGCAACTCGCCCGGCTCCAGGAGGCCGCGGCGGCGGCGGACGCGCTCGGCCTCGAATGCCATGCCGGGCACGGGATCTCCTTCGATACCGTCGGACCCATCGCCCGCATTGCCACCCTCGCCGAGCTCAATATCGGCCACTTCCTGATCGGAGAGGCCATTTTCGGCGGGCTCGACGAGGCGATAGGCCGGATGCGGGACCTGATGGACGCGGCGCGCCGGCCCGGCGACCCGGGCGTCGCGTGAGCGCGCCGGCGTGATCATCGGCACCGGCACCGACCTGATCGACATTCGCCGTATCGAGCGGACGCTGGAGCGTTTCGGCGACCGCTTCCTGGACCGGGTGTTCACCGAGACCGAGCGAGGGCGCTCCGAAGGCCGGGCGGGCAGGGCGGCGAGCTACGCCAAGCGCTTCGCGGCCAAGGAGGCTTGCGCGAAGGCGCTCGGAACCGGCTTCCGCAGAGGCGTCTACTGGCGCGACCTCGGGGTGGTCAACCTGCCCGGCGGCAAGCCCACGATGGCGCTGACCGGCGGCGCGGCGGCGCGGCTGAAGGCCCTCACGCCCCCGGGGATGACTCCCGCGGTCGAGCTGACGATGACCGACGAGCCGCCGCTCGCCCATGCGATGGTTATAATTTCAGCGGTCGGGGAGGGGGCGGACGGATGACGACCGCGAGCCGCAAGTCGGGAAAGTTCTGGGATACGATCAAGACCGTCGTCTACGCGGTGCTGATCGCGCTCGCCATCCGAACCGTCGCGTACGAGCCCTTCAACATTCCGTCCGGGTCCATGAAGCCGACCCTGCTGGTCGGCGACTACCTGTTCGTATCGAAATATTCCTACGGCTACAGCCGCCACTCCCTGCCGCTCAGCCTGCCGCTGATTCCCGGGCGTATCCTGACGTCCGAGCCCGAACGCGGCGACATCGCGGTCTTCAAGCTGCCGACGGACAATAAGACCGACTACATCAAGCGCATCGTCGGATTGCCCGGCGACCGCGTCCAGGTGCGCCAAGGCCGCCTTTACCTCAACGGCAAGCAGGTGGTTCGCCGGCGGGTCGCGGACTTTATCGAGATCGACGAGCTCGGCCGTCTCCGCCGCACCGCGCAATTCGACGAGACGCTGCCGGACGGCCGGAGCCATCGCATCCTCGAACACACCGACCGGGGCCAGCTCGACAACACGCCGGTCTACGTCGTGCCCGAGGGGCATTACTTCGCGATGGGCGACAACCGGGACAATTCGCTCGACAGCCGGGTGCTGAGCGGCGTCGGGTTCGTGCCGGCGGAAAATCTGGTCGGCAGGGCCGAGATTCTTTTCTTCTCCATCGACGGCTCGGCAAGCGTGTGGGAATTCTGGCGCTGGCCGAAGACGATCCGCTTCAAGCGGTTCTTCGATTCCGTGGAATAGCCTTGGCCGGACCGGTCGCCCTGGAAGAGGTCGAGGCAGCGCTGGGCTACAGCTTCGCCGACCGCGGGCTGCTCGAAGAAGCGCTGACCCACGCGAGCGCCGCGCGCGGCGTCGGCCGCCCTTCGCTCGAAAGGCTCGAATTCCTCGGCGACCGGGTTCTCGGGCTCGCGCTCGCGGCCATGCTGTGCGAAGCGCATCCGGACGAGGCGCCCGGAGACCTCGCCCGTCGCCATGCCCGACTCGCCAGCGGCGAAACGCTGGCCTCGATCGGACGGCGGATCGGTTTGCAGCGGCATCTGCGGGTCGAGAGGGGACACGACCGCGAAGCCTTGCCGCCGTCCATGATCGAGGACAGTTGCGAAGCGATAATCGGGGCGGTCTATCTGGACGGCGGCCACGACGCGGCGATGGCGCTCGTCGAGAAGTTCTGGGAGCGGCTGATCGGGGACCGGCCTCCGCGAGACCCCAAGACGGCGCTGCAGGAGTGGGCGCTGGCCCGCGCGTTGCCCCTCCCGTCCTATGCCCTCGTCGCCACCGACGGCCCGGCGCACGAGCCGACATTGACGGTCGAGGTCCGGGTGGCGGGGTACGAGCCCGTGCGGGCGAGCGCGGGGTCCAAACGCGCCGCGGAGCAGGTTGCCGCCCGGGACCTGCTCGACATCGTGGCCGCGACCGGTGGCTGAAGCCGGGTCGGACAGCGGTCGCCGCTGCGGCTTCGTCGCCGTGATCGGTGCGCCCAATGCCGGGAAGTCGACGCTGACCAACCGTTTCGTCGGCGCCAAGGTGTCCATCGTCACCGCGAAGGCGCAGACCACGCGCTACCGCGTGAGCGGCGTCGCGGTCGACGGTCCCGCCCAGCTCGTCTATGTCGACACGCCGGGCATTTTCGAGCCGCGCCGGCGCCTCGACCGGGCGATGGTCGCCGCCGCCTGGACCGGCGCGGCGGATGCCGATATCCGCCTGCTGCTGATCGACGCAAGGAAAGGGATCGACGAGGAAGTCGGGCGGATCCTTTCGGCGCTCGCCGCGGCCCCGGCCCATTGCGTCCTGGCGCTCAACAAGATCGATCTCGTCCGGCGCGAACGGACTCTCGCATTGTCGCGCGACGCAAACGAGGCCTGCCCGTTCGACGCGACGTTCATGATCTCCGCCGCCACCGGGGACGGGGTCGCCGATCTCGCCGCCTACCTCGCCGCGGCGGTCCCGCCGGGGCCCTGGCTCTACCCGGAGGACCAGCTTTCCGACATGAACGACCGGCTCTTCGCGGCCGAGATCACCCGCGAAAAGCTGTTCGAGCGGCTTTACCGGGAACTGCCTTACGCGCTGACCGTGGAGACCGAGGACTGGCAGGGCTTCGACGACGGCAGCGTTCGCATCTCCCAGACGGTCTTCGTCGAGCGCGACAGCCAGAAGGGGATCGTCCTCGGCCGCCAGGGCACGCGCATCAAGTCGGTGCGCGAACAGGCCGCGGCCGAGCTCGAGACCGTCCTCGAACGGAAGGTGCACCTTTTCATCTTCGTCAAGGTGCGCCAGAAATGGGGCGACGACCCCGAGCGGTTCGCGCCATGGGGGCTCGACTACAACGCCTGACGGGACCGGCGATGGGCTGGGGCTTGCAAAGAACGGCTGACGGGCGGGAGGCCGGCGATATTTCTTCCGTCATGCCCGGACCCGTTCCGGGGTCCAGCCTGTCAGGCACCGCTCTAGAGCACGCTCGCCCACGGCTGTCACCCGCGAGCCCCCCTCACCCTGACCCTCTCCCCCACGGGGGAGAGGGGACTCGCTTCCCCCCTCTTCCTTGCCTTCTCCCCTCCCGCTTGCGGGAGGGGCCGGGGGAGGGTGGGTCGGAAAATGCCGTAACCCGGCTTTCCCGGACCCTGGAAAAACTCCGGGGCGACAACAGGGCGGCGGTCCCGTCGCCGATCCGCGCCAGCCGGCCGCGCGTCGATTTATCCCTGTAAGCCCCGATGGATTGGCAGGACCACGGCATCGTCATCGCCCGTTTCAAGCACGGCGAATCGTCGCTCGTGGTGAAGCTGCTGACCGAATCGCACGGGCTGCACGCGGGCCTCGTCAGGGGCGGCACGGGCCGCGGCGGCCGCGCCGTCTATCAGATCGGCAACAGGGTCTCCGCGACCTGGCGGGCGCGGCTGCAGGATCACCTGGGGAACTACCGGGCCGAGCTCGTCCGGGCCCACGCCGCGGAACTCCTCGAGTCCCGTTGGCCGCTTGCCGCCCTCGGCGCCGCCGCGGCGCTGGTCGAGGCGACGCTGCCCGAGCGCGAACCCAACGGGGCCGTGTTCGACGCATTCGTCGTGCTGCTGGACCGCCTGACGACGCCCTGGTGGTCGCCTGCCTATGCGCGGTTCGAGGTCGCGCTTCTCGCCGCGCTGGGGTTCGGGCTCGACCTCCGTTCGTGCGCCGTGACCGGGAAAACCGGCGACCTCGCTTTCGTTTCCCCCCGCACCGGGCGCGCCGTATCCCGAGAAGCGGCGGGCGCGTACGAAAACCGCCTGTTCGCGCTGCCGCCTTTCTTGATCGATGGCGGTGAGTCGGTCGATCCTGCCGAGGTCGCGGACGCGCTTCGATTGACCGGCCATTTCCTCGCCCGCCAGGCCCTCGCGCCCGCCGAGCGTGGGATGCCGTCCGCGCGGACGCGCTTCTACGATGCAATGGTGCGATTGCCCGCCGAGACCCGATGACCGATCAAGCCGACCTGTTCGAATCCGCCACCCGCGAGATCCCGCTGACCGAAGCGCTGGGCGAGCGGTATCTGGCCTATGCCCTGTCGACGATAACCGCCCGGTCGCTGCCCGACGTGCGGGACGGCCTGAAGCCGGTCCACAGGCGCCTCCTGTTCGCGATGCGCCAGTTGCGGCTCGATCCGGACGCCGGGTTCAAGAAGTGCGCCCGGGTCGTCGGCGACGTCATGGGCAAGTTCCATCCGCACGGCGACCAGGCGATCTACGACGCGATGGTGCGGATGGCCCAGGACTTCGCCGTGCGCTATCCGCTGGTCGAGGGGCAGGGGAATTTCGGCAATATCGACGGCGACGGCGCGGCGGCCATGCGCTACACCGAGGCGCGGCTCACGCGCTACGCGCTCGCGCTACTCGAGGGGATCGACGAGGACGCGGTCGATTTTCGCCCCAACTACGACGGGACCGACGACGAGCCGGCCGTGCTGCCGGCGAGCGTCCCCAACCTGCTCTGCAACGGGGCGAGCGGGATTGCCGTCGGCATGGCGACCAGCATCCCGCCGCACAATCTGGGCGAGGTGTGCGACGCGGCGCTCCATCTGATCGAGCATCCCGACGCGACGACCGAAAGACTGGTCGAGCTGGTGCCCGGACCGGACTTCCCGACCGGCGGCGTTCTGGCGGAGCCGCGCGCGGCGATCGAGGAGGCCTACGCCACCGGGCGCGGCACGCTGCGCGTCCGGGCGCGCTGGGAGGTCGAACGGCTCAGCCACGGCCGCTACCAGGTCGTGGTGACCGAGGTCCCGTACCAGACCCAGAAGGCGCGGCTGATCGAGCGGATCGCCGCGCTTATCGTCGATCGCAAGCTTCCGATCCTGGCGGACGTGCGCGACGAATCCGCCGAGGACCTGCGCCTCGTGCTCGAACCCAGCTCGCGTTCCGTAGAGCCCGAGAGGCTGATGGCGCAACTGTTCCGCCATACCGACCTCGAGACGCGCGTTTCGATAAACATGAACGTCCTCGACGGCGGCAGGGTGCCGAAGGTGATGAACCTGCGGGAGATCCTGCGGGCGTTTCTCGACCACCGCCACGACATCCTCCTGCGGCGGACCCGGCACCGGCTGGAAAAGATCGCCGGCCGCCTCGAGGTGCTCGCGGGCTACCTGATCGCGTTTGCCAATCTGGACGAGATCGTCCGGCTCATCCGCGAAGCCGACGACCCGAAAGCGGCGATGATGGCTCGGTGGGAGATGAGCGAGGTCCAGGCCGAGGCGATCCTCAACATGCGCCTGCGGGCGCTGAGGCGGCTCGAGGAAGTCGAAATCGGGAAGGAGCACAAGGCGCTCAAGTCGGAACAGCGCGACCTCCGGAAACTGCAGAAGACCGAGCCGCTGCGTTGGGAGCGGATCGCCGGCGAAATCCGCGATGTGCGCGACCGCTTCGGCGCCGGCGGCGAGGGCGGCGCGCGGCGGACCGAAATCGGCGGTCTTCCTGCCGAGCCCGAGACGGCGCCCGACGCGGCGATCGAGTGCGAACCGATTACGGCGATCTGCTCCGAGAAGGGCTGGATTCGCGCGGTCCGGGGCCACCAGGAGGATCTCGCCGGCCTGAAATTCAAGGACGGCGACCGCGGGAGGTTCGTGCTGCACGCGCACACGACCGACAAGCTGCTCGCTTTCGGCACCAACGGCCGCTTCTACACCATCCCCTGCGACCGGCTGCCCAACGGGCGGGGGCATGGCGAGCCGGTGCGCCTGATGGTCGATCTCGGCAACGACCACGACATCGTCCAGCTTCTGGTCCACGAGCCGGGCCGCAAGCTTGTCGTCGCCGCGGCCGACGGGCGCGGCTTCGCGGTTCCCGAGGACTCCGTGGTGGCGCAGACCCGCGCCGGCAAGCAGGTCCTCAACCTGTCCCCGGGGGTCGAGGCGCAGGCCTGCGCGTGCGCGGAAGGGGACAGCGTCGCCGTCGTCGGCGGCAACCGGAAGATGCTGGTATTCCCGCTGTCGGAACTGCCCGAGATGACGCGGGGGCGCGGCGTGATCATGCAGCGCTACGCGGAGGGCGGGCTTGCCGACGTTGCCGTCTTTTCTCTCGCGGAAGGCCTCGCCTGGCGTTCCGGGCAGAGGACGCGGAGGGAGGCCGCGATCGACCGGTGGATCGGAAAGCGCGGCCAGGCCGGCCGTGTCGTACCCAGGGGGTTCCCGCGCTCCAACCGGTTCTTCCCCTGAGACATCCGAGGCGCGCGGCGGTCGCGCGGAAATTGAGCCGGCGCCCCGTATCTGCTAGGAAAGACCGGACGAAATCCGTTCAGCAGGGAGCCTTCCCATGGAGAGACGCAAATTTCTTACCAAGGCCGGCGCGGGCGTAGCCGGCGCCGCCGCGGCAACCACGCTCGCGGCACCCGCCGTCGCGCAGCAGCGCGTCGAAATGGTCATGGTCACCACCTGGCCGCGCGACTTTCCCGGGCTCGGGACCGGCGCGCAGCGGCTCGCCAAACGCCTGTCCGACATGACCGACGGCCGCATCCAGGTGCAGTATTTCGCCGCCGGTGAGCGCGTGGGCGCGTTCGATTCCTTCGACGAAGTGGCATCCGGCAACGCCCAAGCCTATCACGCGGCCGACTATTACTGGAAAGGCAAGCACCCCGGCTGGGCCTATTTCACCTCGGTGCCGTTCGGCCTCACCTATACCGAGATGAACGCCTGGATCCGCTTCGGCGGCGGTCAGCAGCTCTGGGACAAGCTCGCCGGCAATTACGGCCTCAAATGCGTGATGGCCGGCAACACCGGCGTGCAGATGGGCGGCTGGTTCAACAAGGAGATCAATTCCTCCGACGACCTCAAGGGCCTGAAGATGCGTATTCCGGGCCTCGGGGGCGATGTCATGGCCAAGCTGGGCGCCTCGCCGGTCTCGCTGCCGGGCGGCCAGATCTACGAGAATCTGGTGTCGGGCGCCATCGATGCCACGGAATGGGTCGGCCCGTGGAACGACAGCTTCATGAAGTTCTACGAAGCCGCCAAATTCTACTACTACCCCGGCATGCACGAGCCCGGATCCATGCTGTCCTTCGGCATGAACGCGTCCTGGTGGGGCAAGCTCTCCAAATCCGACCAGGCCGCCATCGAGGCGGTCGCCGGGCTGGAGAACGACACCATGATGGCGGAGTACAACGCCAAGAACGGCGCCGCGCTCGCCCGCCTGCTCAGCGATCACGGCGTCAAGCTGCGCGAATTCAACGACGACGTGTACGACAGCTTCGGGGAGGCGGCCGCGGAAGTCTTCGAGGCCGCGAGGGCGCACAGTCCGCTCGCCAACGAAATCCATCAGAGCTTCCTGAAGGCGCGAAATGACATCGGAGGCTGGACCAAGATTTCGGACCAGGCCTACCTCGCCCAGCGCAACCGCGTGCTCGGCGTCTGACGCATAGGTCGCGGGGCGGCCGGGCGGATCGCCTTTCCGCCCGGCCGCCGTCGCGGCGCCGGGGCATGTTTCGTTTCGATTCTTCCGCCGGCGAGGCGCGCAGGTGATCGCCGGCGGCTGGCCGGCGGCCGCATTGCGCGGGCTTGCCATCGCGACGGCCGCCGTAGCCTTCGTATTCACGGTCTGCAACTATCTGATCTTCTGGCGCGGATGGCCGGGGATCGAGGGGCTGTTCGGCCATCTCGGCATTCTCGGCTACGAGCCCAAGGGCGCCGGCCTCGACGGCACCGGCGCGGCGCTCGGCTGGCTCCAGTTCGCGGCTTACGCGGCGGCGATCCTGCTCCCCTTCGCCTACGCCCGGTGGCGCGGACGGCCGATCCGGGGCGACGCCGAAACATTGTCCGCCGTCGCCGCCTATATCGCGCGCGCCGCCTTCTGGGGCGTGCTGCTGGTCGGTGTGGTCGACATGGCGATCTCCTTCCTCCGGGTCGAGGGGCTGCTGGTCGGCGCGGTCGGGGCGGAACTCGCGGAATCCCTCGGAAAGTCCCGTTTCCGCGGCGAGTTCGTGCACTACCCGCTGATCGGAGTCGCGCTCGTCATCGCCGCGCTGACCCGGTCGGTGGGTTTCACCTGGCTCGCTTTCCTCATCGTTCTGGCCGAGCTCCAGATCGTCATCGCGCGCTTCGTGTTTTCCTACGAACAGGCCTTCATGGGCGATCTGGTCCGGTTCTGGTACGCCGCCCTGTTCCTGTTCGCCAGCGCCTATACCCTGCTCCACGAGGGACACGTCCGGGTCGACGTGCTCTATACCGGGTTCAGCGACCGCGGAAAGGCGTGGGCCAACGCGCTCGGCGGGGCGCTTCTGGGGGTCCCGCTCTGCTGGGTGATCCTGGTCCGCGGCCTGGGCGACAAGTCGAACCTGATAAACGCGCCGCTGCTGAGCTTCGAGGTCTCCCAGAGCGGCTACGGCATGTACGTCAAGTACCTCATGGCCGGGTTCCTCCTGGTCTACGCCCTGTCGATGCTGGCCCAGTTTCTCAGCCAGATCCTTAGCAGCGCCGCCACCCTTCTGAACGAACCCGAGCCGGGCGAGAGCGCCTGATGGAAACGCTCTTCCTCGCCATCCTGATCCTGTCCATGGCGTTTGCGCTGGCGTCCGGATATCCGGTCGCCTTCGCCTTGCCGGGTTCGGCGATCCTGAGCATCGGGCTCGCGGCGCTGACCGGCTATCTCTTCGAGGGCAATACCGACGCCTATTTCAGCCATGGAGGGCCGACGCAGTGGCTCAACGCGGGGGTCACCAACTTCCGCGGCATCTACTGGGAGGTCGAACGCGACACCCTGATCGCGATTCCGCTGTTCGTCTTCATGGGGATCATGCTCGAACGCTCCAAGGTGGCCGAGGATCTGCTGGTCACCATGGCGCAGCTCTTCGGGCCGATTCCGGGCGGGCTCGGGATCGCGGTCGTTTTCGTCGGCGCGCTGCTCGCCGCCACCACCGGCATCGTCGGCGCGACGGTGATCGCGATGGGGCTGATCTCGCTGCCGGTGATGCTGCGCAACAACTATTCGCGCCCGCTCGCCACCGGCACGATCAGCGCCTCCGGCACGCTCGGCCAGATTATTCCGCCCTCGATCGTGCTGATCATCCTCGCCGACCAGCTCTCCAACGCGACCGATCAGGCGAGCACGCTGCGCTCGACCGAGTACAAGCAGGCGACCGGTCAGTTCAACATGCCGACCGAGTTCGACCTGACCTCGACCAGCGCGGGAGACATGTTCGTGGGCGCGCTCCTGCCGGGCCTGGTGCTGGTCGGGCTCTACATGGTCTACATCCTGGTCCTGTCGTTGCTCAGGCCGGGCACGGCGCCGCCGGTCCCGTTCCAGGGGCGCTACGACTGGCGTTTCCTGCAGCGCGTGCTCGTGGCGCTGGTTCCCCCGCTCACGCTGATTCTGCTCGTGCTGGGGTCGATCATCATGGGCATAGCGACGGTCAACCAGGCCGGCGCCATCGGCGCCGTCGGCGCGCTGCTCATGGCGGGGTATCGCCTCAAGGCGGGCGAGAGGGGCGCGTTCGTCCCCGGGCTGCTGGCCATCGCGGCGTTAGCGGTCATGGGGGGCCTTCTCTACTTCGTCGACATCAACATCAAGAGCATCAAGAGCGACACCGAGGCCTTCGCCATCGTGCTTGCCGCCATCGCGACCGTCGTCTTCCTCGCCGCCGTGCTGTGGAGCGCGTGGCGTGCCTACAAGATCGACGACACGCTCGGCGGCGTGATGGTCGAGACCGCGAAGACGACCTCGCTGGTGTTCATCATCCTGCTCGGCGCGGCGATGCTGACCGCGGCGTTCCGCGCCTTCGGCGGAGAAGAGGGGGTGCGCGAATTCCTGACCGGCCTGCCCGGCGGGTTCTACACCAAGTTCGCCGTCGTCATGGCGGTGATCTTCATCCTGGGATTCTTTCTCGACTTCATCGAGATTGCGGTCGTCGTGGTGCCGATTATCGCGCCGATCCTGCTCGCCGACACCTCCGCCAACGTCACCGCCGTCTGGCTCGGCGTGATGATCGGCGTCAACATGCAGACGTCGTTCCTGACGCCGCCTTTCGGGTTCGCGCTCTTTTACCTGCGCGGAGTGGCGCCGCCCGAAGTCAGGACGACCCAGATCTATCTCGGCGTTGTGCCGTTTATCCTGCTGCAGCTCGTCGCGCTCGGTATCGTCGGCCTGTTCCCCGCGCTGGTGAACTACCTGCCGAACCGGGTCTATCTCGGCTCGGAGACCGCCCCGCCGCCCAAGAACCCGCGCCTCCAGCTGTGCCTCGAAGAACACCTGTTCGCGCAGTACGACGCGCGGCAGGATACGTTGCGCGGGAGCGTCGCGGCCGCGCGGCGCCTGGACCTGAGCTACCTCCCCGATTCGCGAAGACGGGCCTTCGCCGAGGGACTCGACGCCGCCGACGCGACCTTCGCGCGCGTGGCCAAGGTGCGCGACGCCGAGGCGAAGGTCGCCTCAATGAGCCCGTCCTACAAGCCCCTTCATCGCGAGGTGCGCGGCCTGCAGGGCGCCATCCGCCGCCTGGCCGACGAAGAAAAGACGCTCGAGGCGGAGGCGCGGCGCAACGGAACGCCCGCGCTCCGCGCGCGGATCGATTCGTCGATCCGCGAGCGGCAGGCGCTGGAAGCGCGGATCCCGTCGGACTGGAAGGAAACGGAGAAACGGTTCCGGACCCTCAACACCGCCGAACGCCGCGCGCGACTCGCCTATCGCCGCACCGTCGACGAAGCCTATGAGGCGGTTTCCACGTTGCAGACCGTCGTGGGCGATGCCGGCAAGCTGGCCGCCGTCGAGGGCGCGCTCCTCCCGCTCGGCGCGGTCATCGTCAACGAAACGCCAAAAAAAGCGATGGAAGAGATCCGCGAGGTCGAGCGCAGCATCGGCAAGGTCGCCGGCGCGGGCCAAATTCGCAGCAAGCTTTCGCGGGCCAGACGGGAATTGCGGCGGAAGACCCCGGACCGGGAGAAGGCGATGGAGAATTTCGGTCAGGCGGTCGAGATATTCCGCGCAGAGCTTGC
Organism: Defluviicoccus sp.; assembly: GCA_022823775.1. Lineage (GTDB taxonomy): Bacteria > Pseudomonadota > Alphaproteobacteria > MPNO01 > MPNO01 > MPNO01. Next base: position 5,757 of record JAJEHI010000178.1, on the reverse strand, counting down.
CTGGCGGTCGCGTGCCGCGACGGAGCTGGCGCCCGGGCTCGCCGCCTACGAGCTCGCCATTCGGGATACCATCGGGGTCCGCCAGCAGGACCGGCTCACCGGCGAGCAGGCGAGCGCGATGTCCGGCTGTCTCGCCGTCCACCGGGATATCTCGCTCAATTTCTGAGGCTTCGGTAGGCGACTATTCCGCGCCGTTCGGCCGGTACTCCCGCCAACCCTCGGGTCCCAGAATCTCCACCGGGCGGAAGCGCACCTTGTACGACATCTTGGCGCATTCCTCGATCCAGTAGCCGAGATAGACGTGGGGGAGGCCGGTCGCCTCCGCCTCCTTCACCAGCCAGTAGACCATGTAGGTGCCGAGGCTGCGGCGCGACTCTTCGGGCCCGAAAAAGCTGTAAACCGCCGAGAGCGAGTCGCCCAGGCGGTCGGCAAGCATCACGCCGATCAGGGCGCCGTCGGCTGTACGGAACTCGATCGACCGCGTGTCGATCGGAGTATCCTCCACCATCGAGCGATAGTCGCGGAACGTCATCGACGACATGTCGCCGCCGCCATGGCGCGTGCGCTGGTAGCGCGCGAAGAGGCGGTACTGCTCGACGGTGGCGAGCGCCGACAGGTTTTCCGCCACGAGATCCGCGTTGGCGCGCACGATCCGCCGGATGGAACGGGTCGTCTCGAAACCGGCCGTACGGATCCGGATCGGAACGCAGGCCGAACAGTCGGGGCAGGCCGGACGGTAGGCGAGGCCGTGGCTGCGGCGGAATCCCGCGCGCGACATGCGTTCGTAAAGCTCCGCCGCGCCGGAACCGCCGAGGTCCGTGACGACCTTGCGTTCCCGCCGGCCCGGGAGGTAGGGGCAGGGCAGGATACGCGTGCCGAAGAAGAACCGGTCCGGCCCGCGAAGCGGCTGCTCGCTCATCGCCTCCTCGACTTCGCGATCGTTACGCGTTCCATCGCATGGATCATAAGGCTAGCGGCGGCGGTCCGCCAGCGGTCCGGAAATGCCCTCTCACGGTATGAAAAGGGACAGGATAATTGTTGAAATTCAATCACTTATTTGCTACGGTCTATGAGACTCTGGAACCGCCGCGCGGCATTTTCCCTGTCCGCCGATCGCGGCGTTTCCGCCAAGCCGTCAAGGGAGGCCGCAATGGCCGAGAACGTGATCGCGGCCGACAAACTCGAAGCGCGCCTCGTCGCCAATCATTTCAACGCCTGGATGGGCCTTCATGTCGTCTCCTATACCGAAGACGGCATCGCGATCGGCATGAAATGGCGCGAGGAAATGATCTCCAACCCCAAGCTTCGGATCACGCATGGCGGCATCATCGGCGCGCTGGTGGACGTGGCGGCGGACTTCGCGATCGCCGCAAAGCTCGGAATGCCCGTACCGACGGTGGATCTCCGGGTCGATTATCACCGCGTCGCCGAACCGGGCGATCTCCTGGCCAAGGGCAGGGTCGTCCGTCTGGGCAGCACCAACGCGGTCGCCGAGGCATCCGTCCATGACGCGCGGGACAGGCTGATCGCGAGCGGACGCGGGGTCTACTTTTCGGCGGCCGCGAAGTCCTGACCGGCCCGGGCGCTTTGAAGGGGGAGCCCCGCTCAAGTAGACTTGGGCGACCGTGCGCACGGGACCGGGCCGATCGCCCGAACGCCGCGCGGCGGGGCAGGACGACGGAAGACGAGATGACATTGGAACCCAGGGCGTTGCGCGACGCGTTCGGCTGTTTCGCCACCGGTATCACCGTGATCACCACCGCCGATGCCGAGGGGGTCCTCTACGGCGTGACCGCGAACTCGTTCGCTTCCCTCTCCCTGGATCCGCCGCTCTGCCTGTTCTGCCTCGACTACAAGGCGATGAGCTTCGAGGCGTTCCAGAATTCCAGTCATTTCGCCGTAAACGTCCTCGGCGAGGACCAGGAGGGAATCTCCACCAATTTCGCCCGGTCGCAGCCCGACAAGTGGAACGGAATCGACTACGTGACCTGGGAGACGGGAAGCCCGATCCTGCCCGGCTGCCTCGCCAACCTCGAATGCGATACCCATGCGATCCACGAGGGGGGGGACCACGTCATCGTCGTCGGACGCATCCGGGAAATGACGTACCGGGAAGACGATTGCCGGCCGCTGCTCTATTACAAGGGCCGCTACAACGCGCTGTCGGGAGCCGCCGCCGTCAACGCATCCGCGACGTCGTCCCCAGCCGAGTGACTTCGTAGCCTTCCGCCGTCAGCCCGTCGACCAGCGACCCCGCTTCTTCCGGGCTGCGCACTTCCACCAGCAGATCGACCAGCGTCTTGCGCGCGGGTACGTCGTGAAACCATCGCTGGTGCTCGACCTCGACGATGTCGCCGCCGAGCCGGCCGACCGTCCGGGTGAGCTGCGCCAGCCTGCCCGGCAGATCGTCGATGACCGCGCGGAGGCGGACCAGCCGGCCGACCCGGACCAGCCCGCGCATCAGTACGCCCGCCAGGAGGCGGGGGTCGATGTTGCCGCCCGAAACGATGGCTCCCACGCGGCGTCTGCGGAACCGTTCCGGATGGGCCAGGATCGCGGCCAGCGCCGCGGCGCCCGCGCCCTCCACGACCAGCTTCTCCACCTCCGCCATGAGCACGATCGCGCTTTCGATCTCGCCTTCCTCGACCAGCACGATCTCCGTGCCCGAAGCGGCGATAATGCCGCGGGCCGTTTGGCCGGGCCTCTTGACCGCTATTCCCTCGGCCAGAGTGTCGGCGCGGGGCTCGATCGCGGTTCCACCGAGCGCCGCCAGCATCGCCGGGCAGCGGGCCGCCTGGACTCCGACGATCTCGATTTCGGGATTGAGTTCCTTGGCCGCAAGGATGCACCCGGCGATCAGCCCTCCGCCGCCGACCGGAACGATGAGCATGTCGAGATCGGGCGCGGCCCTCAGCATCTCCAGCGCGACCGTGCCCTGACCCGCGATCACTCGGACGTCCTCGTAGGGATGGATCGGGATGAGGCCCCGGTTCCGCGCCTCCGCATCGGCGAAGACGGCGGCTTCGGCGAGGTCGTTTCCCTCCAGCGCGACCGCGGCGCCCAGCGCTTCGGTGTTGGCGACCTTCTGGAACGGGGTGTTCTCCGGCATCACGATCGTCGCCGCGATGCCGAGCGCCTGAGCGTGGCGGGCGACCGCCTGCGCGTGGTTCCCCGCGGACATCGCGATCACGCCGGCGGAACGCTCCGCTTCGCCCAGCCCGAGCATGCAGTTGAGGGCGCCCCGCTCCTTGAACGAGGCGGTGTAATGCAGGTTCTCCAGCTTGAAGCGGATATGCGTTCCCAGCATCTCCGACAGCTTCGGAGAGTGGACCGTCGGCGTTTCGATTACCCTGTCCGCGATCGTCCGGGCGGCCGCCTCGACGTCGTCGAAGGCGAGGGTCACCGGCGCGGCTCCAGAGTGAGGCGCCTTGCGGTGTCCGCCGGGCCGGCAGCGATGGGACCGATGGTGAGGAACACCCCGTCCCGCCACAGCGGCGTCAGATCGCGATAGTGCGGCGACGTGAGGTGGCCCGACTGGCCGGTCGCCTGGATGAACAGCGACCGGTCGAGATCGGAGAGGTCGTAAACCGCCCGGTAGCCCGCGCCGTGGACGCTCGCATACGGTTCGTTCATGCGTCCGGAGCGGTGCTGGCCGCGATTTACGGTGAACGAACCGCCGTCGACCGCGATACGGATGTCGGCCAGCCGGTTGAGCAACGGAATCCAGCCGAAAACGGAGTGCCGGAAATGGGCGTAATGGGCATCGCCCCAGCGCCAGTCGTCGGGTTCGTCGCCGAAGCGCGCGCCGAGCTCCGCGAGCGCGGCATCGAGCGCCTTGCCCACCATATCCCGACAGGTTTCCCGGGACGGCGTAGCGATGTCGTCGCACCAGTCCCCGTCCCGTTTCAGCGTTTCCCGCACGAACAGGGGACGCAGGCGCCAGACATGCGGGAACGACGAGCCAGTCTCGTCGCGATAGAGCAGGCGGTTCAGCGCGCGCAGCCAGGCGACGAAGACCAGGGGTTCCGGGCGGCGGCGGTCCATCGTACCGTCCCACCCGCGAAGCCGCGCGAGCACGGCGGATCGCGCTTCCGTCTCCTTCACCGTCCGCAACATCAGCGGCAGCAGGTCCCGGGCGGCCAACGAAACCGAGTCGTTCTGCATCGCACCGGCGCCCGCCGGGGATCGCGAGTTCTCCGCATCGAGCAGGGCATGGATCCGTTTCGCCCGATAGGGCGGGGTGTCTCCGTGACCGAGCCGATACGGGTAGTCCGGACCGACGACGGGGTGGTTGGCGTTGACGATGCGTCCGGTCGACGGGTTGAACAGTCGCGGCAACGCCTCGAATGGTATGAAGCCGGTCCAATCGTACTCCCCCGTCCATCCAGGCACCGGGTAGCGCCCGTCGCCCGCGCGCCTGATCGGCACGCGTCCCGGGACGACGATCCCGATATTGCCCGCGGTGTCCGCGTAGACCACGTTCTGCTGCGGCGAATGGAAAAAGGCGAGCGCCGACTCGAATTGCTCCCATGTTCGCGCCCGGTTGAGTCTCCACATCGCCTCGGCGGTCGTGTCGTCCTCGCGCAGCGCCGCCGCGGCAAGCGCCACCGCGTGGCCCGGTTTCGCGATACTCGCGGTCTTCGGGTCGACATCCGAGATCACCGGGCCGTGGCGGGTCGACCGCACGGTGAGCGTCACCTCGTCCCCGCCCCGGACCCCGATCCGTTCCACCCGCACCTCGAACGCGCGCGGGCCTTCGGGGGTCAGGTACCGGTTGGGGTCGTTGGGGTCCAGCCGCTCCAGGTACAAATCCTCCGTGTCGCTGTCCGTGGTTGTCAGGCCCCACGCGATCGACCCGTTATGACCGAGAACGGTCATCGGAACGCCGGGAACGGTGGCTCCCGCCAAAGTGAGCTCCGGGGTTTCTATGCGGGCCAGGTACCAGAGGCCGGGGGCGCGAAATCCGAGATGCGGGTCGTTGGCGAGGATCGGGCTCCCGGTCTCGGTCCGGGATCCCGCCACCGCCCAGACATTCGATGCGGTGACGGGAGCGATCGTCGCCGGCCAGTCCCTGAGAATTGCCGAGAACAGGGATGCGTTGCCGAGCGCGGCGATCGTGGGCGGCGTTTCGCCGGCCACGCCCGGCCAGAGTTCGTCGACCCGCTCCGCCGGCAAGAGCTCGAGGAGGCGGGCGCGCAGCGCTTCGGCTCGGGAATTTCCCGATAGCCGCATCCCCATGAGCCGCGCCCAGACCAGGGAATCCGCCGGACGCCATTTCTCCGGCATGGCCAACGTCAATGCGAGCTCGACGGAAACGAGGCCCGAGTGCGAATCGAGATAGGCGTTGACCCCCGCGGCATAGGCTTCGAGGCTTTCGACGACCGGCGCCGAAAGCCGCTCGAGCGAGGCTTCGGCAAGCCGGTAAAGGCCGAGCACGCGCATCCAGCGGTCGATCGGGAGCGTCGGCTCTCCGACAATCTCGGACAGTCGCCCGGCGCCCATGCGCCGCATGAATTCCATCTGAAAGAACCGGTCCTGGGCGTGCACGTAGCCCAGGGCGAAATAGGCATCCCGTTCGGTCTCCGCGCCGATGCGCGGGATGCCGTACCGGTCTCGGACGATCGAAACCGGCGCGCCGATCCCGGCGAGCGAGACGGTGCCCTCGGTCTGCGGCCGGGCCGTCTCGATCGCGAGCCAGGCGCCGCCCAGCACGACCGCGACCAAGACCGCCAGCCCGGCCGCGATCCGCCGCAGCCA
>JAJEHI010000189.1 GCA_022823775.1 Defluviicoccus sp. | reverse complement strand
AAAGGCGACGAAAGGCGGAAAGTCAAGGGGTCAGGAACCGGGAAGGATGGAAAAATACTAACTATTACAACCCTCTATCATGCTCCCGACGACAGGCGGCGGACGGTGGCGGCAGATGGCTACGTTGGTATGCGACCCCGGAACAAGTCCGGGCATGACGACAGGGGGCGGGCGCCGTGTCGACCGTGACGCGCGGTGGGAGGAATGCACGTCCGCCCCCCGCAGGAGGCGTTCCGACCGCCCGTCAACCTTTCAGGACAAGCCCCTATCGAAGGACGGGGGACGGCCGCGTCGGCGCTTCCAAGCCGAACGGACACGCTCTAAGTTGAGAACCCGACAGCGTGGGAGATGCGCCCATGGCCCCGAGGAAGCTGCGCAGCCGAAGCTGGTTCGACGATCCGCTCGATCCCGGCATGACCGCGCTCTATATCGAGCGCTATATGAATTTCGGCCTGACCCGCGAGGAGCTGCAGTCCGGCAAGCCCATCGTCGGGATCGCGCAGACCGGTTCGGACCTGTCGCCCTGCAACCGCATCCACCAGAGCCTGGCGGAGCGAATGCGGGAAGGAATCCGCGAGGCGGGCGGAATCCCGCTCGAATTTCCGGTTCATCCCATCCAGGAGAGCGGCCGGCGACCGACCGCCGCCATCGACCGCAACCTCGCCTATCTCGGCGTCGTGGAGATCCTGCACGGCTATCCGATCGACGGCGTCATCCTGACGACGGGCTGCGACAAGACCACGCCCGCGCTCATCATGGCGGCGGCGACGGCGAACCTGCCCGCGATCTCGCTCAACGGCGGCCCGATGCTCAACGGCTGGTGGAACGGACGCCGGTCGGGTTCCGGCACCATCCTTTGGGAGGCCCGCCGGCTGCTCGCCGCCGGCGAGATCGCCGACGACGAGTTCATCGAGATGGTCGCCTCGTCGGCGCCGAGCCCCGGCCACTGCAACACCATGGGGACCGCGTCCACGATGAACTCGCTCGCCGAGGCGCTCGGCATGTCGCTGCCGGGCTCGGCGACCCCGCCCGCGCCGCACAAGCAGCGCGCCCAGTACGCCTACGATACCGGCCGGCGGATCGTCGAGATGATCCACGAGGACCTCACGCCCGACAGGGTCCTGACCCGCGCCGCCTTCGAGAACGCAATCGCCGTCAACAGCGCGATCGGCGGTTCCACCAACGCGCCCATCCACATCAACGCCATCGCGCGCCATATCGGCGTCGAGCTCACGCTGGAGGACTGGCAGGCGGTGGGTTACGACGTGCCGCTGCTGGTCAACTGCCAGCCCGCCGGGGACTATCTGGGGGAGGATTATCACCGCGCCGGCGGCGTGCCGGCCGTCATGGGCGAGCTGCTGCGCGCCGGCAGGCTCAACGGCGATGCGCTCACCGTGAACGGCGGGACGGTGGCGGAGAACGTCGCCGACGCCGCGCCGTCGGACGAGGACGTCATCCGTCCGTTCGGCCGGCCGCTCAAGGAGCGGGCCGGGTTCGCGGTCATGGGCGGCAACCTGTTCGATGCCGCGATCATGAAGACCAGCGTGATCTCCGACGACTTCCGCGCCCGTTTTCTCGAATCCGCCGACGACCCCGACGCGTTCGAGGGGCGCGCCATCGTCTTCGACGGGCCGGAGGACTACCGGGCCCGGATCGACGATCCGGCGCTCGACATCGACGAGACCTGCATCCTGGTGATGCGCGGCACCGGGCCCGTTGGATATCCGGGATCGGCCGAGGTGGTGAACATGCAGCCCCCGGCGGCCCTCATCCAGGCCGGCATCCACGAGCTGCCGACCATCGGCGACGGCCGGCAGTCGGGAACGTCGGGGAGTCCCTCGATCCTGAACGCCAGCCCCGAAAGCGCGGTCGGCGGAAACCTCGCGATCCTCGAGACCGGCGACCGGCTGCGGGTCGACCTGCGGCGGCGGCGCGTCGACATCCTGCTGCCGGAGGAAACCCTTGCGGCGCGCCGGGCGGCCTACACCCCCGCCGAACTCGAACACCACACGCCGTGGGAAGAGCTCTACCGCGCCAATGTCGGACAGCTGGCGGACGGCGGCTGTTTCGAGTTCGCCACGCGCTACCGCGCGGTAACCGCGAAGTTGCCCCGTCACTCGCATTGAGGTGTTTTTGACCGGGCAAGATCTCGCCCGGGAGGTTCCCCTGACCCTCTCCCCGCGGGGGAGAGGGGATTCGCTCGCCTCCGCCTCCTTGCCTTCTCCCCTCCCGCTTGCGGGAGGGCCGGGGGAGGGCGGGGCGCGGCGAAGGGCGGGGTCAGGTCCAGGGCAGGTCGCCGCCGCCGGTCACGTTGATATTGGTCCCGGTGATGAAACTGCCGGCGTCCGAACACAGCAGGAGCGCGGCGCCCGCGAGGTCCTCGGGCAGCCCGGCGCGGCCCATCGGGCTGGTGCGTTCGATGGTGGCCCGCCAGTCCGCCTCGCTGCCCCTCAGGAACCGGTTGCGGTCCGTATCGATCAGCCCGGGGGCCAGGTTGTTGATGGTGACCCCCGTCTTCACGTACTGGCGGCTCAAATTCATGACCAGGTTCTGCTGGGCGCTCTTGAGTCCCGCATAGACCGCGAGCTCGATGGTGGGGTTGGCCTGCTGGACGCTTCCGATCGCCAGCACCCGGCCCCAGCCGCGTTCGGCCATCGGGGGCAGCGCGCGCTGGAGAAGCTGGATGGGAACGCGGTAATTCATCCGGCATTGCAGATCGATCTGCTCCGCGGTGACTTCCCCGAAGTCGCGCGCGATCTGGATGTTGGCGTTGCTCACCAGGATATCGACGCGCCCGAGCGCCGAGACCGCCTTGTCGAACACGTCGAAAACCGCGCCCTCGACCGAAAGGTCGCCCTCGATCGCGAACGCTTCGACCCCGTGCGACCGCGCTTCGTCGACCAGATCGGCCGCCGCGCCGGGAAAGCCGACCTCCGCGTCGAACGCGGCCGTATGGTTGATCGCCACGTCCGCGCCGTGCTCCGCCAGCGCCAGGGCGATGGCGCGGCCGATTCCCCGGCTCGCGCCGGTCAAGAATGCGGTGCGGCCCGAAATGTCGAAACGGTCGGCCAAGCTACCCTCCTGTTTCCGACCCGAGGCGGTTCCAATATGCCACACCGCGCCGGCGATGGATCGACAACCGGACGCCGGCCCCGGGCTATACTGACGAAATCGCCGGGGCGCGGTACCGGTCTTTCGGAGAAGGGTGACTCATGCAATCGCTCGATCTCGCCATCGTCGGTAACTGCACCTATGCCGGCCTGCTCGATTCGCGCGCGCGCATGGTCTGGGCCTGCATGCCCCGCTTCGACGGCAACCCGGTGTTTTGCGACCTGCTGCGGCCGACCGAGCCGATCGGCTTCTACGAGGTCGAGATCGACGATTTCGAATCGAGCGAGCAGCGCTACTTGCCGAACACCGCGATCGTCGAGACCGTGTTGCGCGGCAGGTCCGGCCAGGCGCTG
>JAJEHI010000102.1 GCA_022823775.1 Defluviicoccus sp. | reverse complement strand
AATAACCGCCGCCCGATAACGTCCCGCCTCTTTACATCGGGAGGGCGGCATGGGCAAGGCGAACTGGCGCAACCGGACGCTGTTCCACGGCGACAACCTCGGGTTCCTCCGGGCCATGAACTCGGAGTCGGTGGATCTGATCGCGACCGATCCGCCGTTCAACAAGGGCCGGGACTTTCACGCGACGCCGGTCAGCCTCGCGGCCGGGGCGCGCTTCCAGGACCGCTGGGCGTGGGAGCGGGACGTGCACGAGGAATGGACCGATCAACTGACAGATGATCACCCACGCCTGATGGAAGCCATCGAGTCGGCGCGATACGCCCACAGCGACGGGATGGGCGCGTTCGTCTGCTTCATGGCCGTGCGGCTGCTGGCCATGCACCGCGTCCTCAAGCCGACGGGCTCGATCTATCTCCACTGCGATCCGACCGCTTCCCACTATCTCAAAGCCGTGATGGACGCGATCTTTGGCTGGCGGAATATGCGGAATCAGATTGTCTGGTGCTACACCAGCGGCGGGGTCAGCCGGAAGTATTTCGGGAAAAAGCACGACATCGTTCTGTACTACGCGAAGTCGCACAAGGATGTTTTGTTCAACACCCAATATCGGCCCTATTCCGAAGGGACGATGCAGCGCGGGCTGACCCAGTACAAGAAACGGCTCAACGAGAATTACGCCCTGAGCAACAAAGGGGCGGTCCAGAATGACTGGTGGGCGGACATACAGCCGATCTTGAGTCCGACCGCCAAAGAGCAGACCGGCTATCCGACCCAGAAGCCGCTGGCGCTGTACGAGCGGATGATCCGGGCCAGTTCCAACGAGGGCGACATGGTATGCGATCCCTTCGCCGGGTGCGCCACGACCCTCGTAGCCGCCGAGAAGCTGCAACGGCAGTGGGTCGGCATGGATATATGGGAAGGATCGCACAAGCTCGTCGTGGAGCGCCTGCGGGACACCACGGGGCTATTCGGGGACGTGACGTTCACTGCCGATCCGCCGGAACGGACGGATGACGGCGAAACCGCGTCGCCGTTCCTGCGGGTGAAGGAGCGCATTCGCGAGCCGGAAGGCCGCAAGATGACGCGGGCCGAGATGTACGACTTCCTGATCGGCCAGCACGGCGCGAAGTGCCAGGGCTGCGACCGGACCTTCGACGATCCGCGCTATCTCGAACTCGACCACAACACGCCGCGGGCCGACGGCGGTTGGAATCACATCTCGAACCGGGTGCTGCTGTGCGGCCCCTGCAACCGCCTCAAGAGCAACATCTACACCCTGTCGGGGTTGCGGCGGGAGAACAAGAAACGGGGGCACATGCGATGAAGCCGCTGACCTACACCGAGGCGATCGCGGCGGGGCGTCTGGATGAGTTCGCCCGCCAGCACCCGATCAAGGAGCCTCTGCCGCCGGACGTGGCCGGGCGGCGCTTCCATGCGCTGATCGACGCTATGTGCGGAACGCCAGCAGATCGGCCAGCATCCGCTCCGGGGCCTTCCGGCGGTTCCAACGGAACTCGAACTCGCCGAGATACGAAGACAGATGCTTCCGCGAAACCCAAACGTGCGTCCCGCGGATCGACCGCTTGAGGATCAGCCAGAAGGCTTCGATGCTGTTCACATGATCGCGCCCGCTGACATACTGCTTCGACCGATGCTCGACCGTGCCGTGCGAGTAGCCCATGCGGGGCAGCGCCCGGTACGGCATCCATTCGTCGGTGCTGATGTGCGTTCCCGGCGCGACGTGCGCCCGGACATGGGGGAGCAGGTCGCGGCGGCCTGCGCCCTCGACAACGCGGGTGATGGCTTCGCCGCCCCGCTCGACCATGCCGAAGACGATGGCCTTGTCCGCACCGCGCCCGGTGAGGCCCTTCGCCTTCCCGCCGCGCTTCCGGCCGCCGATATAGGCTTCGTCCAGTTCAACGTGCCCGTCGAGCATCCCGTCGCCGTCCACCTTCGCCATGTACTCGCGGATTTTGTGCGCCATACGCCACGCGCATTTGTAGGTGACGCCCAACTGGCGCTGCAATTCCCTCGCCGCAACGCCGTGGCGCGACGCGGTGAACAGGTACATCGCGTAGAACCAACTCACCAAAGGCGTCCGGGAGTTTTCCATCGGCGTGCCGACGCACGGGCTGATCTGATGGCCGCACCACTGGCAGTTGTAGACCTTCCGGGTGCGCACCCGGTGAAAGATCGACGGTCTGCCGCAACCCTCGCAGGTCCGCCGGAAGCCGTATCGCTGCGCCATCAGATGCTCAAGGCAGGCATCGTCGTTCGGGAAGCGCTTCATGAATTGGATCACTGTCATGGTCATGGGTCTGTCTCCTTGACCATGATATAGGGATTGGGCCTAAGTGTTTCAAGGGGATAATACGGTCATGACATATCGCGACAGGTCACGGTGCAGCGCCGATCCCTGCCGGCCGCCATGTTTGACTTGCCGCTCCGAGGCATGCTTGTTCCGCCCGTCCGAACGGCCTGTCCCGGGAGAGCTTCCCCCGTGCCGCAAAACGCCCCGCCATCGCCGATGTCACTTGCCCCGGGCGCGCCGGTCAACATCGTGACGCTGAAATGGGGCGACCGCTACGGGCCGGAATTCGTCAACCGGCTCTACCGGGCCATCGACCGCCATCTGACCCGGCCGTTCCGCTTCCTGTGCTTCACCGACAACGGCGCCGGGCTGCTGCCGGAAATCGAGCCGCACCCGCTGCCGCCGCTCGATTTGCCGAAACGTTATGTGCGAACCACCTGGCTCAAGCTCGGCCTGTTCGCCGACGGGCTGGCCGGCATGGAAGGCGATTGCCTGTTCCTCGATCTCGACCTGCTGATCGTCGACGGCATCGATAGCTTCTTCGACTACGAGCCGGGCCAACGCTGCATCATCCACAACTGGAAACTGCCGCACCAGATATTCAAGAAGCGTCCGGATGTCGGCAACTCGTCCGTCTTCCGCTGGCGCGCCGGCACGACCCAGTTCGCCGTCGACGGCTTCCTTCGGGAGCGCGACCGGATTCTGCGGAAATACGACATCTATTCGCCACAGCGATACCTGACCGTCGCCATCGGCGAACGCCGCTGGTGGCCCGAGACCTGGGTCCGCAGCTTCAAGCGCCATTCGGTGCCAGCCTTCCCGCTCAACCTGCTGGCCGCCCCGAAGCTGCCGCCGGGCACGCGCATCCTGGTGTTCCACGGCCGGCCCGACCCCGACCAGGCCCTGGGCGGCTGGCGCCGCGGCCGGCTGCACCGGCGCACCCGGCCCGCCCCCTGGATCGCCGACCACTGGCACGACCGGTCGGAGGACAGCAGACCGGTTCCCGCATGATCCGCAAGCCGAGACGTGCCCGATACAGGGCCGCGGCCGTCCGGGCCAGCGCCAGCTTCCGAAAGGTCCGATGCGCCGATTTCCGGAGTCGTTGGGACGCGCGCTCTCGCGACGACCGGCAGCCTGTAGCTGCCGACCTTCCGCCGCTTTCTCGATCCGGTATTCCGTCCGTATGCTGCACAGCCACCATTTCGGAACATAAATTGTACAAAAAAGGAATAAAAAGGGTTGATTGTGTCAAAACGGCACGCTAAGCGTACTTGTCTTTTGCGTGCCCGATGATAACCTAAGGGTGTGCGGTTGGGAGGCTCGCCGTCGCGGGCCGTTGGGGTCTGTACCCCTCCCGGCCGCCTTTTGCTCAATGCACCTTCTGTACCTGGACGATTCCGGTTCGGTCAAGAACGCCTCCGACAGCCATATCGTACTGGCGGGCGTATCGGTATTCGAGCGTCAACCGCACTGGTTTTCCGGAAGACTGGACGAGATCGCCGCCAGATTGAGGCCGGACGCTCCTCAGGAAATCGAGTTTCGAGGGACCGATATTCGCGGCGGGAAGAAAGCCTGGCGCCGTATTCCAAAAAACGAGCGGATCGAGATATATCGGGAAGCACTGGGAATAATAGCCGCTTCCCGTTCCGCGACGGTTTTCGGAGCGGCAATTCACAAAGCGGCGATATCGCCGGACGATCCCATGGAGTATGCGTTCGAGCAGATTTGCAACCGCTTCGACCGATACCTCGGTCGCCTTCACAAATCCGGCGACACGCAACGAGGCCTCATTATCCTGGACAAGTCGTCCGACGAAACCGCGCTGCAGGGACTGGCGCGCGATTTCCGGCGGGAAGGGCATCGATGGGGACAGCTCTACAATCTGGCGGATGTTCCGTTGTTCGTGGATTCGAAAGCGACACGGATGATACAATTCGCCGATCTCATCGCTCATGCCATCCGTCGCTATTATGAAAATGGAGATGCCAGCTTCTTCGACGTTTTCTCAACGAGCTTCGACGCCGTTGGCGGCGTGACTCATGGATTGGTGCATTACACGCCGAGCGGCAGCGAGTGTAATTGTCTGGCTTGCCGACAGCGAGCATACGGTTGACCGCGGCCTCGGACACCGCCAGACCCGAAGCTGACTTTAGTGGGGCAAAGCGCCGCTTCGATGATGTTGTCCATCGGGCTCTCGACGACCGTAACGATCATCCCGGCCCGCGGCCGGGGGCTGTAGGGTTCGGCGCTAAAGTCGCCCGGATTACCGACCGCTGGCGCGACGGGCCGGACGACGCTGGGCGGAGCGGCGCATGATCCGGCGGCTGAAACGCGCCTGCGGCATCCACTTTTTGACCAAAGCGCTGGCGCGGAATCCCGGCGTGCATCTGCGTCAGATGTTCCGGCGGCACCGCAGCTTCCGCGACCTGCTCGACCGACTGGCCGACGCGCGCCCGATCGCCGTCGTCCAGGTCGGCGCCAACGACGGCAGGGACCCCCTCGGCGACCTGATCCGGGACCGGCCGGACCGCATCGAACGGGCGCTGCTCATCGAGCCGCAGCGCGCCGCGTTCGCCCGTCTGGCCCGCCGTTTCGAGGATCTTCCACAGGTCGTCCGCCTTAACGTCGCCATCGACCGGCAACCGGGGAAGCGGAGAATCTATTTTGCAACAGGGGACGCTGCCGACCGCCTGGGCGACGGCATCGCTTCCTTCGAGCGGCGGCATGTCGAGAAGGAAATACGGTCCAGAACGAAATTAGGCTTCGACGACGAAATCGCGGCGTCGATCGGATCGGCAACCGTGCCGGTGACCACGCTGGAGGACGCCGCGGCGGAAGCCGGCATCGTCCACCCCGACGTGCTTTTGGTCGATACCGAAGGCTTCGACGGGGAAATCGTCCGGATGGCGCTTGAGGCCGGATGGCTGCCGGCGGTCATCCGGTACGAACACAAGCACCTGACGGGAGACGAACGCCGAACGCTGGCGCGGGAGTTGGCCGGGCGCGGCTACCGTCTGTGGGCCGACCATGCGGATGTCTGGGGCCGGCGCACCGACGGCAACGAGCCTCCGCAATAGCGTCGCTGCATAGCGCCGCTGTGCGGGGTGCGACAGCGCGCTGCGGGGCGGTTCAGGGCGTAACGCCGGGCTGCGTCCGTTCGTGCAGTTCGGTCGCCGACCGGATTGCCGCGAGCGCCCCGGCGCAGTCCGGAGCCACGGCGCAGAAATCGTCCGGCGCGCCGAAGCCGCCGATATCGAAGGTCGCGACCGGCCCCTTGGCGTAGGTGCGACGCTTGTAGTTCCGCTTCAGGTCGTAGCGCGGATCGAGGCGGCGCATGACGGCGCGGCGCGCGCGGCGCAGGAGCGAACGCTGCCCCCATCGTTCCCGCGGGTTGGCCCGGCCGGTCGATTTCCCCGCTTCGCCAGGCGCCGCCGCCTCGAATCGCGAGCGCGGAAAGAAGCACAGGTGGAGGCAGCGAAAATCCGTCTCCTCCCAAGGCTCCTGCCGCCATGTGCGCAGGATGCTGTCGTGCCCGTATCCGGATCGGAAAACGACCGACTTACGGCCGTGCAGGCGTTCGTGCGGTCCGGGGCGCCAGCTCTCGATGGCGTCGAAATTGAAGCATTTGGTGCCCTCCGGCGCGTCGGGCTGGGTGTAGCCGAACGCCTCGGCCCGGTCGAAGCGGATGCCCAGCACATGGCGCATATGCCCGGCGATGCGCCAGTAGCCGTCGAACTCTCCGGCGAGCAGGCGCGGGCGCATCCGCGCCAGGCCGGCGGGGTCGTAGATTTCGTCGCCGTCCACGCCGAAGACCCAGGTTCGCGTCCCGGCGTAATCCTCGAGATACTTGTGGGTGTCGCGGGCATCCTCGACATCGAGGATTTCGACATGCCGGTGACGCGCGGCGACCGCCTCGACGATCTGCCGCGTCCTGTCGCGCGAGCGGTTGTCCATGACCAGGATGCGGTCGCAGAATTCCGCCGCGTTCATCAGCGACCAGGCGGCGAAATGCTCTTCGTCGCGCAGCAGCCACACCCCCAGGATCTGCCGTCCCTCACTCATCGTGCAACATCGAATGGCCTCCGCCGCGCCCGCAGCGCCTGTAGCGCCCGACTACCGGTTCGCCAGCGCGACATCAACAGGATTGCGGAGGACGCAAGGCGCGGAACGCGGCCCCGGCAGCCGCGCGTCCCGCCTCGATACGAGGCTCCGGCAGTTCGCAAGGAGCCGTCACTGTCCTTTTCCGCCGCACCCTGTCCAAGAGGCGATGGCGAATCCGCCGGAGGTGAAGAACCAGCCGCCCCATTGCTTAACGCTGGCGATTTTCCGCATGGTGCGCCATTATGGCAGCGTCCCTTCGAGCATCTTTCCGCAACGCTCTGCCTCAATGCGCATTCACCGGCTCACGGTTACAAACCTCAAGAATTTCGAAGAGCACTCCTTCGAATTTCATCCTCAATTCACGTTGCTGGTCGGCGACAACGGCAGTGGGAAGACGGCAATCCTGGACGCACTGCGCGTCGGCATTGGCGCTTATCTGCTCGGCATTCCGGATTTGCCGGCACACTCGATCAAACGGGACTATGTCCGGCGGCGCGTCCGGCGGAACGGGGAGTTCCCCACCTTCGAGCCGGTCACACCCTGCGCTGTCGCCTGCGAAGGGACGGTTCACGGTTCGCAGATGCGTTGGCGGCGCGAACTGGCCTCGCTCGACGGTCGGACCAACCGCGTCGGCGCACGGATGGTCGCCCGGAGTGCCTCCGGGCACTACCATGCGGGCAGGCCGGAAACCGATTTCCCCTTGGTCCTTTCATACGGCACTGGGCGCCTGTGGATTGAGCCTCGGACCACGAGGGCTACCCGCTCCGCGATGCGGCAGCCGCTCGGGAAAATGTCGAGATTCGAGGCCTATCGCGGGTGCCTGGAGCCGGCGGTGTCGTCAGAATTGCTGCGCCGGTGGATCAAGAAAATGGCGTTGATAGAGGTGCAAGAGGAAAAGCCGCTGACCAGCCTCAAGGCCGTTTTTTCGGCGGTCGTCGGGTGCGTCGAGGGTGCGGAGCGAGCGCTGTACGATTTCAAGCTTGACGATATCGCTCTCGATTTCGCCGGTGGCGAGCGTTACCCGTTCGGCTTCCTCAGCGACGGGCAGCGGAGCATGACCGCGCTCGCTGCGGACATCGCCTTACGCTGCGTCCAGTTGAACCCCCATCTCGCCGGCGACGCGCCCGGCGCGACCGAAGGTGTGGTGCTGATCGACGAACTCGACCTCCATCTGCATCCGAACTGGCAGCGCGCAATCGTCCGCAACCTTACGTCGCTCTTCCCGAGCCTGCAGTTCGTGGCGACGACGCATTCGCCGTTTATCGTCCAGTCGCTCGACGGCCAGGGCCTCATCAACCTCAGCGGGAGTGGCGCTCTTGAAGAGCGCAGCGAGCCTTACAGTGTCGAGGATGTCGCCGAGGAAACCATGGGTGTCGAAGTTCCGCAGCGGAGCAAGCAGTTCCTTGAGATGGAAGCCGCTGCGCGACGCTACTACAGGCTGCTGGATGAATTGAGCGACGGCGATCCGA
>JAJEHI010000150.1 GCA_022823775.1 Defluviicoccus sp. | reverse complement strand
CAGTGCGGGTTCTGCATGCCGGGCATGGCGATCGCGGCGACGGCGCTGCTGGCGGACAACCCCGAGCCGAGCGACGACGAAATCCGCGACGGGCTCTCCGGCAACCTCTGCCGCTGCTCGGGCTATGTGAAGGTGATCGAGGCGGTGAAGTCCGCGAGCGCGGGAGGCGCGCGATGAACGACTATGTGAGCCCCGTAGGCCAGGGAATCCCGCGGCTCGAGACACGCGACAAGATCACCGGCAAGGCGGTCTACGCGGACGACATGTCACGTCCCGACATGCTGATCGGCGTTATCGTGCCGAGCCCCTACGCGCATGCCCGGATCGCGGGCTACGACATTTCCGCCGCGCTGGCGCTCGACGGCGTCGAGGCGGTGGTGACGGGGGAGGATATCGGCGACCACAAGATCGGCCCCTTCATCAAGGACGAGACCGCGCTTGCGGTCGGCAAAGTCCGCTACATGGGCGAGCCGGTGGCCGCGGTGGCCGCGGTGGACCTCGACACCGCAAAGGAAGCGGCGAGACTGATCGACATCTCCTACGAGGAGCTGCCCGCGGTCTTCGACACCGACGAGGCCTTGGCGGAAGGCGCGCCCGTCCTGCACGAGAAATCGGGCGATTACATCAGGGTCTTCGAGGCGGAAAGCGACGGCAACGCGATGGCGGTCATCGAGATCGTCGAGGGCGACGTCGCCTCGGCCTGGGACCGCTGCGCGGCAATCGTCGAGGGGAACTACGAGACCCAGGCGCAGTGCCATTCCTACATGGAGCCCTGCTCGGCGCTCGCGGAGATAGACTCGAACGGCAAGATCGCCATCTGGTCGTCCAACCAGTCGGTGTTCCACGTCCAGTCCTTCGTCGCCGATTCGCTCGGAATGCCGATGTCCAAGGTGCGCTGCGTCACGCCGCAGGTGGGCGGCGCTTTCGGCGGCAAGATGGAGCAGACCGTGCAGCCCGCCGCGGCCGCGCTCGCCCGCGCCACGGGCCGGCCGGTCAAGGTAACGCTCACCCGCGAGCAGGATTTCGAGATGATCCGCTCGCGCCACCCGGGCAAGGTGTGGATGAAGACCGGCGCGGCGGCCGACGGCACGCTGCTCGCGCGCGAGGTCAGGATCGTCCTCGACGCGGGCGCGTATGCCGACGACAGCCCGGGTGTCGCCGGGATCGCGGCGCTGTTCTGCCGCGGGCCCTATCGAATCGAGAACGTCTCGATCGAGTCGCGCCCGGTCTACACCAACAAGCTGCGCTCGGGCGCGTTCCGGGGCTTCGGCGGGCCGCAGGTCGCCATCGCCGGCGAAACCCAGATCGACGAGATCGCCGACAAGCTCGGCTTGGACCCGATAGATGTCCGACTCAAGAACGCCGTCCGGCCCGGCCAGGAGTGGATGATCGGCGTGGCGCTCAACAAGTCCGGGCTCTCGGAGTGCCTGAACCGGGTCCGCGCGGCATCGGGATGGGACGAGAAGCGAAAGGCGGCGTCGAACGGGTCGGGCAAGAGGCGCGGCATCGGGCTCGCCTGCATCCCGCATATCTCGGGCGTGCTGACCTCGGGCGCGATCGTCCGCATCCTGGAGGACGGGACCGCCGTGCTGAACACGGGCGCGGTCGATAACGGCCAGGGCTCCGACACGGTGCTGGTCCAGATCTGCGCGGCCTCGCTCGGGCTCGACGTCGACCGGGTGAGCGTGGCAACGCCCGATACAGACGGCTCGCCCTATAACTGGGGCACCACCGCGAGCCGGGTCACGTACATGGCCGGACGCGCCGTGGTCGCCGCCGCCGAAGACGCGGTAAACCAGCTCAAGCAGCGCGCGGCAATCATGATGGAGTGCGCCGAGGAGGATCTGGAACTCCGCGACGGCGGCCGCATCGGCATCAAGGGCGTGCCGGAGGCGGAGGTTGGGTTCCGGGACATCTCCGGCTTCTCGCACTGGGTCGCCGGCGGGCCGGTCATCGGCACCAACTCTCTCGCTTACGACGGTCCCGACTTCGATCCCAAGCGGGGCTATCTCAAGGGGTTCCCGTTCGGCAAGATCGGCGCCTGGATCTTCGCGGCCCAGGCGGTCGAGGTGGAGCTGGACGAGGCCACGGGGCGGATTACGCCGCTAAAGATCTGGTCGGCGCACGACATCGGCAAGGCGATCAACCCGACGGCGGTGGAAGGCCAGATCCAGGGCGGGATCGTCCAGGGGCTCGGCTACGCGCTCTGCGAGGAGATGGTGTGGGACTCGGGCCGCCTCGCGAATCCGTCCTTCATGGACTACAAGATTCCCGGGATCATGGACGTCCCGCCGGAGATCGAGACCATCCTGGTGGAGGACCCGGACGAGGACGGTCCGTTCGGCGCCAAGGGAATCGGCGAACCCCCCATCGTCGGCATCGCGCCGGCGGTCTCGAACGCGGTCGCGCACGCGGCGGGCGTCCGTCTCAGGCGCCTGCCAATGACTCCGGAACGCGTTCTGCGGACACTGCGGGAGTAGATTGCGGGCCGCGCGAATGGACGGGACGCTGATCGTCAAGGACGGGCTGGTCGTCCGCGGCGAAGCGGGGTCGCGCCGTTACGAGACCGCCGACGTTATCGTCGAGGGCGCGCATATCGTCGACATCGGGCGGAACAAGGCCCGGGAACGCGACGGAACCGTCATCGACGCGTCGAACGCGATCGTCATGCCGGGGCTGGTCAATGCCCACCTTCACTCCAACGAGGGCTTCCAGCAGGGCGCATACGACAACCTGCCGCTCGAGATATGGCTCGGCGAGAGCTATCCGCCCTTCAGCTTTCCGCTGCTGACGCAGCGCGACTACTATCTCAGGACCATGCTGGCGGCGATCGAATCGATCCGCGCCGGCGTGACCACCGTTCAGGACGACTACGTGCACCCGCCGGCCACGCCGGACGCGATGGACGCGGCGATGCAGGCTTATGCGGCCGCGGGTCTCCGCGCCTGGGTGACGGTGGACATGTGGGACCAGCCTCTTCGGGCGTGCCTCCCCTGGGCGGACGAGCTGATTCCGGAGGCGATCCACGCCGAGCTCGCCGCCATGGGCGGCGCCGATGCCGACGCCCAGATTGCCCTGTTCGAACGCCAGTTCGACCGCTGGCACGGTCACGACGACCGGATTCGCATCGTGCTCGCTCCCTGCGGACCGCAGCGCTGCACGCCCGATCTCCTGCGCCGGATCGTGGCCCTCTCGGCCGAGCGCGATATCCCGATCCACTGCCACACGCTCGAAACCAGGCTACAGGCCATCCACGCCAAGGAAGCCTGGGACATGACGGCGGTCGCCTTCATGGACGGCGTCGGGCTGCTGGGGCCGCGAACCACGCTGGTGCACGGGATATGGCTCACCGACGACGACATCGCCAGGCTCTCCGACCGCGGTTGTTCCGTGGTCCACAATCCTCTCTCCAACATGAAGCTCGGAAGCGGCACCTGCCCGGTGCGCAAGCTGCTCGATGCGGGGATCGATGTCGCGCTCGGCACCGACGGCCTGGCGACCAGCGATACCGCCGATCTGGTCGAGGCGATCAGGGCGGCCAGCCTGATCCACAAGACCGGCAAACCCGATCATGCAACCTGGGTTTCGGCGGACGAAGTGTTCGACATGGCGACCTCGGCGGGCGCCAGGACAGGGCTGATGGCGGACCAGGTGGGAAGGATCGAGCCCGGCATGCGCGCCGACCTGATCCTGCTCGACCGCGACCATTGGGGCTTCATCCCCTTGGTCGACCCGATCCGTCAACTCGCCTTCTCAGCAACGTCGGAGGCGGTGACGACCTCGATCGTCGACGGTCGCATCGTGATGCGCGACCGGAAAATCCTGTCGGTCGACGAGAGCGCGCTCAGGGACGAGATTCGCGAGGCGGCGGAACGCTACGTTCGGGAGTGCGTGCCGGCGATGGAAGCGGGCGCCAGAAGACTCGCCCCCTATCTTGAGGCGATTTACCGGCGGGCTCAGAACATTTCGCTTTCGACTTGACCGCGCGGGTCATTGCTGGGCGGTTCGCCTTCGCGGGGAAATGCTCTAATGTCGCCGTGTCATCCGGACCCCGGGAGGTACCGATCATGGCCGATTCAGGAGTGGCTGCCCCGGCCCAGGCAGCCGACTACCACGTCGTTACGCGCGGCGTGCACCATCTGGCGCTGACGACGGAGGACATGAAGGCGACCACCGAATTCTTCGTCAACGTGGTCGGCATGCCGCTGGTACATGCGATGAAGGTGCCGGAGGGCGTGGGCACCGGACCCGGCAATCGGGGAAACCCGCCCTGGGAATGCATCCGCCACTATTTCTTCGACATGGGGAACGACAGTCTCCTCGCGTTCTTCGAGATCCCGAAGGGCGAGAAGCCCCGGTCGGACCGCGACGCCATCGGCGGGATGCAGCACTGCGCCTTCTCGGTCACGGCCGAGCGGTTCGAGGAGATCCAGGAGCGCCTTACCCGCCACGGCATCCCCTATGACGGGCCCGTCGACATCCTGCCGGGCATGGTCTCGATCTATTTCAGGGACCCGAACGGCATCCGGCTCGAAGCATGCTGCCACCCGGCGGAGGGCGAGAGTCCTGCCGTGATCGGGAAGGTCACCCAGACCAAGGCCGAGGCGGCGGCCGAACTGGAGACTCTGGGCGCCGATCCAGCCTGGATCGACGCGATGACCGAGGTCCTGCCGGCGGAGCGGTAGGGAGCGCGCGTCCCCCTGGACGAACCGATCGGGGCGACCTGCCCCGAGGGGACGTCTACTCGGCGGCGATCCGGCCCGGACGGGCGGTCCACTGGGCCAGAAGCGCATGGGCCTCCGCCGCCTTCTTCTCCAGATCCTTCTTTTCCGAGATGCGGCAGGTGAGCTCCAGCCGGATGTCGTTGGGATCGAAGAAATAGATCGACTTGACGAAGCCATGGTCGGTCACGCCGAGCACATCCACCCCTTCCGCCTCGAGCCGCGCCTTGGCGGTCTCCAGCGCCTCCTCGTTCTCGACCTCGAGCGCCAGATGGTTGACCCAGCGCGGCGTGTCGGGATCGCGCTTGGTGATCTCTCCGTCGCCGAGATCGAAGAAGGCAACGTAAGAGCCGTCCGCCATCTCGAAGAAGATGTGAACATAGGGCGAATACTCGCCGGTGCTGGGCACGATGTCGGCCGAGACCACGTGTGCCAACGGAAGGCCAAGCACGTCCTCGTAGAAGTGCCGGGTCTCCTCGGCGTCGCGGCAGCGATAGGCCCAGTGATGAAGGCTCTTGATCGAAGGCATCATGGCATGTCTCCTCGACGGGCGTCCCTCGCGCCCGCTCTCGTTCAGGCGTTCACCGAGACCCGGACCGGAAAGAACTTCTCGAGCCAGTCGGTGATCACGCGGTGCACGCGGACATTGCTTTCCGCGAACATGAAGTGGTCGGTTTCGGCGGTAAGGTGCAGGTCGGTCGGCTGACCGGCGCGTTTGAACATCTCGATCGACTGCTCGGTCGGGGTGACCGAGTCGACCGAGCTGTGCAACAGGAGCAGCGGACGCGGCGCGATATTGCCGACCACGTCGTCGGCAACGAAATCGTACATCGACTGCGCGGTCTCGGCGGGAAACTGTTGCACCGACTTCGCGGCCAGATTGTTCCGCAAGTGCGGCGGGATCGGCACGATGTCGTAGCGCGGCACCATCAGCGACTCTCCGGTCTCCTCGCGGTGGCGCTTGCCGACTTCGAGCATGTCCGTGAACTTCTTCCATGCTTCGGGCGTCGGGTGCTGGCCGCGGAACTTGCGCGCGCCGTCGCCCCAGCCGCCCGACGAGATCACCGCGGCGATCCGGTCGTAGACGCCGGCCGTGTAGACCGCGACCGCTGCCCCGAAGCTCGACCCCAGAGCGCCGATCCGCTCCGGATCCACCTCCGGACGGGCACCCAGCCAGGCATGCGCCGCCTTGGTGTCCTCGACCTGTTCGAGACAGATGATACGGCCGAATTCGCCGTCGCTCTCGCCGCAGCCGCGCATGTCGAAGCGGAGCGTGACATAGCCCATGCCGGTCAGCATCCGGCACGGCAGAACGCAGTTATCCGACGTCTTGTTGCCGCCGAACCCGTGCAGGACGAGAAAGGCGGGGCGGCGTTCCCCGGGCTCCATGTCGTCGGGAAGATGCAGGACGCCGCGCAGCGTCAGTTCGCCGGACCGAAATGTCACCTGTTCTTCGCGCGGCATGGCATCTCCCCGTTCAACTGCGGTCCGCATCATAGCGGAGTTCCAGTTCGGCGACGAGGGCGCGGGCGGCCGAAACCGCCTTCTCGATCGTCTCCGCGCCTTGCGGAAAATCGGCCGTTTCGCCGAAATAGACATCTACGCGGCGCAGAATCGGCCAACGGCGATGCCGCGGGAGAACCTCGAACGTTCCCCCGATATAGGCGGGAGCCAGCGCGACCGGGCGTCCGGTGAGGAGAACGCCGATCCCGCGCATGAAGGCCTGCAGATTCCCGTCCGGGGAACGCCAGGACTCGGGAAACCAAACCAGGCTCTCGCCGCGTTCGATCAGCCCCCCGGCGACGGCGAGACCCTCGGCCGGGTTGCGGTCGTCGATCGGGAAAAGCTGCGCGACACGCGCGAGCCAGCGGAGGCTCGGGGATTCGAAGACGCGGACCCGGTCCGCGCTCCACCACAGCGCGCTGAAGCTCCGCCAGGGGAGCGCCGCCGCGAGCACGAGCGGGTCGAGATCGCTCGCGTGGTTTGCGATCAGGATCATCGGCCTGACGGGATCGGGAGCCGGGCCGTGACGGCGCACGCGAAACGCGGCCTTCATCAGCAACCGGTTGAGCCAGTAAGCAATCCAGCAAACGAGTCGACCGAGGCCCCGCAAGCGGGACGGAAGGACCGCCTCCTCCGGCGATATGGGTGCCGCCTCGGGCGCATCGATGACCGCGCGGACGAGATCCGCCAGGCTCACGGCCCCGGCCAGCACGTCGGGTGCGAGAGTCACGCCGAGATCGCTCTGGATCTCCTGGGCGATTTCCAGCCAGGCGAGGGAATCGACGCCGAGGTCGAGCTGGGGGCTGGTCGAAAGCCCGATCGTTTCGTCGCCGAACCGGGCGCGCATGAGTGCGAGAATCCGCCCGGCTCTCGGGTCGTTCGCGAGTGCGGAGTCGAGTTCCGGACCCTCTTCGCGCGCGCCGCGCGCCCCGGCCGCCTCGAACAGCTCGGGCAGGCGGAACCGCCGAAGCTTGGCGAGCCGGGTCCTCGGTAACGGCTCGCGCAAGATTCGGTAGGCGGTGACCCGCTTATAGGGCGCAAGACCGGCGCAGGCCCCGGCGACGGCGATGCGGAGCGCGTCTTCGAGCCTCTGGGTTTCCGCCTGGCGCAGCGCGTCCTCGTCGGGAACGACCAGCGCGGCGAGGTCGCCGTCGCGCTCGAACACACCGGCCTCGGCGATCAGCGGACTTGCGGAAAGCGCGGTCTCGACCTCCTCCGGGCCCACGTTCTTGCCGCCCGACAGCACGATCACGTCCTTGCTGCGCCCCGTGATCGCCAGCGAGCCGTCGGGCTCCAGGCGACCGAGATCGCCGGAGCGGAACCAGCCGTCCGTCGTGAACACCGACTCGGTCGTCGCGCTGTCCCCGAAATATCCGGAAAAAACATGCGGTCCGCTGATCTGGACCTCGCCGATGCCGTCCCCGTCGGGATCGGCGATACGAAGGCCGCTTCCCTCGACCGGCTTCCCCTCGGTGCCGATCCGGCCCTCGCCGTAGCGGTTGTAGGTGGTGACCGACGAGGTCTCGACCAGCCCGTATCCGGTCAGCACCTGGAACCCGAGGCCTTCGAGCCGCCACGCGGCATCGTCGTCGAGCCTGGCGCCGCCGGAGACCGCCATCTTGAGCCGGGGGGCGAAGCGGCGGCGCACGGGCCACATCAGCCATTTGCCGATCCGGGGGCCAGGATTGCGCGAGACCGCCGCGGAGATCCGCCAGAGGGTCCCGAACAACCTGCCGGCAAAGCCGGTCGCGAGCCTGTCCCGGATCCCGTCGACCAGGGCCTCGTAGAGCCTGGGCACGCCCACCATGACGGTCGCTCCCGCCTCGCGGAGCGCGGCCGCGACATCGGGCCCGGTGGGCGCCTTGGGCAGGACCACGGTCGAGCCGCAGGCGAACGGCACCATCAGCCCGGCCATGAAGGGATAGGCATGGTGGAGCGGCAAGGGCAGCGCCGCACGGTCGCTCGTATCGACGAACCCGCCCTTCGCCAGCGCCTCGACGTTGAACATGAAATTGCCGTGGGTGAGCGGCACACCCTTCGCCACCCCCGTCGTCCCCGAGGTGTAGATGATCGCGGCGAGGTCTTCGGGAACGACCTTCGGCAAGGTGTCCGGCGCGGTGCCGATCAGCTCCGACCAGTGCTCGGTTCCGCCGCTCTCGTCGTCGTCGAGACGCCAGACGCCGGAGAGGCCGCCGTTCGACGCTTCCGGCAGATCGCGCAGGATCCCGCTGTCCGCGAACAGGGCGCGCGCACCGCTGTTGTCGAGCGCGCGGCGGAAATCCTCGGGCGAGCCCATGTCGTCGAGCGGCACCGCTACCGCGCCGACGGCAGCGAGCGCGAGGCGGAGAACGACTTGCGCGTCGCTGTTCGCCCCGATCACCGCGACCGGCACGCCGTGGCCGAGCCCACGCGAAAGCAATCCCCCGGCAAGCGCCAGCACGTCGCGGTGCAGGTCGCGGTAACTCCGCGTCCGCATGCCGGCGTCGGAGAAAGCGATGACCGCGGGCGCGTCGCCGAAGCGTTGCAGCTCGACGATCAGGTTCTGAAGCGTGCGGTCCATGGCGCCGTGCCCTGCCGCGGCTTACCGCTTCAATGCGCGCGCGGGCTCTTCATCAGCTTTTCGCGGTCGGCGGAGACGATCTCGACCGTGTGCACCTCGCCGTCGCGCAGCAGCCTGAGCGAAACCGTCGATCCCGCGGGTCCGATATTCCATATCCTGCGGTACATCTGGGCGATCGACGCCACATCGGCGCCATTGACCGAAAGCACGACATCGCCCGCCTCGAGACCCGAGTCGGCGCAGGGTCCGCGCTCCGAGATCGACGTGATCAGCACCCGGCCCAGCGCCTCGATGCTGTAGATGCCGAGCCACGGCCGACTCGGCCCCGGCCGTCGCCCGAAACGAAGCAGGTCGTCGACGGTGTCCCTGTAGAGATCGATCGGGATGAACATGTTGCCCGCGCTCGGCCCGCCGCCGGGGGAAGCGTCCTGCACGAAGAGCGAGCCCAGACCGACCAGCCGCCCGTCATTGTCGATCAGCGCGGCGCCGCTCCAGTGGGGGTGCGGCGGGGCGGTGAAGATCGCCTCGTCGAGCAGATATTCCCAGTAGCCGGCGAATTCGCGCTTGGAGACTATTTCCGCCTTGATGGCGTTCTCCAGCCCGCCCCGAGCGGCGGCGACCGCCCAGTCCTTCTCGCGCAGCCCCGCGGTTTCGCCGAGCGCGACCGGGCGCGCGCCGAGCGAGGAACCGCCCCGCAGCAGACCGAATCCGGTCTCGTAATCGTAGGCGAGCACCTGTGCGCGGGTCATCTCGCCCCCATCGGAGCCGAGGACGATGTGGTCGGTCTCGGCGATCAGGTAGCCGATGGTGAGAAACAGATTGTCCTCGCCGACCAGGATCGCGTTTCCCTCGCGCTCGGTCCCGAGATAGGACGAGCTGAACGCGTCCTCCGGCGCCTGCGAGCGGAGCTGCACGACCGCGCGCAGCACATCGGGCAGCTCGAACCGGTAATCCGCCGGGTCGGGCCGCGCCGCGCGGCCGATATTGGGATCGACCAGATGCGACAGCGACAGGGGCTTGTGCCCGTTTGCGTGCTCTATTCCGCTCATGACGGGATGGGCTGGTGAAGACCGGTCGGCAGGATAGCATTTCGACGCGGGCGACGGGTAGGCTCCGCCGGCCCCGGCGGGCGGGATCGACTCATCGCTTCTTCCGATCGAGCGCCATCAGCAGCGGCGGGAGAAGCAGATAATCGGCCAGCAGCGCAAACGATATCGTAAGCGTGACCAGGAGGCCGAGCGCCCAGCTGATTTCGAAGCCGGACGAGGCGAATACGAGGAATCCGAGCGCCAGCATGGCCGTCGTGGTCCACAGCGCATACCCGACGGTCCGGAAGGCGCTTTGCACCGCCTCCGGCGAGGGAAGGCCGTCGCGGCGGGCTTTGAGATATTTGGTCAGGAAATGGATCGTATCGTCGACGACAATGCCGAAGGCGATCGCGGTCATCACCGAACCGGCAAGCCCCACACGGCCCACCAAGTAGCCCCACAGGCCCAGGCTCATCGCCGCGGGAACGAAATTCGGCACGAGGCTGATCAGACCGACGCGCACGCTCCGGAGAACGAAGACGAGGATCAACGAGATAAGGGCCATCGCGACGATCGTACCGGTGAGCATGCTCTCGATGTTTCTCTGCGAGAGATGGGCGAAGACGATGCTGACTCCCGACGCCCCGGAGGCGAGGCCGGGCGCGTTGGCTCGGATCCACGTCTGGGCCCGCGCGTCGAGGTCGCGCTGTTGCCGCGAGGTGAGGCTGCGCAGCACGACGCTCATGCGAGTCGCCGACTTGCCGACGTCGATCCGGTTGTTCAGGTCCCTGCCGAACGGCAGCGACAGCTCGTAGAGCAGCAGATACTGCGCCGACAGGTCGGGATCTTCCGGCAGGCGATGGAAGTCCGGATCGTCGCCGTGCATGTTTCGGTTCAGGCGCTTCATGATGTCGGGAAAGGCCTGAACGTGCGACACCTCGGGCTGTTTCCGGAACCACGAGGCGAACGCCTCGACCTTGCGGAGATAGGCGGGATCGGTGATCTCGCCCTCTCCGCCCGACTTGAGCGAATATTCCAGGGTCTCGATGCCGGTCAGGTTCTCGATGACGAAGTCCGTATCCTGCCGGAACTGGTAGCGCTCGCTCAGGTACCTGGTCCAGTTGTCGGTCAGTTCGAGCCGGGGAATGCCGGTGACCAGCAGGACCGCGACGGCGGCGGAGCACCAGAGCAGAGCCGTCCGGCGTGCGACCACAAATCGGCCGAAGCGGTCGAAGAACCCCGACTCCCCGCTACGCGCCTTGCGCGCGCGCATCGGCAGGATCGACAGCAACGCGGGCAGCAGGGTGAGCGAATAGACGAACGCGCAGAACACGCCGAAGGCCACCAGATTTCCGAGAATGCGGAACGGCGGCGAATCCGAGGCGTTCAGGCTGAGGAATCCGATGACCGTCGTGAGCGATGTCAGAAAAACCGGCCATGCGTTGACCCGGATCGACTCCGAGATCGCCGCGTTGCGGTCCAGACCGCGACTCAAACCCGCAAGGGTGGTTTCGACGATATGGACCGAGTGAGCGACCGCCACCGTCATCACGATGATCGGCACCCCGGAATTGGCGGGGTTGAACACCGTCCCGATCCATCCCGCGAATCCGACCGTGGTGTTGATGACGAACATCAGGGCGGCAACGATCGCCGCGGTTCCCAGCAGGGAACGCAGGAGCACGGCCGCCATGACGGCAATGATCGCGAAGACGATGGGCGCCAGGGTTTCGAGGTCGTCCCTCGTGGCGTCGGCGAACGCGCGGTTCAACGGAACGTCGCCGGTCAGGCGGTAGGCAATGCCGGGGTGGCGGGCGCGGGCCTCGTCGAGAATGCCGTTGAGATAGTCGGTAATCTCGACCACGGCGGCATCGGGATTGTCCGGCAGGACGAAATCGATCACCAGCCCGGCGACCTTCCCGTCCCGCGAGACCAGACGCCCGGCAATTTCGACGGCGTTCAGCGCCGTCGTCGCAATCCGCTTCAGATCCGCGTCGGTCAGCGCGCCGGCATCCTCGACGAGAGGCTGCACGATCAACTCGTCTCCGTTCGCCCGGCTGTGGGTGTAGTTGGTGAGCGAATCGACCCGGGTGGAATGCGGTGCCTTCCAGGCTGCCCCGGTGAGCGCCTCGACGGCCGCCAGCGTCTCGCGGGTAAACACGGAGCCGTCTCGGGGCGCAATCGCGATCAGCGCCCTGTTCGACGGGCCATAGGTCTCCTCGAGCGCGTTCAGGGCGGCGAGCTGCGGATTGTCCTCGTCGAACAGGCTGCGGTAGTCGTTGGTGACACCGATGAATCCGGCGCCCGCAGAAACGGCAAACATGACAAGCCCGGCAATACCGAGGACCCACCAGCGACGGCGGAGAACGAGGCCGGTGTAACGCTCCAGCATGGATCGAGCCGTCATCCGGACCGCCCGCGAAACGACATAACGCCGAAATTGGCCGTCGGACTTCGCGGACGAGCCTTCATTTTGCCGGGCTCAGAAATCGGGACCTACCATTGGGACGACTGTTCGGCATAGACATGGTCCGGCAAATTGTAGCTGATACCTTCGTCGTCGAACATCGATACGTCGAGAATTGTCGTCAGGTTGGAGTTGTCCCTTGCGCGACCCGGGTTCAGCTTGTTCTTGATCCCCTCGATCCGGTGCATCAGCCGGAACTTCCACAGGAACCCCAGGGTCGGGCTTTCCGGATACATCAGCTCGTCGGCGAGCTCGTTCCCGATAAGCGCGCGGGAGACCTGGGCGATGTAACCGGCCAGCTTCTGGCGCTCGGTCCTCTCTTCCAGGCCCGCGAACAAAGGAGCCGAATTGATCAGCGACGACGCCATGACGATCGATTCCATCGAGGGGGGTGGCTCGCATATTCGGCCGATCCTGAAAATTTCGAGCGCGTCGGCTTCGTCCCGGAACAGAATGGTCTCGGGAATGCCCATCAGGTAGCCCGAATACCGCCATACGGCCATGAAGCTTCGCCGTTCCTCTTCGTCGAAGGACGCCCCGAGGCTCTTCAGGTGCTTCAGAAGTCGCGCGGAAAAGGCTGAGATGGCGAAACCCAGATGCGCCGAGCTCAGGGGAACGCCAAGCTCGTCGACATCCCATTCGTCGGACTTCGCAAGCATGTTTCTCAGCTTTGCGTGCACCAGCCTCACCCGGATGGAGTGCGTCCACCCGTCGGCATGATTCGCCATCCCGCCCGGCATGAAAATCTCGAGCATATGGCGGTTGTTCTGCTTCAACCGCCTCACGCCCTGGTCGCGCAGCCTGCCGGTCAGGAAGAATGACTTGGCGATATTCGTCGCGAATCCCTCCACCAGCACGCCCGCCACCATCCCGGCGAGAACCAGCCGCGTATTCCTGTGGAACATACGGCAGCCCGGCAGAAACGGCGGCAGGTCCACCCATTCCGGAGGCTCGGCGCAGGACGCGAAGAATTCCCGGACCGATCGAGGCGCGTCGCGCAGCCCCTCGTCGTCTCCCACCATGCCGGCCCGGATCAGCCGGCTCGACTCTTCCTGTCCGACGGCGTCGAGATCGAGGACCATTGCCTCGGCCGACGGGTCGCCGATCATGGTATGAGCGATGTAGTTGCCCGCCCTCTCGGGATCGGCTTCCCGGCCCCTCGCAAAACCGTCGATGTAGGCGGTGGGAATTTTCATCGTTCGAGCTTAGAACCGGGATACCGGTAAGATCAAAGCCTTAATTCGTGCAATAACATACTGAATCAGATTCATGCTACAGGACAAGGTCGATCGGTCGTTTCAGTGTGGCGAATCGTCCGCGGCGAGCGACACGGCGAGGTCGGGAATGCCGGCGACCGGGAGCGCGGAGTTCCTGTCGTCCAGCGAATACGCTTCGTCTCCCGGGTAAACGATCCACAGATGTTCGAGGCCTAAATCGTCGATCGCGATCCCCATCGACCGCGTGGTGCCGGGGCGAGGGTGGTCTTACCGCATCGGCGTGGCCCGAACAGGGCGGCGGCCGGGTGGACGGAGAACGCCTCCCGGACACGTCGGACGGCATCGGGCCGGTCGACAGGCAAACCGATAATCCTTGAAAATCCTCAATACAAGTGCAGATTTTCACGGATTATAAGTTGTAAATCAATCCATCCTATGAAACGGCTACGAGAATCTTCGTTCCCGTCACGCGAGACCCGCCGCGCGGACTTCCGCCAGATAGCCGCGACTCACGGGCGCCTCGTGGCCGCCGGTGAGGTGCAGCACGGTACGGCCGTTGCGGCGCGTCGCCCGGGATACATGCCGCTTCGCAACCCAGTAGGAGCGATGCACGCGAAGACCGCCCGCCCCCTCGAGTTCGGCCACCGCGTCGGCGAAACGCATCAGGACCAGCGTGGAGCCCGCGGTGGTAAATGCCTCGACATAGTGATCCGCCATCCTGAGGTAAACCAGATCGCGACCGACCTGCGGCGGAAGCCGATCGAGGAACCGGGAACCGGGAGAACGGGCGAGCGCTTCGCCGGACGAAGGCACATCGTCGTCCGCCGGCGCGGTCCGGCGCCGCGGCATGACGGAAATGACCAGCAGGCTGATCGCAACCATCAGCACGGCCACGCCCAGA
>JAJEHI010000037.1 GCA_022823775.1 Defluviicoccus sp. | reverse complement strand
ACGATCGCAACGGCGGCAGCGTCGCCTGGAAGCCCCGGCATATCGGCGGGCGGAAGGGCGGCAGCGAGGTCTACCGGGTCGAGGAGATCGAGCTTCGGGCCGGCGACCGCATCCGCTGGACCCGCAACGACGCCGGTCTCGGGCTGGTCAACAGCCGCACGGCCGAGGTGCTGAAGGTCGCGAACGGCCGGGTGACGTTCCGCCTGGAGGACGGCAAGACGCTGGAGCTGGGCAGGAACGACCCGCAGCTGCGCCATCTCGACCATGCCTGGGCCTCCACCGTGCATGCCTTCCAGGGCCGCACGGTGGACAGGGTCATCGCCGCGATGGAGGCGCGCCACAAGCATCTCACCACGCAGAAGAGCTTCTATGTCGAGATCAGCCGCGCCCGGGACCGCGCCGAGCTGGTCACCGACGACGCGGCCGATCTGAAGGCGCAGCTCGAATCCGTCACCGGCGAGCGCATCGCGGCGCTGGAAGCCATCGGCGAGATGCCCCGCGAGGACCCCGGCAGGGCGGCCGACGCGACACGCGAGGACGGTCCGCAGAGGGAAAGGCAACCGGAAAGGGACGCCGGCAGGCAGCAGGACCGCTCTCCGGCAACGGCGAAGGACCGGGAGAAGGCCGCGCCGCATGGCCTGGCTCGGCCCGAACGCGGCACGGGCGAAGGCCCCGGCAAGGGCCGCCAGGGCGAACAATCCCCCGCGAAGGTGCCCGAGCCGCCGGCGCGCGGTCGAGGACGCGGTGAAATGGATCTCGGCCTGTGACGCAAACGGCGCGGCCGCCGACGCCGACAGGGACGAAGCGCATGAAGGAGAACGGATGAAATGGACGGCAAGACCCCTGAAACCGGGCCGGCCGAGGCCGGCAGGACGGAGAAGCGCAGCCCGCATTCGATCCGCTTCCTCGATGCGGAGTGGGAGCGGATCGAGGCCCATGCCGAGAAGCGCGGCCTCACCGGCCCCGAGTTCGTGCGCTTCGCCGCGCTCGCGGCGATGGCGGACGGGGGCGCGGCGCGGGATCGTCTGGCCCCGCTGATCGAGACGACCTTCCGCGCGGCGCGCATCCTGGTGACGAACCTGCGGGCGGAGATGCTCGAAGACGGCCGGGAGGACGAGCTGAACGAGCTCGTCGCGGACGCCCGGGCGGCGCAGGACAGGCTGCTGGGACGGGAAGCCGGCCAGCGAAGCGGCGAAGACTGACCCGGCGCGTCGAGACGACACGGCGTCGTTCATGAAGATGACGGTGGAATCCGGCGACATCCTCGCGCGCATCGTCGGGACGGGAGACACGGCCCGCGGACCACATGCAGGGCGCGCGCGAAGCGGCCCGATTCCTCGGGAGCATCGCCGGCGGCCCGGCCGAAGCGAACATTCGTTGTTTCGGCAGGCACGCCCTGAGGGCTGCCGGCGCTAGTAGATGCCGAACGGGAAATACTTCGCGTTGATCCTGGCGTGGGTCCCGTCGGCGAGAATGGCCCGAAGCGCCCGGTTCAGGCGCCGGCGCAACGTCTCGTCCTCCTTGCGCACGGCAATGCCGATGCCTTCGTCGAGGCGGTACGGATCGCCCGCGTAGGCGAAGCCCGCGCCCTCGGGACTCTTGAGCCACTTCCAGAAGCCGAGCGCGTCGCCGAATACCGCGTCCACGCGGCCTTCGATCAGCGCCCGGTCGAGCGCCCCCTGGTCGGCATACAGCCTTATGTCGGCAAACTTCGAGCGGTTGTCTTCCAGCCAGTCCGAGGCGACCGTCGCGCGCATCGCGCCCACGGTCCGGCCACCGGGCGCGGTCGGATCGAAGTCCGAGCCTTTCCGGGCCACGAAGCGAACGCCGCTGCTGTAATATCGTTCGGTGAACGCGACCAGGCGCCGACGCCTTTCGGTAATCGACATGCTGGAGACGATGGCGTCGAACCTGTCGGCCAGCAATGCCGGGATCAGACCCTCCCATTCCTGGCGGACGAATGCGCATTCGGCCTTCATGCGCGCGCAGAGCGCGAGCGCGATATCGATGTCGAATCCGACGAGCCGGTCGGCATCGTCGATGTCGCTGAACGGTGGATAGGCGGGATCGACACCGATGCGGAGCGTCTCCGGGGCCGTGTCATCCCCGAACGCCGGCGCGGCAGTCAGCAGAACGAGGATCAGCGCCGTGAGCCACCTTCTCATGGCAATCTCCGGGGCTCCGGTGTCCCTGTCGCGCAACCATACGCCGCCGGCGCCCCCAGCGACAGCGCGGCGGGAGAGAGATAATGTCCGGCACGGCGGCGGCAAACGGTCAAGACGAACGGTTCTCCAGAGAATTTCAGGGCGGTTTCGGCGGTTCTCGAGAGAATTCCCGGCCAAACGCAACGGTTCTCTCGAGAACCTTGAATTGAAAACTCCTGTGATTCCAGCGGGTTGGGTGTGGTTCTCCAGAGAAGCGACTCCGTCAAACAAGAAACCGTCGCCCGAAGGCGCCCGATGATCCCCCAAGTCATTGAAAATGCTCGCTCTGCGCGCGCATGCGCCACCAGCATCAACGATGCGTGGGGTGTGGCCCCGAAGCCCGCCCCGGCGGGTCAAACAAGCCATTCACGATGCAGGGAGATCGGGAGATCGACGCCGGGGAACCCGGCGGATCGGAGCCGCAGCGGCGATTGAGCGCCAGCGGTCGGCGCGGAGGCCGATGCACTCGTGCGAAGCACGGTGCGGAGGGCGGCGAGCGCAACGGCGATCGGCGAGCGATGCGAGCCGGAGCGCGAGCGCGGCGCGAAGCGCGCGCGAGGACGGCGGCTTTGCCGCAACGGGAATGCATAAACGCAAACGGGCCGCGCCGCCGGAGTGACGACGCGGCCCGCTCGGAACGCTGCGGGCTATGCCGCGATGCGCTGAACCGGGATGCCAAGCTGCCGGGCCTTGTCCACGAGGTTCTCGGTGATGCCGGAGCCGGGGAACGCGATGACGCCCTTGGGCAGGAGGTTCAGCAGCTCGTCGTTGCGGCGGAACGGGGCGGCGCGGCCGTAGCGGTCCCAGTCGGGCTTGCAGACGATCTGCTGGACGCTGTTCTGCTCGGCCCAGCGCGCCGCGATCTTCTCGACGCCGGGGCCGCCGCCATGGACAAGCACCATGTCGGCGTATTTCTCGCGGGCCTTGTCGAGGCGGGCGATGACGGCGTCCGGGTCGGCAACATCCTTCCCGCCGGCGATGGCGATGAGCGTTCCGTTGGGAAGGTGCGCCATGGTTTCGCGTTCCTTGCGGGCGCGCATGAAGTCGCGGGCGTCGATGGCGGCGGAGGTCAGGCTGCCGGTCCGGCTGGTGCGCGAGCCGTGGCGCGGACTCCACACGTCGCCGGTGCGGGCGCGGTAGGCGTCGGCGGCGCAGTCGAAGAAGATTTCGAGCGCGTCGCGGCGGTCGCTCATGTTGTGCGCCTTGTCGGTCAGCCGCTCCAGTTCGAGCGACTTGACTTCGGAACCGTCCTGCGCGCGTTGCAGGTCGCGCAGTTCGGGTTCCATCCGGTCAAGGGCGCGGTCCAGCCTCCGGGTCTGGGCGTGGAAGCAATTGACCAGTCCCCAAATCAGGCTCTCGCGCTCGTCGGCCAGCTTCGTTCCATCGGCGCAAAGGCGCTCGGCGGCAAGGTCGATGATCTCATGCACGATACCGGGCAGGTGCGAGTCCTCGAACCCGGCGCGAAGGTCGGGAAGGTCCAGCGGGTCGCCGGGGTGCAGGTTGGGGTCCTGATCGCGGCGCACCTTGTATGCGATGCGCCGGGTGCGCTTCTCGGCAAAGGTCAGTTCGCCATGCGGAACGGTCTTCGTCCTGTCCGGGGCTTCCCACAGGGGCCGGTTGTCGTATTCGTCCGGGCCGGGGGTCGCGCCGTAGAGGGCGGCGGCTTCGCAGGCCATGGCGGTTGCCGATGCGGCGTGCTCGGGTTCCTGCCCGTCGTCGCTGTCGGTCGCGAGGCTCCCGGCGTCGATGCCG
>JAJEHI010000198.1 GCA_022823775.1 Defluviicoccus sp. | reverse complement strand
TCCGCATCGTCGGCCATGCGGAACTCGGCCGGGAAGACCGTAGGAACCCGGGCACGCAATTCGTCCCGCCAGGCGTCGAAATCCGGCAGGTCGACCGAAAAATAGTCGGCGATCGCGTCCTGCCGGTCGGAAGGCGTGTCCGGGTCGAGGACGACTTGGATGTTACGGATGATCGGATCGTTCTCGGCGACGATGACCGGCACGACGGACTCCTTGCGCGCGTCTACGCAGTTGCGGCCGAGGCGCCGGCGATGCGGCCGAACACCGAGCCGGAGGTCAGCCCGCTGCCGCCCGGGTAGTTGAAATAGAATATGCCGCCGACCAGCTCGCCTGCCGCATAGAGGCCGGGTATCGGCTCGGACTCGGTGTCGAGCACCTGTCCCTCGGTATCGATCCGCAAACCTCCGAAGGTGAACGTGATGCCGCAGGTCACCGCGTAGGCTTCGAACGGCGGTTCGTCGATCGTGTTGGCCCAGTTCGACTTCGGAATGGCGAGCCCCTCCGTGCGGCGCCCGTCCTTGACGTTGGGGTCGAACGGGACGTCGGTGCGGACGGCGGCGTTGTAGGCCTTTATCTCGTCCAGAAAGGCGTCCGGGTCGACCCCGTCGAGCTGCGGGGCGAGCTCTTCCAGCGTGTTCGCGGTCGCCTTGGTGATCTGGCGGATGTTGTATTCGTCGCGTTTCAGATGGAGGACCTTGGCGTCGAAGATCTGCCAGGCGAACTGCCCCGGCTGCTCGAGGATCACCCTGCCGTACTTGGCGTAGGTGTAGTTGCGGAAATCCGCCCCTTCGTCGACGAAGCGCCGCCCCGTCGCGTTGACCATGACGGCGAACGGGTAGCTGTGCTTCTGGAACTGATCGCCCACCGCGAGATCGCCGAACTCCGGCGCGTTGCGCTCCCATCCGACGGCGTGGCAGCCCGACCAGTTGCCGTAGGGCATCGCGCCGATGTCGAGCGCCATGCGGATGCCGTCGCCGGTGTTGAACCGGGTCCCGCGCACCTTGGCGAGCTCCCAGCCCGGACCGAGATAGCGCGTTCGCCATTCGTAGTTGCCCTGGAAGCCGCCGGCGGCGAGCACCACCGCCTTCGCCGGGATATCTTCGATCCGGCCCCCGGTCTTCACCTTGACTCCGCTCACCGTCACGCCGTCGAAGATCAGCTCCGTGGCGCGGTGACCGTAGCGGATCTCGATGCCACGCTTGCTGGCGATCTCGTGCAGCGAATCGACCAGCCCCGGACCGCCGCCCCAAGCCTCTACCGTGAGACCGCCCCAGAACTTGAACTTGCCGTCGACCTTGAATGCCTGGCGGCCCCAGATGGGCGCGAAGCGCACCCCTTTCTCGCGCATCCAAAGGAGCGTTTCGCGCGAGCGCGTGACCAGCAGCTCGACCATGTCCGGATCGGCGCGGTACTGCGTGACCCGGGCCATGTCATCGTAGAACTGGTCCTGGGTGTAGGTGCCGAAATCGGTATTGGCGATTTCCTCGTTGGTGAGGTCGGGCATCAATGCCTTGAGGTCGTCGACCCCGTCATAGACGACACGCATCGCGCCGGCCGTGAAGCGCGAATTGCCGCCGGATTCGTCCTCGTTGGCGCGTTCCAGCACCAGCACCTTAGCGCCGTTCTCCTCCGCCGCCAGCGCGGCGCACAACGCCGCGTTGCCGGCGCCCACGACGACGACATCGAACTCCGGGTCGCTCATTCAACAGTCTCCAAGGGGCACGCGCCAGCCCGGCCGGCCGGCGGCCTCGTTGTCGCCGAAGATGGCGTGCGCGTCGCCGTAGCTATTCGGCGGCCTGGGCGACCGTCGCCTGCTCCCGCGCGATCATCCGGTCGATGGCGATCCGGGCGAGCGCGAGCGCGCCGTCGGCGTTGATCGGCACGAGGCTGCGGTCGGGATCGAGGTCGAGGCGCTCCTGCTGCGCCTCCATGATCGTCTTGTCCTCGATGAAGGTCGGGTAGATCTCGTCGTACATGTCCTGGGTCGCCTGCGGCTCGTCTTGGCGGTAGCCGTTCGAGGTCGACCAGAAATAGTGGAAGGTCGTTTCGGTCTCCGGCGTCGCGCCGTGCAGCAGGCGCAGATGGAAGCCCTTCTGGTCGCGGTTTTCTCTCGCGCCACGGCCGACTTCGAGGGCGCCGGACCACTGGAGCACGATCCCAGGCGCCACGTACTCGAACTCCTGCCAGCGATCCACGCGGCCAGTAAACTGCCCGCCCTTCACGTAGGTAGGCGGCGGCTGGCAATCCGGCAGCCAGCGGATGAAATAGGCGCCGTTCTCGGTCGGCCTCGTCTCCATGTCGGCCTCGACATGGGCGTTGGGATCGCCGCCGATCGTCCGGCCGTGGACATAACCCAGATGCGTCAGATCCATCAGGTTGTCGATCATCAGCATGTAGTTGGCCTTGATCTGGAACATCGCCTTGCGATGCGGCCACTTTTCGGGCTGGTCGTGATAGGGGTAGTCGACGATCTGGCTCTCGTCGGCGCGCGCCGGATCGCCCATCCAGATCCAGACGATCTGGTTGCGCTCGATGATCGGGTAGCTCACCACCCGCGCTTCCGGCGGAATCCTGTCCTGGCCCGGGACCGTCACGCAGGCGCCGGTGGTGTCGTAGACGAGCCCGTGATAGCCGCACTGGAGGCCGGTCTCGATCACCGTGCCGTGGGTCAGCGGGGCGCCCCGGTGGCAGCACCGGTCCTCCAAAGCACCCACCTTGCCGTCCGCGTCGCGGAAGAAGACCAGCGGCTGGTTCATGATCGTCCGCCCGAGCATTCCGCTCTCGAGCTCTTCCGACCACGCTCCGATGTACCAGGCGTTTCTGACGAAGGGCAGATTAGTGGTATCCGCGGCCATTCCAAGCGCTCCAGGTTGACGTT
Source organism: Defluviicoccus sp. (assembly GCA_022823775.1). GTDB lineage: Bacteria > Pseudomonadota > Alphaproteobacteria > MPNO01 > MPNO01 > MPNO01. The sequence continues at coordinate 33,725 of JAJEHI010000198.1, read as the reverse complement.
TCTGCCGGCGGGCCGGTCGCGGCCCTTGCGGCAAAGACTAGCCCCGGGCCATGGTGATGGCAACCGCGGCCCGCCCGACGGCGGGCGCGAAAACGGGCCGGGATGGAATGAACAGGACTGACGCGAACGAGCTCGCATTCGTGCGCCTCTGCGAGGCGGAGCCCGTGCTGACCGACGTCGTTCCGGCGATCGAGGCGCTGCCGGGAATGACGCCGAACACCGTTCTGACTTCGGGTCCGCCGATGCCCTGGAACGGCTATGTCGGCGGACAGCGAGACGCGTTGATCGGCGGCGCCCTGTTCGAGGGGCTCGCGTCCGACCGGGAGGATGCGGTCCGGAAATTCGAGAACGGCGGGATCGTCGTCGACGGTTGCCACGATTACGGCGCGGTCGGCTCTCTCGCCGGCATCTACACCGCCTCGATGCCGGTGTTCGTCGTCGAGAACCGGGCGCACGGCAATACCGGATTCTGCAACATGTACGAGGGGACCGATCCGCGCCGCCTAAATTACGGTGTCTACGACGAGGGGGTGAAGGAGCGGCTGCTGTTCGTCCAGGACGTCATCGCCCCCGTCCTGGCCCAGGCCGTCCGCGCCGCCGGGGGCATCGCGCTGAAACCTATCATGCGGCGCGCGCTGCACATGGGCGACGAGTTGCACAGCCGCAACACGGCGGCTTCGCTCCTGTTCACCCGCGAATTATTCCCCCATTTTCTCGGTCTCGATTCGGCGATGCGCGACGCCGTCGAAGGGACCGTGGCCGCGCTCACCGAGGACCACTATTTCTTCCTCCGGCTGTCGATGGCCGCCGCCAAGTGCACCGCCGATGGCGCCGCCGGTATCGAGGGTTCGAGCGTCGTCAGCGCGATGGCGTTCAACTGCAGCAATTTCGCCATCCGGGTCGGCGGGCTGGGCGACCGATGGTTCCTCGGGCCGCACGCGTCGATCGACGCCAGGCTGTTCGAGGGGCACACCGAAGACGAGATTACCTGGATGGGCGGCGAGAGCGTCATCGCCGAGACGGTCGGCCTGGGCGGCTTCGCGCAGGCCGCCGCGTTTCCGCTGCAGCAATATCAGGGCGGATCGGCGGCGGCGATGGTCGAGCGCAACCTCCAGCTCTATGCGATTACCGTCGGCGAGAATTCCGACTACAGGATCCCGTATCTGGGCTATCGCGGAACGCCTACCGGCATCGACATCCACCGCGTGGTCGATACCGGCGTGCTTCCGGTGATGGACATCGGCATCGCCGGACGGGACGGCGGGCAGATCGGCGCCGGTATCGTGCGCGCGCCCATCGAATGCTTCGAGGCCGCGGTCGCGGCTTACGAGGAGCGCTACGGGGTTCCGTGAGAAATGGCGGAAAAGAGTGGGAGTCGAACCCACCAGGGACGTCTCACGCCCCTCACCGGTTTTGAAGACCGGGCGGGCCACCGGGCCGCGATTCTTTTCCTCGGCCGGGAGAGTGCGGGCGGGACGGCGGCCGCGTCAACCGCGGATCATGACGAGGAATGATTGGAGACCGGGATGACGACGAGTGTGCTGTATGAGCGCGACGGGCGGATCGCACGGATCACCCTCAACCGTCCCGAGGTGCTGAACGCCATCGACGACGAAATTCCGAGCGCGCTTTCCGACGCGGTCGCCCGGGCCGACGCGGATCCGGATGTCCACGTCATGTTGCTCTCGGGCGCCGGACGGGCCTTCTGCGCCGGCTACGATCTGAAGCGTTATGCGAGCGGACCCGAAGGCGGCGGCGACGGCGGCTATGTCGGTCAGGAGATGCCCTGGGACCCGATCCGGGACTACGCGTTCATGTGGGCGAACACCCAGCATTTCATGTCGCTCTGGCGGGCGCTGAAGCCGGTGATCTGCAAGGTGCACGGCCTCGCGCTCGCCGGCGGTTCCGACATCGCGCTGTGCGCCGACCTGACGCTGATCGCCGAGGACGCGGAGATCGGCTACATGCCGGCGCGGGTCTGGGGCTGCCCCACGACGGCCATGTGGGTCTACCGGCTGGGGCCGGAAAAGGCGAAGAGGCTGCTGTTCACAGGCGACAGGATCGCCGGCAGGGAGGCGGCGGAGATGGGCCTCGTGCTGAAGGCAGTACCCGCCGAGGCGCTCGACGACGAGGTGGGGGCGCTTGCCCGGCGCATGGCGGGCGTGCCGGTCAACCAGCTGGCCATGCAGAAACTCGTCATCAACCAGGCGATCGAGGCGACCGGCCTCATGAACACCCAGCGGCTCGCGACGATCTTCGACGGGATCGCCCGACACTCGCCGGAAGGCCTGAACTTCACGAAGCGGGCCCGGGAGGTCGGCTGGAAGCAGGCCGTGCGGGAACGCGACGGCGGGACCTGGGACTGGACCCGGGACAGGCCGATCGGGAGTTCGTGTTGATCGAGCGAGCGATCAGGCCTCCGGTCCCGCGCCGCCGCCGAACGCCTCGTCCGCCGGGCGGAGGATCTTGCGCTCGTTGCCGGAGCGCCGGGTGAAGCGGATCTTGTCGAAATATTCGAGCACCTCGATGGCGAGGTTGCGGCCGATTCCCGCCCTGTCCCGGAAAGACGCGGCGGTGACGGTGCCGTCCGCGGACTCGGCGGCCACCCGTTCCAGGCTGTCGGCGAGACCGCGCAGCGCGGCGGGCAGGTAGTAGCGGTTTTTCGTCGCCCCCACCACGAGGCCCAGCTTCGCGGCGCGGCCCAGGAAGGCGGCGATCCGCCGGGATTCGTACCCGGTCTCTTCGGCGATCTCGCTGACCAGCGGAGGCCGGTTGCCGCCGTCTCGCAAAATGGCTTCCAGGGAATGCCACAACGTCTCGTCGGCCGCGGTCATTTTGGGCCGGTGGCCGGGCAGCCTCACCCGCGCGCCCTCCCGGACCAGCACCCCCTCGCGCTCCAGTTCCGGAATGGCGAGCCGCAGGAGATCGACCGAAATGCGGGGTTCCATCGCGGAGCGCAGATTGGCTTCGGTCGGCCCGACGGCGTCCTCGTTGCGCTCGTGCCAGCGGGCGAGCGCCGCCGCGACGCTCGACTTCTGTTCCGCCCAGCGCATGCGCGAGAGCGCGACATCGCGCTCGCCGTCCCCGAGCCGTACCGTATCCGCCGCGGCAAAGACCTCTTCGCGCGCCGATTCGGTCAGGTTTCGGGCGCGAGCGAACTTGACCAGGTCGACCGCCTCCACCGCGGCGTTCACCGCCGCTTGCAGCGCGGCGGCGGCGTCCGGCTCCCGCACCGCCTTAAGGTAGGCGAGACGCGCCGGCCTGGCCCGTCCCCGGGCCGGCGGAAGCACATCCACCACGGTCCCGCCGCCTATGGTGCGCGTCGCCGACTGGTCGCGCAGCACGAAGCGGTCGCCGTGCATCGCGCCGATCGGCCGGTCGAGCACGAGCTGGGCGAGGCCGGACTCTCCGGGTGCCAGGGACCGGGCTTCGAGCAACGCGAGCCTTCCCGTGACGTCGGCGGCGGCGAGGTGGACGTGAACCGGAGTCCAGTGTGCGACCGGGCGGGTTTCGTCGCCGAGGATGCGGACCGTTGCGTCGATTCTCCGAACCGGCAGGTGCGCCGGTTCCGCCACCACCCAATCGCCGCGCGCGACATCGTCCTTGCCGAGCGACTGGCCGACGATGTTGAGTGCCAAACGCTCCCCGGCGCGGCCGCGCTCCGCCTTGCGGTCCTGGGCGTGGATGCCCCGCACGCGCACCGGTATCCGCGCCGGAGAGAGAAGCAGCCGGTCGTCGACCGACACGCTTCCCGAGAACGCCGTTCCGGTGACCACGAGCCCGGCGCCGACCACTGTGAACGCCCTGTCGACGGCCAGGCGGAAATGACCGCCCGCCGGGCGATGCCGGACCTCCGCGGCCGCCGCTTCGAGATGCGCCTTCAGCGTCTCTATCCCGCTGCCGTCCACCGAGGAGACCGGGAAGCAGGGCGCGCCCGCGAGCCGGGTCTCGTCGAGATAGAGCTCGACTTCCTCGACCGCCTCGTCGACCCGGCCGGGATCGACCCGGTCGGTCTTGGTGATCGCCACCGCGCCCGCTTCGACACCGAGCAGATCCAGGATCGCCAGATGCTCCTCCGTCTGGGGCATCACCCCGTCGTCGGCCGCCACCACGAGCAGCGCGTAATCGACCGCCGCCACGCCGCACAGCATGTTGCGGATGAATCGCTCATGGCCGGGCACGTCGACGAAGCCCAGCACCGTGCCGCCTTCCAGCGGGACGTAGGCGAAGCCGAGGTCGATGGTCAGATTGCGCCGCTTCTCTTCCGGCAGGCGGTCGGTGTCGATACCGGTCAGCGCGCGCACCAGCGACGTCTTGCCGTGGTCGACGTGACCCGCGGTCGCCACGATCATTTTTCCGGTGTGCCTCCGATAGAGAGTTCGGCCATCTGGGCGCGGAACCCGTCCGCGTCGTCGAGGCAACGGAGGTCGAGTATCAACACGCCGTCGGCGATGCGCCCGATGACCGGCACCGGGAGCGCCGCGAGGGTCGCGGCCAGCCGCTTGAGCGCTCCGCCTCTTCGTGCGGCCGTCGGCGCGATCGCGATGGCGTGGCTCGGGATGCTCGCTACCGGAAGCGCGCCGCTGCCGATCTGGCTGAGACACGGCCGGGTTTCGACGTCGAAGCCGGGGCCGACGCCGTCGCGGACCGCCGGCGCAAGCTCCGCGCAGAGATCCGCGATCCGGTCGGCCGGGCGGGTCAGGTGCCGCAGCGTGGGCAGGCGCCCGGCGATGCGGTCGGGATCGAGATAGAGGGCGAGCGTGGCTGCGAGCGCCGCGAGCGTCATCTTGTCGAGCCTGAGCGCGCGCTTGAGCGGATTGCGCTTGATCTCGGCGATCAGGTCGGTTCGGCCGACGATCAGCCCGGCCTGAGGACCGCCGAGCAGCTTGTCGCCGCTGAAGGTCACGAGGTCGGCGCCGGCGGCCAGCGTCTCTCGTACGGTCGTTTCGTGCGCGAGCCCATAGCGCTCCAGCTCGACCAGCGCGCCGCTCCCCAAATCCACCGCGAAAGGGATCCCGCGCTCCCGGCAGAGCGCCGCGAGCTCGGCTTCCGGCACTTCGGCCGTGAAGCCCTGGATCGCGTAGTTGCTCGCGTGGATCTTCATCGCCATAGCGGTTTCCTCGCCGATCGCGGCCGAGAAATCCCGCAGGTGGGTGCGGTTGGTCGTGCCGACCTCGCGCAGGATGCAGCCCGCCTCCGCCATCACGTCGGGCATGCGGAACGAGCCGCCGATCTCGACCAGCTCGCCGCGCGAGACCGGCACCTCGCGCCCCTTGGCGAGAGTGGACAGGACGATGAGGACCGCGGCGGCGTTGTTGTTCACGACCGTCGCGGCCTCGGCGCCGGTGAGACGACGGAGCAGACCCTCCACATGGCCGTCGCGATCGCCGCGTCCGGCCCGACCGACATCGTATTCCAGCGTGGAGGGCCGCGCTGCCGCCTCGACAACCGCGTCGATCGCCTCCTGTGCGAGGCCGGCCCGCCCGAGATTGGTGTGGAGCACGGTCCCCGTAAGGTTGAAGACGGGCCTGAGCGAGGGCGACGCCGCCTTGGCCGCCCGCGCCGCGATCCTGGCGGCGAGGACCGGCGGCTCGACCGCGCCGGGATCGGTCTCGGCGCCGGTTGCGATGGAGCGCCTGACCTCGTCCAGAATCTCCCGCGCTGCCTCGACAACCAGCGTCCGGCCATGACGTTCCGCCGCCGTCCGCAGGCCCGGCATATCCAGCAGCCGGTCGACCGACGGGATCGAGGAACGCGGTATCGACCTGTCCTTCGGCATGGGCCCGGACATTAGCACGGACGGCATAGCGGTGAGGGGTTCACCGCAGCCGGACCAGCCTTTCGATGCCGATGTCGCGGTCGTGGGCTTCCAGCAGCATGTCGCGGAACGGATCGTGGTGCCGGGCGATGAAGTCCTCGCGTCCGCCCATGCGTTCGGCGTAGCGGGCGGCGATCTCGTTCGCCTCGGCGAAGATCGCGTCCTCGTCGACGGTCAGCACCGCGCCGCCGCGTACGACCTGCCGCCCGTCGATCCAGACATGCTCGGTGCCGGCGCCCTGCTCGTAGAACAGCACGTGCCGCCAGGGATCGCCCATCGGCATGTGCCAGTGGCTGCGCGTGTCGATGACGAGGATATCCGCCCTGGCTCCCGGCGCGAGCGTGCCGATCCGCCCCGGCTCGCCCATCGCGCGCGCGCCGCCTTCCATCGAAAGCGCGAGCATGCCCGGAGCGTCGATCCACTTGTCGGGGTCGGGCTCGGTCAGGCGGGAGAGGTAGGCCGCGACCCGGACGGTCTCCAGCAGCGCGGCCGGGCTGCAATTCGTGCCGTCCGAGCCGAAGGCGACCGGGATACCTGTCTCGACGAGGCGCAGCATCGGGCAGACGCCGGAGCCCAGCATCATGTTGGACGGGGCCGGATGGATGACGGTCAGCCCCGCCTCGCGCGCGGCCGCGATGTCGTCGTCGGCCGACCAGACGAAATGGGCGAAGGAGCTCTTTTCGTCGACGATGCCGAGTCGCGCCAGGCGTTCGACGAAACCTTCGCCGTTGGGACGCATCGCGGCTTGCGTCTTCGCTTCCAGCATGTGGGTGTGAAGTCCAAGGCCGGTACGCCGCTTGGCGTCGGCGGTCATCTCGATCAGCGCGTCGCTGCACCGCTGCGGCCCGTCGACCCCGAGCAGGAGCCCGATCCGCCCGGAGCCGGTATCCAGTTCCCTTAGCGCCGCTTCTACCGTATCGAAATAGGCCCGTGCGTCGGGCGGACGCATGCCTGCGTAGAATTCGCGCAGGTCGGCGGGCAGCCGGTCCGCGTCTATCGGCACCGTATCGAGATAAGGGAGGTCGGCGAACATCGGCGCGATGCGGGCGCGCAGCCCGGCCTCTCGGTATCCCGCCGCAACCGCATCCAGCCCCACCGCGGTGGTTTGCGGGCGTTCGGAGTAGTGGTCGATCACCGAGGTGACGCCCGACTTCAGCAGCGTGATGCAATCGACCTGGGCGGAAACGCAGATTTCGCGCGGCGTGCGGTCGGTGCCGCCGGCAATGGCGCGGATCATGTAGAGGTCGAGAGGCAACGCATCCACCGTGCCCTTCAGCAGCGCGGTGTAGGAATGCGAATGGGCGTTGATCAGCCCCGGCATGACGATCCGGCCCGCGGCCTCGATGGCGGTTACCGCGGCGCCCGGCGGCGCGTCGTAGCCGCCCTTCGCGCATACCGCGCGGATCTCGCCGCCTTCGAACCAGACCTCGCCATTCTCGACGATCCGGTCGGTCCCGTCGAAAGGCAGCACCGTTCCGCCGCGGATGACGGTGACGTTGCCGTCGGGTGTCGCTTCGGGCATGTAGAACCTTTCCGGTGTTTTCCCCATTTCAATCGGTCGGACCATGCAACGCAAACAGGTAAACGATGCCGTCAAGGCGATCCTGAGCGATCTGATCGCCATCCCCTCCACCGACCCGCCGGGCGATACGACCGCGATCTGCGCCTATGCCGCCGAGCGGTTGGCTGCGGCGGGCTACGCGACCGAGACTCTGTCGCGCGCCGACGGCGTCGCCAACGCGGTCGGGAGGATGGGCGAGGGCGGGCCGTCGCTGGTATTCAACGCCCATGCCGATACCGTCGACGTGGGCGAGCGGGCGAACTGGCGCACCGACCCGTTCGTCGCCACCGTGATCGACGGCAGGCTGCACGGGCTCGGCGCGGGCAACTGCAAGGCCTCGATGGCGGTGCAGCTCTGGCTCGCCGAGCGCATCGCCGAGGCCGGCGGGCCGCGCAACGGCGAGGTGGCGTTCACTTTCGTCGGCGACGAGGAGCGGCTGGGCCCGAACGGGCTCGCCTTCCTGCGCGAGGAAGGGGTCGTTCGGCCCGATTACCTCGTCCTCGGCGCACAGACCGAATGCCAGGCGATCGCCGCCGAACGGGGCGTGTTCTGGACCCGGCTGACCGCCCGGGGCCGAGCCGCCCATGCCGGCGATCCCGAGGCCGGCGACAGCGCCATCCTCCGCATGATGCGTCTGATCGAGACCCTGCGGCGCGAGGTCGGACCGAGGCTGACGGTGCGTCGGCGCGGCGGACACAAGTCCACCATGAACATCGGCACCATCCGTGGCGGGCACAACACCAACGCGGTGCCGAGCGAATGCACGATCGAGATCGATCGCCGCACCCTGTCCGAAGAGAAGGTGGACGCGGCCTTCGCCGAGATGCAGGCCGCGCTCGCCACGTCGGGCGAGCCGGAAGAGAGCTACTCGTTCGAGTTTCTGACCGGCACCAACGGTTTCGCTTCTGCTGTGGATGCGCCCTGCATCGCCGCGTTCCATCGCGCGATCGAAGAGACGACCGGCGCGCCGCCGCGCGAACTCATCGCCGTCGGCGCGAGCGACGGGCGCTATTTCGCAGATGACGGCATCGAGATCCTGACCTTCGGCCCGGGCGGGGCGCATGAGGGCCACGCGGCGAACGAATCGGTGCCGCTCGCCGATCTGGCTCCCGCAGCGGAAATCCAACTCGCCGTGGTGGAGGAGCTGCTGGGGCTGGGGTAGGGCGACCCTTCGATACGCCGCTGGCGCGCCTACTCAGGGTGAGGATTCTTGTCGGTTAGCTCCTCATGCCGAACAGATGCGCTACGGCATTTTCCGACCTGACCGGGTCGCGGCGGGCTGTACCCGACCGGCTCACCCTCCCCCAACCCCTCCCGCAAGCGGGAGGGGAGAAGGTAAGGAGGATGAGGCGGCGGCGAGTGAGTCCCCTCTCCCCACCGGGGAGAGGGTTAGGGTGAGGGGCCTCCCGAGCAACGGCCGGCTGCGACCGTGCCCGGTCGAAAAACGCTTTTGCGCCTTGAGGAACGGCCCCAACTTTTAGTCCGGCCGGTAGGCGGTGATCGCCTCGGTCGTCTTGTCGGTGTTGCGGGGCGCCGGTTCCGGCATGTCCTGAACCACCGGACGGCCCCAGCCGGCGGTGTCGGCGAGCACCCCGTCGCGCACCACGATCTTGCCCCGCACCAGCGTGTGGACCACGCGCCCCCTGGTCTTGAAACCGTGCCACGGCGTCATGTGGCTTCGGGAATGAAGTTCGTTGCGCGAAATCCTCCCCTCGGCTCCGAGGTCGACGATGGCGAGGTCGGCGTCCGAACCGGGCGCGATAAGCCCCTTGCGCGGATAGCAGCCCCAGGCGCGCGCCGGCGCCGCCGCCGACCATTCGACGTACCGGTTGAGAGTGAGCCGGCCTTCCGCGACCTGGGTCAGCATGATCGGCATCTGGGTCTCGACCCCGGGGAAGCCGCACTCGCATTCCCAGATGCTGTTGGACGCCTTTTCCTCCGGCAGATGCGGTGCGTGGTCCGTGGCGATCATGTCGATCGTCCCGTCATGGAGCGCCGCCCACAGAGCCTCGGCGTGACCCTTCTCGCGGATCGGCGGGTTGACCCGGAGCTGGCCGCCCAGCGCATCCATGTCATCGACCGAGAAGATCAGGTATTGCGGGCAGGTCTCGACCGTTACGTCGACGCCGCGCGCCTTGGCGCGGCGGACGAGGTCAAGCCCGTCGGCCGAGCTCTTGTGCGCGATATGGAGACGCGCCCCGGTCCACTCCGCGAAGGCGGTCGCACGGCCGACCGCCTCGACGGCGCAGATCTCCGGGCGCGCGGCGAGATGGGCGCGCGCGTCGTTCCGTCCCGCCTCCTTCATCTTCGTCTCGCGCCGGGCCATGATCGACGCGTTCTCGGCGTGGACGGTGCAGCGCATCCCGAGTCTCGCCAGGATTTCGAACCCCTCCAGCATCGCCCCGTCCGACGGTGCCGGCAGATCGCCGAAGGTGTTGCCCATGAAGCACTTGAAGCCGCTGACCCCGGCTCGCGTCAGGTCTTCGAGTCGGTCGATATTGTTCTCGTCGAGGAGGCCGTAGATCCCGTAATCGACATGGGCCTGCCGCTTGGCGCGCGCCTGCTTGTCGCGCAGCGCCTCCAGCGTGCCCGTCGGCGGATGGGTGTTCGGCATCTCGAAAACCGTGGTGGTTCCGCCGCAGGCCGCCGCCGCCGTGCCGGTCTCCCAGTTCTCCTTGTAGTCGTATCCGGGCTCGCGGAAATGGACGTGGCTGTCCACCGCGCCGGGGAGGACGTGGAGCCCGGTAGCATCCACGGTCTCCCGCGCCGGCGGCGACATCTCCCCGGCCGCGATGCCTACGATGCGCTCGCCGTCGATCGCGATATCCGCCTCGATCGTTGCGCTCGGCGAGACGACCGCTCCGCCCTTGATCAGAAGATCGACCGTTTTCATCTCCGTGCTCCTAAATCACCCAGCCGCCGTCTACGGCCAAGTCCTGGCCGGTGATGTTACGGGCACGGTCGCTGGCGAAAAAGAGCACCGCCTCGGCGACGTCCGAATCGGTTGAGATCCGCTTGAGCGCGTATTCGTCCTCGTGCTGCCGGCGCGCCTCTTCGGCGGTGATGCCGAGACGTTCGGCGCGCTCGGCGCAGACCTTGCGGAAGCGCGGCCCGTCGACCATGCCGGGGCAGACGCAGTTGACGTTGATGTTGTGCGGCCCGACCTCGAGCGCGGTCGACTTGGTGATCCCGCGCAGTCCCCACTTGGAGGCGGAATAGGCCATCCGTCCCTGGCGGCCGCGCAGCCCGAAAGTGCCGCCGACATTGACGATCTTGCCGTAGCGCCGCTCCATCATGTGCGGGATCGCCGCGCGCATGGTGAGCCACGCCCCCTTCATGTTCAGTTCGACGATCCCGTCGAAATCGTCCGGCTCAATCTCCCAGGACGGCGCGCCCAGCGGGCCGGTGCCGCCGGCCACGTTGACCAGCACGTCGATCTTGCCGTACGCGTCGAGCCCCGCCTGGACCGTTGCCTCGACCGCCTTCGCATCGGTCACGTCGCAGGGCGCGACGATGGCGCCGCGCCCCAGCGCCCGGGCTTCCCCGGCGACCGGTTCGATTGCAGCGGTATCCCGCCCGGCGAGCACGAGGTTCGCGCCGTCCTCGGCAAATCGCCGCGTGATTTGCGCCCCCATGCCCTTGGCCGGGCCGGTGATGAGCACCGCACGGTCGTCGAAATCGCCCACTGTTCCGTTCTCCCCCGGATGGATTCCATTTCCGGCGAAAATGCTCTAGTCAATTGCGCGGCGAGCCGCAATGATCGCGCCGCCTGCGGGAGAAAAGAAATGACTTGGTCAGAAAGCGAAATCGCCGCCTTGGTCGAACCGGACCGGGTGCACCGGAAGGCCTACGTGGACCCGGAAATCTTCGACCTGGAAATGGAGCGAATCTTCGAACGGCTGTGGATCTATATCGGCCACGAAAGCCAGGTGAAGGAGCCGGGCGACTATTACCTCGCCCGCGTCGGCCGCCAGCCGATGATGATGACGCGCGACTGGAACGGCGAAATCAACGTCCTTTACAACCGCTGTCCCCATCGCGGCGCGCAGATCTGCTCGGCGCGCAAGGGGAACGCGGGCAAGCTGTTCCGCTGCTCCTACCACGCCTGGATGTTCGAGCTCGACGGAAGGCTCGACAGCGTGCCCGGCGCCAAGGGCTACGAGGGCACGCGGTTCGACCCGAACGATCCGGCCTTCCACCTGCGAAAGGCGCCGAGGGCGGACAACTATCGCGGCTTCTGGTTCGCCTCTCTGGCCGAGGACGGTCCCGATCTGAAGACCCATCTGGGGCGCGCCGGGCTGGCGCTGGACCAGCTCGTCGACCGCTCGCCCGACGGCGAGATCGAGGTGGTCGGCGACTGCTTCCACATGATCCAGCAGTCCAACTGGAAGCTCTTTCTGGAAAACCAGATCGACGCCTCGCATCCCGGCGCGACCCACGAGTCGACCGGCGCGGCGGCGCGCAGCGTCGAGAACGAGATGAAGAAGGACGGCGAGGATCCGCCGATGTCCTACGGCTTCCTGTCGGACTTCGTGCGCCACGGAATCGACGGTTGGGACAAGTTCGGCACCACCGGCCTCCCGCAGGGCCACTGCACGCTGGAAGGCTATATGGGGCTCCGCCCGGACGATCCCGACACCAACGAATACGTCGAACGCATGTATGCGTCCTACGGCGAGGATAAGGCCGAGGAGATCCTCGGTGTCGATCTCCACCACGTGTTGCTGTATCCGTGCAATTCCGTCCAGCCGCCGTTGCAGCAGCTCCGGACGATCCGCCCGCTCAGCCCCAACCGGACGCTCAGCGAGATCTGGCATTTCCGGCTGAAGGGCGCGCCGGAGGCGATCTACCAGCGTTCGCTCGCGTACTACTACCTGGTGAACTCGCCCTCGACGATGGTCAACGCCGACGACCTGTTCAACTGGTGGAAATGCCAGCACGGGCTGGAGAGCAACGCCACCGAATGGGTGAGCTTCCACCGCAACGCGGGCCAGGACAGCGAGGAGAACGGGATCATGTATTCGGCCCCGTCCTCGATGAGCGAGCTTCCGATGCGCTCGATGATGCACGCATGGCGGGACTACATGACCGCCAACGGCGCGGGGGCGTAGGGCGATGGGCGAAGCAGCGGAAAAGCTGGCGGCGGGCGACAGGTGCTCGTCCGCTCCGGTGAGCGTCGAGACCCAGCTCGCGGTTGAGCGGTTCCTCTACCGCCAGGCGGAAATCCTCGACGAGAAGCGGTGGGACGAATGGCTCGCGCTGTTCGCCGAGGACGGGCATTACTGGATGCCGGTTACGGAGGATCAGGAGGACGGCGAGGGGGTTCCCAACATCTTCTGGGAAAACCGGAACCTGATGAAGATGCGGATCCGCCGGAACAACCATCCCCAGGCGCACAGCCAGGCGCCGGAGAACCGGCTCTGCCACGTGGTCTCCAACGTCATCGTCGAATCCGAGGACCCGAACGGCGACGTGGTCGTGCGCTCGCGCTTCCACTGCGCGGAATATCTGCGCTACGACGTGCGCAACTTCACCGGCAAATACCGCCACTATCTGAGGAAGACGCCGGACGGCTACCGGATCGCCCTCCAGCGGGTCGATCTGGTCAACCGCGAGGGGCCCTACGAATACGTCATCCAGTGGTGGCTCTGAAAGGGCCGCGCGCCGGATTTCTCACCGGCAGCCGACAGAAAGCCCGCACCGTGGCCGAACCCAAGACTGTCACCCCGGACTTGTTCCGGGGTCCAGAGTCACGGGCACCGCTATTGCCCGGCTTGCCTGGACCCCGGAACAAGTCCGGGGTGACAGCGGGGAGCGGAGACGGTCTCGCCCATCGGCACGGAGGCCGTCCCGAAGTTAAACCGGACAGCAATAGGGTTGAGGTTGGAATGCTGTGGAATTTTGCCGTCCTCTACTTCAGCCGCGTATGCACATCCACCAGGGCCACACCGCCGCGCGCGACCTGGGCCGCGGCGTCGCGGAACGCGCCCGCCAGGTCCGCGGGATCGGTTATCGGCCCCGCCCCCCAGGCGCCGTAGCCGCGGGCGATGGCGGCGTAATCGGGTTCGGGCGCGACCATGCGCTGGCCGATCCAGGCGTTCTCGACCGGGCGGCCGCGCGTCTCGGCGAGCGCGATCTGGTGCTCCTCGTCGTTGCCGAACGACGTGTTGTTGTGCAGCACGACCAGGCAGGGAATCCGGTAATGCGCCGCCGTCCATAGGGCGGACGGGTTCATGGTGAAATCGCCGTCGCCGAGGATGGCGAGAGGGAATTTTCCGCTCTCCCTCAGCGCCAGCGCGGCACCCACGACTCCGCCGGGGCCGTAGCCGACGCCGCCTCCCCCGTTATGGCCGAGGAAGCTGCCGGCGCCCGGAAAATCCCAGATGCCTTCGTACCAGCAGCGCCCGTTCCTGCTGACGAGCACCCAGTCCTCGTTGCGGACCGCCTGCCACAGCTCCCCCATCATGCGGGGAACCGAGATCGGCGTCGCATCCCAGTCTTCCGCCGCCCGTTCGCGCTGGGCGGAGCGGAGGGCCTCGTGCCGGTCCGCGAGGTCTTGGCGGCGCTCCTGCGCACGCCCGTACCAGGCCGGCTCTCCTTCCGCCCGGCGCTCGATTTCGGCGAGGAGTTGATGGAGCCCGTGCAGGGGTTCGGCGAGCAGCTGAACGTCGAGCGGCGCGAGGCCGCCGCCGGCGTTCGACCAGTGATCGACGCCCAGATCGTTGACCGAAAGGTCGATCACCTTGCGCTCGCCGGTCATCGCGTTCCGCATGTCGCCGCGCGCGCCGGCATAGCCGCCGACCAGCGCGGTGAGGTCCGGACAGTCGATGCCGAGGACGACATCGGACTCGCCGCGGACCGGGTTGGGCGGCGGGCTGTAACCGCCGTTCAGGTTCTGCGGATGGGAGGTGGGGACGCACACGATGTCGGTCCCGTCCTGGTAGGCGGCGCCCAGCAGCTCGATCAGCCTGACGAGGGGCGGACCCGACTCCGCGCGGCGGCCGAAGCGGCCGCCGAAGACAAGCGGCATGGATGCTTCGGTCAGAAGGTCGGCGGCCGCCACGATTTCGGACTCCGCCGCGGCGATGGGCGGCGCCGGCCGGTATCGCGGCAGACCGACATCGGGGAGCGCCGCCGGGTCGTCCAGCCGATCCTCCTGGAGACCAGCGTCGATCGAGACGTAGGTCGGGCGTTGCGGGGCGCTCTCGGCGATCCGCCGCGCGCGCAGGACGGAGTCGAACACCGCCCTGAGCGTCACCGGCTCGTCGGTCCATTTGGTGTAGGGCCGCACCGCCTCGCACTGGGTATTGGCGGAATGGAGCCAGTCGATGGCGCGGCGTTCGGCGGGATCGGCCGGTCCCGAGCCGCCCAGCACGAGGACCGGAACCTCGTCCGCCCAGGCGTTGTAGAACGCCATCATGGCGTGCTGCAGCCCGACCAGATCGTGGAGGATCACGAGGCTCGCCTTGCCGGTGACCTTGCTGTAGCCCTGCGCCATGTGGAGCGCGATTTCCTCTGCCCCGCAGAGGACGATCTCGGGCCTCGCGTTCCGGGTGTAATTGACCAGCGAATCGTGGAGCCCCCGGAAGCTCGAACCGGGGGTAAGCATCACATGCTCGAACCCCATCGCCTGGAGCAGGTCGCATATCAGGTCGGAACCGTATTCGGGCTCCGCCCGGTTCCGCGGCAGGTTGACCGGAATCTCCGAAGCGAAACGCTCTGCCTGCTGGTCCATACCCGTCTCCTTGTGCGGCACGCCGTCAGTGTGGCGGCACGTCCCGGTACTGCCAAGCCGGGGGGCTTCCCATATAGTTCCGCTCCGAGACAGGGAGACGACGATGGCGAAATCGATCGAGCACGTGCACTGGCCGGACGCGCCCGACATGTGGATGCCCTACGCGCCGGCGATCACCGTGACTGGGGGCAAGACGGTGTTTCTCGCGGGCGTGACGGCGGCGCCGGTCTATCACCACCACCCGCACCGCCCCGAAGAGTTCGACGACATGCCGGGCGACATGGAAGGGCAGACGCGCATAGCGCTCGACCAGTTGAGGCGCGGCCTCGATGCGGTGGGCGCCGATTTCTCCGACATCGTCAGCGCCAACCGGTTCGTGACCGATCTCTCCGACCAGGATTCGCTCAACAAGGTCTGGGCGGAATATTTCGGCGACAACAAGCCGACGACCACGACCGTCCAGGTGGTCCAGCTCGCGACCGACCCGCGCTGCCTGGTCGAGATCAACGCCATCGCGGTGGTCGACTGACCGGATGGCAGCGGATGTCCTGATCGTCGCTTACGGCTGCGCCGGCTGGCGCGACGACTGGATTTCGGAAGGACCCGACGGCAACCCGCGCTGCGCCGTTCCCCATGTCGGCATCGATCGCGCGGCGGGGACGCCGCTCCGCCTCCAGGACGGCCCATACGCGATCCCGCAACCCCGGCGGGGTACCCCGGAGGAAGAGTTGCGCCAGATCGAGGACGACACGCTTGCCCGTGCCGATCCCTGGTCGAAGCCCCAGGCGGGCTTCTTGCGACGCTACTTCGCGCATGTGCGGGAACGGGTACAGGCTGACGAGGAATCGCTAAGGGCGCGGCTCGGGACGCTGGACTCGCTGTTCGACTACCGGGCATTCACGTTCGCCGCGCCGCGCCCGCTGCCGCGCGCCTTCGTGCCGGCGGACGGCGACATGATCCGCTGCGACTGCGCCTTCTGGACCGGCGCCGGAGTGCTGACGATCGAGATCGAAGGCCGGACCGCGCCCGATCCCCGGCGGCAGCGCGAACTGGCGAGGCTCGGAGGGGCGGACGTGGAGGTCGTCCGCTGCCCGCCCGATTCGGAGATCGGCGCGCTCGGCCTCCCGCCTCTCTTCGAGCGCTTTACCGACGGCGTCGAGATTCCCTCCGGCCCGTTCAAGGCGCGCGGGATCGAGGCCTATGCCGAGCCTCAGATATCGAGCTCCAGCACGTAGAGCCCGCCGGTGAACCGGTCGACCGTGTAGACGAGCCGGTTCTCGTCGACGAACACGTCGTTGAGCTGAATGGCGCCGAGGCGCGAGCCTTCGGGCGTGGCGGGAACGTAGTAAGCGACTTCTTCCGGCCGGTAGGGGTCGGAAACGTCGTGCACCCGGATGCCGCCGTTGAAATAGGTGCCGAAGATGAGCGTGTCGGAGGAAAACGATCCCGGCTGGTTCTCGTGGATGTTGTGCGAACCGAAGCGCCCGCCGCGCTGGCCGAACTCCTCGACCGCCGGCAATGGCAGGGTCGAGATCGGCACCGGGTTGCTCTCCTCCCGCGCATCCAGCACCCAGGTGAGCTTGGGCCAGTCGCGGCCGCCGTCCTGTATGCATTCGTCGCTCACGATCAGCAGGTCGCGGTCGAACAGCGGCAGGACGGTATGGCTGAACCCGTTCTGGGGCGGGTGCGGGTTCCAGTGGCTGACCGGCTTCGGATCCGTCATGTCGGAAATGTCGAGGATGTAGATCCCGCCGTCGATATAGGCGAGATAGACCCGGTCGGGACGCTCCGGATAGACATTCGTGTTGTGCGCCCGGATGCCGATGTCGTAGGTGGGGTGCCGTTTCGGAGGGGGCGCATCGTCGCCGACGCGCGTTCCGGGCACCCACCAGCGGCCGACCTCGACCGGTTTCGCCGGATCGGAAACGTCGATCGACCGGTAAAACTGGGAATCCGCCGGGTGGGTGGGCTCGAAATCGGCCGCCCCGCCGGAGAAATGGATGTACTTCCCGTCGGCGAACCAGAGCTGATGCACCCCCATCGAATGCGGTCCCGAGCAATCGAAGAAGCCGATCGTCTTCGGCGACTCCGGCTCGCTCACGTCGAACAACTCGATTCCCGCCGGTTCGAGGCCGAACCCGGGATCCATCAACCCGCCGGGACCGCGGGTCTGGTAGGCGACCGCCATGACGTCGCCCACGAGGTCGAGGGAGTTGGAGCGCATGTTGTTGTGCGCAAGATCGGTCTGGACGACGACCCTGGGCTTGCGCGGGTCGGTCACGTCGACCCCGGTGAAGTTCTTGGGCGGGCCCTCGTGCGCGAGCCACAGGATGCGCCGACCGCCGGACGCTTCCTGGATCACCATCCCCTCGCCCATGCCGCCCCATCCGGCCAGCGTGTCGTGGGCGATCAGCGTCATGTTGAGCGATTCGTCCCGCGTCATTCCTGCCTCCATGTTCCTTCGGTCATGCACCCGCAGCATCGAGCCCGGCGCGAAGATCGATCCCGTCGATCCCGTCGGCGATGATAACGAGACGGGTCTCCTTGCGCCCGTCCGGCCAGGCATCGAGCGTCGTGGGCGGGTGCAGCAGGTGATGGATGCCGTTGACCGCGACGGGACGGTCGAATTCACGCGTTCGGAGGATCCCCTTTATCCGCAGAACGTCCGAGCCGCGAAGCGCGGTCAGCGAGTCCAGCCACCGGACGAATCCGGCCCAGCGGAGCGGCCGCTCGATGACGAGGCAATGGGCGACAATTCCGCCGCCGTGGCCGTTGAATTCCGCGTCGACACGCCGCAGGGCGGGCTCCGCCGGCGCGGTCAGCATCCCGGCATCGACCGCCGCGCCGGGAAGTATTGGGCAGCCCGGATTGATGCGGGCCACGGTATGCGCCAGGGTCGTTTCGGCGGCATCGTCCGCGAGGTCGAGCTTGG
The DNA here is from genome assembly GCA_022823775.1 of Defluviicoccus sp. GTDB lineage: Bacteria > Pseudomonadota > Alphaproteobacteria > MPNO01 > MPNO01 > MPNO01. The sequence goes on along the minus strand of JAJEHI010000198.1, from coordinate 15,679 downwards.
TAAGGACGACCCGGTCGGCGGCCGCGATCTGGCGTCGCGCCTCCTCGTGCCGTTCGATCTGTCCCGGCCCGTTGACCGCATCGACCGTTGCGGTCACCGACCCCGACCGATAGCGGCCGACCAGCGCCGGGTCGGTCGCCAGGGTCTGGAGGACGGGTCCGGGATCGGCGAGCCCGGTGGTCTCGACGATGACCCGCGCGAAGGGCGGCACCGCGCCGACGTTCCGGCGACCGGCGAGGTCGGAAAGCGAATCGACCAGGTCGCCCCGCACCGCGCAGCAGATGCAGCCGCTCTTCAGGATCATCGTCTCCTCGGCCGCCTCGGTGATCATCGCGTGATCGACCGCGACCTCTCCGAACTCGTTGACGATCACCGCGCTGTCGCCGAGGGCGGGCGAGGCGAGCAGGCGGTTGAGGAGCGTCGTCTTGCCGCTGCCGAGGAAGCCGGCAAGCACGTGGACCGGGATGTGCGCCTCGGCGCTCAATCCAGAAACGCCAGCTCGGCCAGCCGGTCGTGGGTGGTGAGCCAGACCCAGTCCAGGCGCTTGACCATGTCGATCGCCGCCTTGTACTCGATCGCGCCGGCCGGTCGGCCGAACACGTGGGCGTGCGCGGTGACGTCGAGCGTCGCCACCGGACTTCCGATGTCCCGCCAGCGATCGAGGATGCGCGCGAGCGTCCGCGTGAATGCCTCGGGTTCGTGTCCGTAGCGCATGGTGATCGGGAGATCGTTGACTTCCATCGTAAAGGGAACGCAGGCGAGCGGGCCCTCCGCCGTCCGGGTGAGATAGGGCAGGTCGGCGTCGAACGTGTCCGCGGTCCAGCGGAAACCGTGCTTTGCGAGAAGTCCGGCGGTGTTCTCGCTGCTGGTCCCGCGCGGGCTGATGAACCCCTCCGGCCGCTTGCGGATGCAGGCTTCGAACGCCTCGATGCCGCGCACGAGATCGCGCTCCTCGCTTTCGCGGTCCTGGTAGACGGGAAGGACGTTCTGCGACCAGGCATGCGCGCCGATGGCGTGTCCGTCGCTGTCGATGCGCCGTAGCAGCTCGGGCCAACGCTCGGCGATGATCCCGTTCGCGTAGGTGGTGCACGGGATTCCGGCCTCGGCGACGATGTCGAGCAGCCGCCATGCGCCTTCGGTCATGCCGTAGCGCGCCCACGACCGTGCCTGGGTGTCGAGCACGCCCGCCTTTATCGGATTTCCCATGGGTCCGACGCCGGGCGCCGCGTCGTCGGGCCAGGCTTCGCACATGACGTGGAAGGAAATCGCGAGCGGCCGGCCCGGCGGCCAACCGCGCGGCGGTTCGTTACGCGGCATTTGCTGCGTCTCCGCTTCGGTTACGGGGCCGCCATTCTTTCATCCCGCGACGGCGCGACCAAACGGTCGCGGCGGTCAGAGCAGCCACCACGCCGCGAGACCGAGAAAGGCGAGGAAGGCGATCGCGTCCGTGATCGTCGTCAGAAGCACGCCCGAGGCGACCGCGGGGTCGACGGTCGTGCGCGAAAGGCAGAACGGGATCGCGGTGCCGGCGATTCCCGCGATCACCATCGTGACGGCCATCGCCGCGGCCATGACCAGGCCGATGGCGACTTCGCCCGACCACACCCAGGCGACGAGGCCGACGATCAGGGCGAACAGCACCCCGTTCAGGAGCCCGACCAACCCTTCCTTCGAAAGCACCCGCCAGGCATTGGCGGAGGTCAGGTCGCGCATCGCGATCGCGCGCACCGCGACCGTGAGCGACTGGGTGCCGGCGTTGCCGCCCATCGACGCGGCGATGGGCATCAGGACAGCGAGGATGACGATCCGTTCGATCGTCGCTTCGAAAAATCCGATCACGACGGAGGCGAGGATCGCCGTCAGGAGATTGACGAAGAGCCATGAAAACCGCGCCTTTCCCGTGTCGATCGCGGCCTCGTAGATGTCGGTCTCGGTGACGCCGCCGAGGCGCATCAGGTCCTCTTCCGCCTCCTCGTGGATGACGTCGACCACGTCGTCGACGGTGATCGCTCCGATCAGGCGGCCGCCGTCGTCGACCACGGGAGCGGAGACGAGGTCCTTTTGGGCGAATGCGTAGGCGACTTCTTCCTGATCCATGCCGACGGGTACGGTCACGACATCGCGGCGAGAGAGCTCCCGCATCGGAACCGGACGCCGGGTGCGGAGCACATGGCTGAGCGCGACGGTTCCGACCGGGCGGTGTCCGGGATCGACCACGAATATGTCGTAGAAGTCGTTCGGCAGGTCGTCCGCCTCGCGCAGGTAATCGATGGTCTCTCCGACGGTCCAGAATGTCGGCACCGCGACGAGGTCGCGCTGCATCAGCCGGCCCGCGCTGTCCTCGGGATAGGCGAGACCCTGTTCCAGCGCGGCGCGCAGCGCGGCGGGGATCGCCTGCATCACCCGCCGCTGCTCGGCCTCGTCGACGGAGGAGATCAGGAGAAGCGCGTCATCCGACTCCAGCCCGGCGATCGCGCCCGCCAGACGTTGGGTGCCCAGACGTTCCGCCACGTCCTCGAGAACCGCTTCGTCGAGCTCCGGCAGGATCTCCGGCGGGAATGCGGGCGCGAGAATATCGACCGCCGCGGCCCGGTGGTCGGGATTCAGCTGTTCGAGTAGATCGGCGACCTCCGCGTGGTGAAGCGCGGCAATGGCCTCGGCGGCTTGCCCGGTCCGGCCGGAATCGAGCGCGTCGATCACCGAGCGGGCGACCTCGGGATTGAGCCCGATCAGCTCCCCGACCACGACGCCGTCGCCGTCCGGGGCCGCAACCTCGCGCGACTGGATCATGTCGGCCTCCGAACGGATTCGACGCGAGAAACGAAGCGGGCCCGCCCTTCGATTGGGCGGGCCCGGCGGGATGGTGCGGTCGAGAAGACTCGAACTTCCACGGGATTGCTCCCACAGCGACCTCAACGCTGCGCGTCTACCAGTTCCGCCACGACCGCATGCTTGTTGGACTCTTGTCCGGCTACCGCCAAATTACGGGGAGCGGACATAGCAAAATGCAATGCGTGCCGCAAGGCGCACGACCTGATGCGAGATTGCCGATGACGGTCGAATGGCTGGTGGAGCCCGGGCTGAAGCCCTACGAAGAGGCGGTTCGCGGGATGGAAGAGCGTGTCGCCGCGATCCGCGCCGGGAGCGCGGACGAACTCGCCTGGCTGGTCCAGCATCCGCCGCTCTACACCGCGGGAACCTCGGCGCGGGAGGAAGACCTGCTCGCGCCCGGCCGCTTCCCGGTCCACGCGAGCGGCCGGGGCGGCGAGTTCACCTATCACGGCCCCGGCCAGCGGGTGGTCTACCTGATGCTCGACCTGGCCACCCGCGGCCGCGACGTGCGGCGTTTCGTCCGCGCGATCGAAGGGTGGCTGATCGCGACCCTGGCGGAGTTCGGCATCGCGGGGGAGCGCCGGGAGGGCCGGGTCGGAATCTGGGTCGAACGCCCGGGCGGCGAGGCCAAGATCGCCGCGGTCGGGCTCCGCCTGCGGCACTGGATCAGCTATCACGGCGTGTCCCTCAACGTGGCGCCCGACCTGTCCCATTACGACGGGATCGTCCCCTGCGGGATCGGCGAGCACGGGGTGACCTCCCTTGCCGACCTCGGAATCGCCGCCTCCATGGACGAGGTGGACGACGCGCTGCTGCGCCGGTTCGCGTCGGCCTTCGGGGAAAGGCCGAAGGAGCTCGCCTCGACGGCGCCTACGAGCGGCAGAGCCGGATGAAGCGGTCGGCGGCCAGGAGCTCGAACCGCAGTACCTCGCGCGCGTCCCGGGCTTCGCCGTCCTCGCCCCAGCGTTCGGCCTGATACGACTCGTCGATCGTCGACGCGGCCCAGGCGTCTTTCGCGTCGATCCGCCCGGTCGTCATCGCGAGCGCCAGCACGACGGAGCCGAGCGCTCCGGTGGCGCGCTGGAACGCCGCCAGCGCGAAATCGTCGAATGCCGTAACCCGGGCGCACAGGGCCTCGACGGCTTCGGGCGGCTGCGGCGCCGGGATCAGCCCCGTCGTGATCTCAAGACGGGCGCCGTGCGCTTCGGCGATCCAGTCCACCAGCGGGTCCCAGGCCGCCTCCTGCCGCCGCCGCAGCTCGTCCGGCCGCTCGACGCGGTAGCAGACGAGATCGGTTTCGCCGTAGCCCGCGATCTCCGCCGCCACCTCGTCCCGCCTCTCGCCCACGATGTCGAGCGCGGTGTTGGCGAACCGGGTCAGCGGCATCGACATCGGATCGACCGTCTCTTCCTGCGCGGACCATTCCCCGGCGATGGCGTCGCCGAGGGCGGCCCGCGGCACGGTCAGAACCCGCTTTCCCGGGGTCATTACGGGGCGGTCGTCGAGAAACACGCCGAACCCGCCCTCCACCGGGGCGGAACGCGCGCCCTTGTAGAACCGCTTCAAGCCCTAGGCCGCTTCGGACGCGCGGAAGACGGCGAGCGCGGCATCGACGCCGGCGCCCGCCGGCGCGGAATAGCCGCACTGCCGGAGCGTCGCCTCGAAGGCGGCAAGCGTGGTCAGGACCGCATCCTTGCGGCAGTTATAGGCCATGGTCCCGATCCGCCAGATCCTGCCCCGCAGCGGACCGAAAGAGGTTCCGATCTCGATGCCGAAATCCTCCAGCATGCCGCGGATCGCACGATCGCCGTCGACGCCGTCGGGGATGACGATTCCGGTGACGTTGACCATCTTGCGGTCGATGTCGCCGAAGATTTCGAGCCCCATTGCCTGGAGCCCGGCGACGAGCGCCCGCCCGACCAGGGCGTGGCGGGCGAACCGCGCTTCCAGCCCTTCCTGGAGGGCGATGCGGAAGCACTCCCGCGCGCCGTAGAGCATCGTCGTCGCCTCGGTATGGTGGTTGAGGCGCATCTCGCTCCAATAATCCATCAGCATCGGCAGATCGAAATAGTTGGAACGGATTTGCGCCCCTTCCCCTTCGGCGACGCCTTCCGGGCGGATGCCCTGCTCGATGTGATGCCGGGGACGGAGCGTTTCGACCACCCGCTCGTTGAAGGTGATGGGCGCCGAACCCGAAGGACCCGAGAGGCATTTCTGAAGCCCGGCCGCCGCCGCGTCGATCCGCCACTCGTCGACCGGCAGGGGCATCCCGCCCAGCGTCGCCGTCGCGTCGACGAACAGGAGCGCCCCGTAGCGCCGGCAGAGCGGGCCAATCTCGTCGAGCGGCTGGGCCATCGTCGTCGAGGTGTCGCCATGCACCGCGGCCACCAGCTTGGGCCGTTCCCGCTTGAGCGCGTCCTCGACCCGGTCGGGCGTGAAGACCGTGCCCCATTCGGTCTCGATGACGCAGACTTCCGCGCCGGCGCGCTCCGCGATCTCGCAGAGCAGCTGGCCGAACCGGCCGGAGACCGGGACCAGCACCCGGTCGCCCGGCTCGATGACGGAGACCAGGATCGCCTCGATCGCCGCGCGCGCGGTGCCGTCGACCAGCAGCGACCAGCGGTTCTCCGTCCGCCAGACCTGCCGGGACAGGGCCATGACCTCGTTCATGTAGCCTGTGAACACGGGATCGAACTGGCCGAGCATCGGCATGGACATCGCCCGCAACACGCGCGGGTCCACGTTGATCGGCCCCGGTCCCATCAACAGGCGCGGCGGCGGGTTGAGGTCTCCGAACAGTTCCGACATGCGCTCACACTTCCCCGGACTCCGGTCTTTCCGACAGGGGGCGATAGCCTAATTCGGCCGGCGCCACAACGATTGCGCGTCGCAAAGCGCCGGGCGTTGGGCTAGGCTCGACCGGATCGAGGAGCGATCTGCCTTGGCCAATTTCCCGATTCCGGACCGTCTCCTGGTGGCGATCGGCGGCAACGCGGTCCACCCGGAGACCACCTCCGGCACCGTCGCGGAACAGCGCGAATACGCGGAGCGAACCGCGGCATCGCTGCTGCCGCTGATGCGCCTGGGCAACCAGCTGGTGGTGACCCACGGAAACGGACCGGTCGTCGGCAAGATCATGATGCGCCAGGCGATCGCGCGGAACCGCGTGACGCCGATGTCGCTCGACATCTGCGTCGCCCACAGCCAGGGCGGGGTGGCCTACCTCCTGCTGCAGGCCATGGAGAACGCGCTGCGCACGGCCGGCGATCCGCGCCACGTGGTCTGCCTTCTCACCCAGGTCGAGGTCGATCCCGACGACCCGGCCTTCGACGACCCGACCAAGCCGATCGGCTATTTCTACTCCGAGGAGGAGGCGAAGGCGCTCGCCCGCGAAACGGGATGGGAAATGCGCGAGGATTCCGGGCGCGGCTGGCGCCACGTCGTCCCCTCCCCCAGACCGCGCCACATCGCCGACCTCTCGCTGGTCCGCGATCTCGCGGCCCGGGGCGCGGTGGTGATCGCGGGCGGCGGCGGCGGCATCCCGGTCCTGCGCCGCCCCGACGGCACGCGGACGGGCGTCGAGGCGGTCATCGACAAGGATTTGACTTCCGCGATGATGGCCCGGGTACTCGGCATCGACACGATCATGATCCTGACCGGCATCGACCGCGTCGCGATCGACTTCGGCACGCCCTCCCAGCGCAGCCTCGAATCCGCCACCCTCGCCGAGATCAAGGCCCACCGCGACGACGGCCAGTTCCCGCCGGGCAGCATGGGACCCAAGATCGACGCGGCGATCGATTTCATCGAGCGCGGAGGGAAACGCGTGGTGATCGGGCCGCTGGAACGCGCGGCCGATGCGCTGGATGGCAGGACGGGAACTCATATCGTCCGCGATGGTTGAGGATCCGGCGGCGATCCGGCTCGTCCTGGTCGGCCGCGAGGCCGCGAAGTGTCTCGAGGCGCTCGCGGCCGATGGCGGCTCCGTGCTCGCCGTATTCCGCCGGAGCGCCTATCTCGCCCACGCCGGTTCGGGCGCCATCGCCTGCATCGGACCCGCCGCCCTGGGGGCCGGGCCGCTCAACGCGCTGACCGGGCCGGACGAAGCCATGCCCGACTGGGGGGAATCGGGCTTGCGGCCGGGCGATCCGGTCGCGCCTCGGGACGGGGGACTCCGGATCGGCGCCCGCCGGGTCCTGACATTCGCCCGAGCGAAGCTGCACGATCCGCCGCGCGGCCCCCGCGAATGGACCGGCGACGGCCTCGCCGCAGCGCTCGCGCGACTCTCCGATGCGCTTTCCGGCTTCGACCTCTCGGAGGGTGTTGCGCCCCTCGCCCGGCCGGAAAACCCCGCGCTTCCGCCCGGTTCCCGGCTCTTGCGGAGAGCGCAACCGGCGATCTCGGAGCTGGAACGATGGCTGACCGACGGCGCGGTAGCATCGCCGCCGCGCGGCGCCGTCGAACGGCTGATCGGGCTCGGCCCCGGGCTCACGCCCTCGGGCGACGACTATCTCGGGGGAGCCATGATCGCGCTCTCGATGTCCGGGCATCCGGAACTGGCGGACGCGCTGGCCCGCCTTGCTCTCGCCGCCGCGCCCGCCGGGACCAACCGGATCAGCGCGGCGCACCTGCGGGCGGCGGCGAAGGGCCTCGGTGCCGACGCTTTGCATCGCGCCATGGACGCGCTCGCCCGGGGCGACGGTCCTGCGCTCGCCGAGGCGCTGCGAGGGCTGGATGCGATCGGACACAGCTCCGGCTGGGACGCGCTGGCGGGCGCGGTCTCCGCGCTCAAGGGGATCGGCCGCCGGCTCCGGGCTCAACCGGCGAGAAGCGCCGCCGCGGTTTCGGCGGCACCCGCGTTGGACTCGGCCACCACGACCCCGGCCTCGCGCAGCGTTTCGACCTGAGCGGCGCGGTTCTGCGGATCCCGGTCGGTGCCGCAGACCGACGCGATCACCACCGGGGCCTCGCGGTCGTGCGGGGCGAGCACCGCGGCGAGCCGGCCGGCGGGATCTTCGTGCGAGCCGTGGCCGAGAACCACATCGACCAGCACGACGCCGACATCGGGATCGGCGAGCGCTTCCTTCAACGGCGCGTCCCGCACGGCGGGCTCGATCATGGGATGGGGCCGCCCGCGAGTGAATTCGTCGGCGCCGAGATCGATCAGTCGGTGGCCGGAGCTTGCGTCCTCCGCCCCGGGTATGGGCACGTTGGAGACGAAGGCGATACCGGCGGCCATCAGCACGGCCTGCGCCTCGGCGCAAAGCGACCCGCCGCTGAACAGTCCGCGCACCGACCCTTTCGCGTGGCGGAATCTCCGCGAGGCTTCGCGAAGCGTGGCTCCGGGTTCGGCTCCGCCCGCCCCCTTCAGCGCGTCTTCCGCCGCCTCGCGAAGCGTGGCCGCCTGCCGGGCGTTCTCCGGCAGGTCCATGGGGGCCATGCCGATGCAGCAGAGCGTGAAACGCTTCGGGCTCGCCGCGATCCGGTCGGCGATCCGCCTCGCCGTGTCCGGGTCCGGCGGCTTGGAGATCAGGACGACACGGCGGGTAGCCTCGTCCCGGTCGAGGGCGTCGATCGCCGCCAGCGTCATCGCGCCGCCCACCGCGGCGCCGAGGTCCCTGCCCCCCACGCCGATCCCGTGGCTGATCCCGCCGCCCGCCCGCGCGATCAGGCAGGCCACCTCCTGCAACCCGGTGCCGGAGGCCGCGACCAATCCGATGTCGCCGCGCGGCACCGCGTTGGCGAAGCCGATCGGCGCGCCGGCGACGATCGCGGTCCCGCAGTCGGGTCCCATCATCAGGAGGCCGCGCTCGCGGGCGAGGGCCTTCAACGCGACCTCTTCCCGAACCGGGACGTTGTCGGAGAACAGCATCACGTTGAGGCCTCGTTCGAGCGCCCGGCGGGCCTCGCGCGCGGCGAATGCGCCGGGGACGGAAACGATGGCGAGGTTGGCGGCGGGAAGCGCGCGGAGCCCGGTCTCCAGCGAACGCGGGTTCCAGCCGGAGTCTTCCCCACCTCCGGTCGCCGGCCCCGAAAGCGCCGCCTCCGCCGTTTCGAACGCCGCCCGCAGCGCGTCCCGGTCGTCCGCGCGCACGGCGATCACCAGATCGTTGGGCCCCGCCGCTTCCGCACCGGCGTCGAGCAGCCCGGCATCGAGCAACAATTCCTTGTTGGAGGGACTCCCCATCGTCAGGAACGCAGCGGAGACCCCGGCGAGATCCTGCACCGCCTGCGAGATCCGCATCAGCGCGACCGAATCGAGATAGAAGCCGGCGCGCGTCCGGGTCGCGGCGACGCCGGCGCTCATGCGACGCCCATCGCGGCGGCGAATGCCTCCAGCGCGCGCTCGAAACAGGCCATCGGCGCGCGCACGATCCCCGCGCCGACCTGGCCGATGCCCGCCTCCCGGTGCGCGATCCCGGTGTTGATGGTCGGCGTCCGGCCGCTGGCGACCACCTTGCGGATATCGATGCCCGTCGGAACGCCCGCGAAATCGAGCGCGGGGATGGTCCATTCGGGGTTCCTGGCGACGGTGATCTCTTCCATGGCCCGGGTGTAGTTCAGCGCCTCGGCCGCCGTACCCGCGCCGACGAAACCCGCAACGGCGGGCGAGGCCGCCATCGCAAATCCGCCGAGACCGATCGTCTCGACGATGGTGGAATCGCCGATGTCCGGATTGGCGTCGTCTTCCGAAAAGCCCGGGAAGTAGAGCCCGCGCGGCATCTCGACCGGCGCGGTGAACCAGCGGTCGCCGAGCCCGCTCACGCGGATGCCGAACGTCGTCCCGTTGCGGCTCATCGCGGTGACCACGCTGGACCCCTCGATGCCCCGCACCGGGTCCATGATGGCCTTCCCCATCGCCATCGCGACGTTGAGGAAAAACTGGTCGTTGCCGCCGATGAACTCGAACAGCCCGGCCAGCCGCTCCCGGTCGTCGACCGCGCGGGCGAGCACCGGCGCGATCGCGCGCAGAAGCAGGCTTGTGCAGCCCACGTTGCGCTGGTGCATCTCGTCGCCCATGGACAGTCCGCGGGCGATCATGGCCTTGAGCGGTGTCCCTCCGGCCTCGCGCAGGGCCGCGCCGAATGCGGGCCCGAACGTCTCGGCAAGCCAGCGGAGACGGGCGAGCACCTCGGCGTCGTTGCCGCCGAAGCGCATCACCTTTCCGAGCCCCTCGTTGAGGGTGCAGTAGGCCCGGTTCCCGAAAGACCGGTTCTCCACCACCATGACCGGCATCGAGCGCGTGATCGTGCCGGTCATCGGACCCACCGCGTCGAAATGGTGGTTCGGATGAAAGGCGACTCCGCCCGCCGCGGCGAGTTCGGCCGCCTCGTCCAGATCCGCCGCCCAGCCCTCCAGCACGATCGCGCCCGCGACGGCGCCCTTGAGCGGGCCGCACATATCGGGCCATTCGATCGGGGGTCCGGCATGGAGGATCGTGCGGTCCCCGAGGCCCGCGATCGCATCCCCGGCGACGGCGACGTCGACAAGAACCGGGTCGGCCGCGAGCATGCGTTCGACCGCGCGCGCGTTGGCCGCCTCGACGGCGGCGGCGACGTCGCCTTTCGTCATGCGCCGAGCTTGTCCAGAAGATCGATCATCCGCCGGTCGCCGCCGGCGGGCGGACACCAGTCGACCTGCACCGCGGCGACCCCCTGCCCTTCGAGCGTCCGCGCAAACTGCGCGAGCCCGATATTGATCACGGCCACGGGGCCGTCGAGCAGGTCCTGGATCGGGTCCTTGCGGTCTTCCACCGGCGGAATTTCCTTTGACTTTCGCGGCCGCTAGTCTACCGCCCCGGCCGTGCGGGGTCAGCCGGCTTGTCGCGGTTGAACCGTGCCCCCGGACGCCGCAAGATCGCGGCGCACCGAGATTCGGAGAGCGACATGCTGGCGAACGGCGACCTGTCACGGCTGGTGACCGACACCAGGATCCACCGCGACCTGTTCCAGGACCGGGCGATCTTCGACCTCGAAATGGAGCGCATCTTCGCCCGCAGCTGGGTCTATGTCGGCCACGACTCCCAGGTGCCGGAACCCGGCGATTTCCTGTGCACGCGTATCGGTGCCCAACCCGTCGTCATGGTCCGCCACACCGACGGCAAGGTCCACGTCCTTTACAACCGATGCGGCCATCGCGGCGTGAAAGTGGTCGCGGAGGAAGAGGGCAACGCCAAGCGTTTCATGTGCATGTATCACGGCTGGACCTACGACACGAACGGCGACCTCGACTTCGTCACCCAGCCCGAGGGCTATCCCGAAGGGCGCCATCCCGACAAGGTGCGCGACGGGATGGGACGAATCGCCCGGGTCGACGATTTGTGCGGCTTCGTGTTCGCCAACCAGTCGGAGGAAGGGCCCGGTCTGCGCGACTGGCTCGGCGCCAACGCGGTCTGCCTCGAGGACCTCGCGGACAGCGCGCCGGACGGCGAGGTCGAGATCCGGGGCGGCGTCCACCGCTATATGTATCGCGGCAACTGGAAGTTCCAGATCGACAACCTGTCGGACATGTACCACCCGGCCTACAGCCACGAATCCTCGTCCCGGCCCACGGGGCAGCAATTCGCCCGGCGCAAGGGCGACAAGGGCGGCATAGAGTTCCGCGGCAAGCGGGGCCGGGTGAAGTCGATGGACCCGCTCGGCGTCTCGGCCCTTCCCAACGGCCATTCCTGGCAAGGCGGGCTGCCGCAGATCGAGAACACGTCGGAGCTCCACAGGGAATATGTCCGGCGGCTCGAGGCGCGGCACGGACCGGAGCGTACGAAAGAGGTTCTCACCAAGACGCGGCACAACGTCATCTTCTATCCCAACATGGCGATGCAGGAGCTCAACCCGCATATCCGCGTCATCCGCCCGGTCGCGGCCGATCTGACGGAGATCTTCGTCTATCCGATCCGGCTGAAAGGCGCGCCGGAGCAGATGTTCCGCGAGCAGATCCGCATCCTGAACGGCACCCATTCGGCCTCCTCGATGGTCCAGACCGACGACGTGGAGGCGTTCGCCCGGGCGCAGGAGGGGCTTTCGACCACCGGCAACGAATGGATCCTGCTCGCCAGGGCCGGGGAAGAAAAGGTCGATCCGGCGACCGGGCGGGTAAGCTCCATCGGCACCAGCGAGGTCGCGATGCGCAACCACTACGCGACCTGGCTCTCCCTCATGTCGCGCGCGTGATGGCGGGCGCGGAGAACGGACGCGGCGGCGCGGCGCTCGCGGAGCTTCTGGTCGCGCGCGAGGTCGAGCGTTTCCTGATCCGCGAGGTCGGGCTGCTCGACGACCGCCGGTTCGAGGACTGGATCGAGTTGTTCACCGAGGACGGGACCTATTGGGCGCCGGCCAGGGTCGACCAGGACGACCCGTGGGAGCATGTCTCGCTCTTCTTCGACGACCGCGAACTGATGACGACCCGCCTCGCCCGGCTGCGCCACCCCAGGGTCTACGCCCAGATCCCGCACAGCCGGACCAGCCACACCATCGGCAACGTCACCGTCGATCCTCCGGACCCGGACGCCGACGCCTACGAGGTCGGCGCGCGCTTCGTCATGCTCGACTACCGGTCGGGGCACGGCCAGCGATCCTTCGGCGGGCGCTACGACTACCGGCTGGTGCGCGAAGGAGACAGCTTCCGGATCGCCTCCAAGAAGGCGACGCTGCTCAACTGCGACGCCGTGCACGAAGCTATCTCGATCCCGTTCTAGGGCCGGGCTTCAGTGGAAATTTTTCTAATAAAGTGTCAAAAAAGACAATAATGGGTTGACGGGACGCGAATCCGACCGTAAAGTGTAACCTCGACGCGAATACGTCGCCCCGCCTCCCGGCCGGGCGGCGTTTTTCGTTTCGAGCCCCGCTTTTCACATCCTCAGGAGACCGAAATGATCGCCCCGTCCCCGTACGGGCCGCGCGCCGCGCGGCCTGCGCTCCTGCCGCCGACCTGGCCCCCGTTCGACCCGGAAACCGGCGAATTCGACCTCACCGACGAAGCCGGCCCGCCGGACGGGTTCTTCGTCGACCCGGACATCGCCATGCGCATGGCCGAGGCCACTGCCGTCACGAAAGAGCTCTCGCCGGCCGAGGCGTGGCGCGACTCCAACCGCAAACGCTCCCAATTCACCCGCGCGCAATGGGACCTCGACGTGCGCCGGCGGGCCTACGAGGAGGCGCAGGCCTTTTCGTTCGAAAATCCGGCGGAGGGCAGCGAACCCGTGTTCGCCAAGCTCTCGCCGGAGGACACCGGGAAGGTAAGCCGGTTCACCGGTGAGACTGGGCTCCAGGTGGACTTCCCGCCTGAGTATGGCGGTTATTTCGCGGCGGTTCGCGACCCGATGGAAGACCGGGAGATCGGCGTCGTTCCCGGGCCGATGGTTGTCGCCCTGGCGGACAAGGTGACGAACGCGGACACGGGCGATGCGAAATCCCGACCGCGCGAGTCGTCAGCCGAGCCGGATGACGGCGACGACCGGCTGTCCGGCTTCCCGAGCAGCGGGGAGCTGAGCACGACGATCCTCTACTTGACGCCTGGCCTCGGCAATTTCCTCTCCGCGCGAGACGCCTACGAGAGCTGGGGCAAAGCCATCGAGGCGGCCAGGCGGGAGGACTGGGATGCCTTCATCGAGCATGGCGGGATGGGCTTGCTCAATACGCTGGGCGCGGTCGGCGGCCCCTTCAGCGCGCCGCTCATTCGGTTGGTCAAGCTTGGCGTTCGAAAGCTCGTCCGCGCGACGCCCAAGGTCCGGCAAGCCGCGGCGGCGCACAGCCTCCACCGGGCGAAGAAGCACGCCGACACTCCGTATCCGGGCGTCCCGGTTCAGAAAGCCGTTGGCAGAGCGTTCCGTAAGCTGACCGACGAGCAAAAGAAGACGTTGCGAGGCCTGTTCCCGAGCGCGGTGGGCAGAGCCGGAGAACGTCATGCCGTTCGCCTCCTCGAAGACGCGGGCCAGACGGTAACGACAAACGCGTCCAAGACCGCCGCGAGGGTCGACATGGGCGGACGGACGGTGAAGCGCCGCTACGACGCGCTGATCGAGGAGGTCCAGCGCGACTTCGTCGTCGATGCCTTCAGGGTTTTCCGCCCATACACCCGCACCGCGGCGGTGGAAGTGAAGGTCGGAGGATCGCGGCTGGGCCGGCAGAAAAAGATCGACCGAGCCATGGAGGCCGACGGGTCGTTTGCCCAGGAGGCCGGGCATTTTCGTTTCCGAGTAAAGGATATTCCGGAAGCGGACTTCGAGCACGCCGTCCGCGAATTGTTCGCGAAACACGTCTCGTCGGGGAAATTCAGCCAGAAAGAGGTCGACCGGATCGTTGGCGGGTTCAAGAAGCTGCGGAGGGGCCACGGGAACTGGCTTACCGGCGAACTGCTGATCGGCATGAGCGCCCGCGCGATCGCGAGCCGCTACGCCGACGACGAAGAGGAACGTCGGCGGAAAGCGGGCGAAAGCTGGCGCAGGAACGCCGAGTACCACGGCGAGGCGATGTCACAACTGATGACCGGGGCGTAGACCCGCGCGCCGCCGCGGGCGACGCCGCCCGGATACGGGGCTATGATCCTGCCCGACCGATGCGCGACGACGGGGAGGATGTGCGATGCCGGTTCCGTTTTCGGGCGGCTGCGCCTGCGGCGCGATCCGCTATACCTGTTCGGAGGAGCCTTTCGTCTCCTACGCCTGCCACTGCACGGAGTGCCAGAAGCGGACCGGGGCCGCGTTCGGCATTTCGATCCAGGTGCCGGCCGAGGGACTCGCGGTGGACGAGGGCGAGCCCAAGGTGCGGCGCCGCGTCGCCGACAGCGGCAACGAGATCGACGTCAGGTTCTGCGGCGATTGCGGCACCTCGGTGTTCGCCGGCGGGCCGGCGCGCCCGCATGTCAGAGTGATCTTCGTCGGCACGCTGGACGATCCGGGCTGGGTGCCGATCCAGGCGAACATCTGGGCCCGCAGCGCGCTGCCCTGGGTGCATCTCGATCCGGATGTCGAGCGTTTCGAGATGTTGCCCGACTTCGCGAAATACTTCGAGAACAGGTAAGGGGACACGCCGCATGGCAAGACGCAAGAGCATCGAGATCGAGAGCTTCAGGCACGCCAACCCGATCCCCAACGCGTCCAGGATCGGCAACCTGGTGATGTCGGGGGTGATCCTCGGGCGCGATCCGGAGACCGGCGAATACCCGCCGAGCCTCGCCGGGCAGGCCGCGCTGGTCTTCCGCTTCATGCGCGAGACCGTGGAGGCCGCCGGCGGCACGACCGACGACATCCTCAAGGTCAACATCTACCTCAAGGACGCATCCGACCGCGCCGCGCTCAACGATCTGTGGACCGGGATGTTCCCCGACCCGGACGCCAGGCCGGCGCGCCATACCCAGCCCGACGTCTCGGGCCGCGACGGCGTGTTCATCCAGTGCGACTTCACCGCGGTGATCGACGACTGAAGCGACGAATGTCTGGTGGGCCCGGCCGGACTCGAACCGGCACTCCCGTTCGGGAAGCAGATTTTAAGTCTGCTGTGTCTGCCAATTCCACCACGGGCCCCCGCGCCTGTCGCGCCGGGCGGATGATACGCCGGAGCCGGACGGGGTCCTAGCGGAGACTGCGAGGACAGGTTCGCAGGCATCCGTCGCCCTGAACCCGAACGACCGTCGATTGTAAATTATCGCACCGGGTGCTACGATCCGACGATCTGTTTCAGCCCGCTAGAGAGTGGATTGCGCGTCTTCGGGACGAGAGCGTTCACCCGATTCGCGAGGCGCGAAGGGCTGGAAGACGGTGCTTTGTTCGAGGCGATCCAGCGCGCCGGGAAGGGTCTGATCGATGCCGATCTGGGCGGTGACGTCATCAAGCAGCGGATCGCCCGTAAAG
>JAJEHI010000133.1 GCA_022823775.1 Defluviicoccus sp. | reverse complement strand
CCGATGCAGGACGGGGTGATCAATCTCTGCCGCGTCAAGCTCCGCGACCAGCAGCGGCTCGACGCCGGCCCGCTCACCGAATACTCGCAATACGGCCAGGACATCCCGTTCAAGGACGCCGTGCCGAGGGCGGCCAACGATTCGGGCGGCGGGCAGCCCGGCCGCATCCTCAAATGCAAGGGCTGGGAGACCGACGACAACGCCTACACCTATTTCATCACCCAGGCGGCGGTGTGGGAGAAGATCTGCGACCTGATCGGCCGGCCCGAGTGGAAGGAGGACCCGGACTACGCGACGCCCAAGGCGCGGCTCCCCCGGCTCGACGAGGTGTTCGACGCCATCGAGGCGTGGACGATGCAGCGCTCCAAGTTCGAGGTGATGGAGACCTGCAACCCGCTCGACATACCGGTCGGGCCGATCCTCTCGATGAAGGAGATCGCGGACGAGCCGAGCCTGCGCGAGACCGGCACCATCGTCGAGGTCGACCACCCGGAGCGCGGGCCGTATCTCACGGTCGGCTGCCCGGTGAAGCTGTCGGACTCGCCGGCCGAGGTGGTGCGCTCGCCGCTGCTGGGCGAGCACACCGAGGAGATCCTGCGCGACGTGCTGGGCTACGAGGGCGAGGCGCTGGAGGCCGTCTGGGCGTCGGGCGCGGTCGGCGAGAAGCGCCGCGCCGAGGCGGCGGAGTAGGGCGATGGCGGGTCCGAAGGTCTTCCTCGACTACGACCAGGAAACGCTGGATGCGCAGTACAACCAGCGCACGCTGGTGCCCGACGCCGACGACTATATCGCGGTCGACGTCGCCGAGTCGGCCAGGGTGCGCGACAAGCTCGAATGCCGGATCGACGTGGCCTACGGGCCCGGCGAGGACGAGACGCTCGACGTGTTCCCGGCGGCCGGGCCGGGCTCGCCCGTCGCGGTCTACATGCACGGCGGCGCCTGGACCCGGTCGGACAAGGCGAACGAGAGCTTCATGGCCGAGGCCTTCGTGGAGGCCGGCGCGGCGTTCGTCGCGGTCAATTTCGGCCTCTGCCCGAAGGTGACGCTCGACGAGATGATCCGCCAGGCGCGCGCGGCCGTCGCCTGGAGCCACGCCAACGCGGCCGACTTCAACGCCGATCCGGACCGGCTCTTCATCGCCGGCCACTCGTCGGGCGGCCATGTCGGCGGGATGATGGCGGTGACCGACTGGCCGGCCGAGCACGGCCTGCCGCGGAACCTCGTCAAGGGCGCGCTGCTGTGCAGCGGGATGTACGACCTCGCCGCGGTCCGGCTGTCTGCGCGCAACGAATATCTCCATCTCGACGAGGCGGCCGAGGACCGCAACAGCTCGATCCGCCGCATCCCCGCCGACGGCTGCCCGCTGGTGATCGGCTATGGCGGGAACGAGCAGAAGGAGTTCCGCCGCCAGTCGCGCGAGTTCGCCGCCGCCTGGCGCGACGCCGGGCTCAAGATCGAGGAGTTCGACATGCCGGGCGTCAACCATTTCGAGCTCCGCCGCCACTTCAACGACCCCGACGGCCCGATCCTCAAGGCGATGCTGAAGCTGATGGGGCTGTAGGGCCACCCTCCCCCGGCCCCTCCCGCAAGCGGGAGGGGGGAAGGTAACGAGAAGTCGCCAAGCGAGTCCCCTCTCCCCCACGGGGAGAGGGCCGGGGTGAGGGGGTCGCACGCCCCGATGTTTCACATGAAACATAAGTCAGCATCGTTGACCTTTGTTTCACGTGAAACATTGGCGTGAAACGGCATAATCCGCGTCCCCCGGGGACAGGGCGGTCCTTCGCGGGACCGTTCCGGAACGCCCCGGAGCGGGGCCGGGGCAGCCGATTTCCCAGCCCCGCGAACGCCTTGCCGGCCGATGCTCGCGCGAAAACTGCGCCCCGCTCCGAGGCATCTCGACATCAACCGGTGCGTGCAGCATTATGCCGGAATGCGTACCACCCTGACCCTCGACCCGGACGTCGAACGGCTCCTCAGGCGTGAGATGGCGCGCGCCGGCCGGAGCATGAAGGCCGTCGTGAACGACGCGCTGCGGACCGGTCTCGGGGCGGCGGGCAAGCCGCCGATCGCGCCGCCCTACGCGGTCGAGCCGCACGATTTCGGCTTCCGGCCGGGCGTAGACACCGACCGGCTCAACCGCCTCGCCGGCGAGCCGGGCGTCCGCCGGCGCGTGCGAAAGCTCGGCGAGTGATCGTCCCCGACGTGAACCTGCTGGTGCACGCCCACGATGCGGGCTCCCGCCGGCACGCGGCGGCGCGGCGGTGGTGGGAGGGGCTGATGAACGGCACCGTCACGGTCGGCCTGCCGTGGGCCGCGATCCTCGGCTTCGTCGGCGTCGCGACCGACCGGACGATCCTCGACCGTCCGCTCGACGCGCACGGCGCCTTCGCCCGCGTCCGCTCGTGGCTCGACCGCCCGCAGACCGCGATCGTCCACCCCGGCGAGCGCCACGCCGAAATCCTGTTCGACCTCCTCGACGAAGCCGGCACCGCCGCCGACCTCACCGCCCCCGCCCACCTCGCCGCCCTGGCGATCGAGCACCAGGCCGAGCTGCATTCGACGGACGCGGAGATGGCGCGGTTTCCGGGGCTCAGGTGGCGGAATCCGTTGGGGTGAGGGTCTGCCGCCCATCCTCGGCGGATGAAAATCACGATGCTTCCGACCGTATCATGAGCAGTATCTCTGTTCCGGCTTTCTCCGGATCCTCCAATCGCGAACAGATAATTTCACGAACGACCAGTCTTGACAGTTTTCTTGAGATATTGGGGGTTTGCTGTCCGCAGCACCTTCCAACATTCTAAAACAGGAAACGCACACCTAAAGGCAACGGTTTTGTATTTCGGCTGTCGTCTTCTGGGTACTATGGGAGCAAATTGTCTATGGTGGCATATAAGAATATTGCGTTCGGTCATGCAAGCGCTGAAGCCGAACGAACGGAGGATCCCGGCTTATTAATTGATGGTTATGTCGACTATAATGATGCTACAAACGAAGCATTGTCTGGAAGAAAATACTTGTTCCTTGGCCATAAGGGTGCCGGAAAATCTGCAATTGCCGAACGAATAAATTTGACATATTCGGATGACTTTGACAAATTCGTAACGCTTGTATCGTTGGCCGACTTTCCGTTTACCCCATTTTCAAAAATCATTAGAGGAGACGAAGAACCGGAAACGAAGTTTCCGACAGCATGGTCTTGGATCATTTTGATTTACCTATTGGAGACTTTCGCGAATGATGAAGGTGTTAGTTCTGTCGATGGCGTGACGATCACAGATACTATTCAAGCGTTTCGTGAAATGGGTTTATCACCAGCAGCTGATCCAGCCTCTATTGTTCGTGAAAGTGCAAAAAAACACTTCAAACTCTCCTTGCCAGGCAAGTTAGCGCAATTATCTTGGTCCGGGTCGGAAACGAAACCGGCCTCCCAAATTCCGAATTTTGTGGAAAGCCTAAAGCAGCTTGTCAAATCGATAAGAAGCTCCAGCCAACACTATCTCATTATTGACGGTTTGGACGATGTACTAACCACAAGAGAAATTCAGTATAAATCGCTCTCAGCTCTAATACTCGAAGTTAGTCGATTGAACAGTATGTTTAATCAAAGCGGCGTTCCGGCGAAAATTATATTGCTATGTCGGACCGATTTATTTGAATTGCTGCCAGGCCCAAACAACAATAAAATTCGGCAGGACTATTCGTTAGAATTAAACTGGTATAGTGATCCAAGAGATCCCCAAGGATCGGAATTGGTGGGAGTAGCTGAAAGAAGAACTAAGCGGAGTTTAGGGACGCAGGTAGAGATGTTTCGGGATTTCTTTCCCAGTACCATTGAAGGAAGGCGAGCCGATTTAGCGCTTTTGGATATGACGCGCCATACCCCACGAGATTTTCTTCGGTTGCTATCACACATACAACAATATTCACAAAACGAAGGGGTTAACCCAGAAAAAACAATTATATCAGGAATTCGTAACTATTCAATACAATATTTTTTACCCGAGATTCGGGACGAACTTAGCGGATACGCAGACCCAAATGAAATTTCATCCCTAGTCAGTGCTTTGGGACGACTCGGCAAGAGGGATTTTCGGCTGTCGGAGTTGATAAGCGTGTCAAAAGCAATGAATGCTTCGCTTTCTGAAATAAGAATTTACGAGATAGTAGGCGCTTTGTTTCAGTGCAGCGCTCTTGGAAATATTGAATATAATCGAAATGGAACAACATACTACACGTTCAAATATCGAAATCGATATTCGTCATTTAATGACCAGAAAAATATAATGTTGCATAGAGGTTTGTGGAAAGCGCTCAATCTCACTCGGTGAATTTGTAGCCTTGTTACGGTCTGGAACGTAAAAGATATCATAAAAATAGAGTATTCGATATTGGCGGTAACACAATTAAGTCTCCAGAGCGGCAGCGCGAAAGGCGGCCGCTTTACTGAACGTAAGCGAAGCGAGGATACGCCTGAGGATGGTGCTCGTCTATCCCGGCGACCGGCGCGCCGATATTGTGTTGAAGTCCTAGACGACGGTAACGCGGACAGTGACGTCAGCTCCTTCACTTGCGTCCCCGCGCTTGTGATTGAACATGAGACCGAACTGTATTCAATCGAGACCGACAGAGGGAGGTCGCCCTTGTAGTCCGTCGGTCTAAATCCCGTGGGTGGGATCGAGGCAGCTTCGTATGAGGATGCTGCTTGCGAGTAGCAGTTAGTGCTACAAGTTATCGTAGAAGGAGCAAACATGATTGCAAAAATAGAGCGAGTACCACTTCGCCAAGTGTGGCCTCACGAAGCTTACGACTTCACCCAGTGGCTCGAAGAGAACACCGATGTTTTGAGTGAAGCGATAGACCGCAACATTGTTAGTGCTGAACGGGAAAAGAAGACAGAGAATGCATTTAGCGTCGATCTTGTTGCGGAAGATAGTTCGGGATCGTCAATCATCATTGAAAATCAACTTGAAAGAAGTAACCACGACCATCTCGGAAAATTGATTACCTACCTAACAGCAATGCGAGCCAATTCTGCTGTTTGGATTGTAGCAGACCCTCGTCCTGAGCATGTAGCTGCCTTGACGTGGCTCAACGAATCGTCCAGCGCTGACTTCTATTTGCTGAAAATTGAAGCCATACGGATCGAGAATTCTTCGCCCGCTCCACTTCTCACCTTAATTGTTGGCCCATCTGAAGAAGGAAAATCGATAGGGCGAATTAAACAGGAAATGGGCGAACGAGACCACACACTATACAAATGGTGGTCGCAGCTTGTGCAACACCCAGAAGCGAAACTGCATCGGCATATCTCCCCTGGTAAGTATTCTTGGATCGGACTCGGATCAGGGATCCGTGGTATCGGTTTCAACTATGTGGTGACAAAGCAAAATGCAGGTGCAGAGGTCTACATTGATCGCGGCAAGGGTATGGATCACGAGAATCTCCAGATTTTTGATCATCTGCAAGAAAAGAAAGAGGAGATTGAAGCTGATTTTGAAAATTCACTAAGTTGGGAAAGGCTAGACGGCAAACGGGCGTGTCGAGTCCGAGCGGCGGTTCCCGGAGGCTACCATGACCCTGAGGGAAATTGGCGGGCCACTCATGACCGGATGACTGGTGCCATGAATCGTCTTGTCCATGCAATCCGACCTCATCTTAAATCACTAAAAATTGAGGACACTGTCGAAGAGTTGGATCAGGACGTGGCCCAGCCCATCCAGTGACATGTTGTCCAGTGCCCGGTCCCGTCGGCGTTCGACCGGACGGATTTCCGCCACCGGCTCGCCCCGGACTTTGACCTGTCCCGGACTCCGTTCCGGGATCCGGGGAAAGCCGCTTCATCCGTTTTCTTCCGTCATGTTCGGCCTCCGCCGACCATGACGGTGAGGAGACGAGCGTAAAGACGCTTCTATCTAAAACGGACAGACTCTAAACCGCCTCAATCCCCACCCTGAGTCCCGGCGCGCGGGCGAGGCGGCGGTCGCCGGTGACGAGCACGTCCGACAGCGCTTCCGCGAGCGCGACATAGACCGCGTCGTACGCGCTCACGTTCGCGCGGAGCTGCCAGACCCGGTCGAGCAGCGGTTCGTGCGGGTACCGCTCGACATCGAAGTCTCGCCAGCGCCGCAGCGCCACGGCGGCCGTTTCTTCGTCGATAACCCCGCTCAGCGCGTATCGCCTCAGGACCTGGGCGATTTCCAAGTCGATTAGATGAGGCGTATGGACGATATCCATTTCGTCCGCCAGCCGGGCGGCGAGCCTCCCGCCGGAGGCGGTGTTCAGCAGCAGCTCGACGGCGGCTGACGCATCCAGGACCATCAGCGCCGGTCCCGTTCCTCCCGGAGGACTTCGGCGGGCGAGGGGTTCAGCTCCCTCTCCGGCTGC
The DNA here is from genome assembly GCA_022823775.1 of Defluviicoccus sp. Lineage (GTDB taxonomy): Bacteria > Pseudomonadota > Alphaproteobacteria > MPNO01 > MPNO01 > MPNO01. The sequence goes on along the minus strand of JAJEHI010000133.1, from coordinate 5,157 downwards.
GATGCGATGGCCTCGAGCAACTCCCGTCGAGTCGGGCGTTCCAAGGACCGTTCGATTTCCCGCAGGACATAGCGGGACATCGAAACGCCCTCCATGGCGGCGCGGGCCTTGAGCCGGCGGTGCAGCGCGTCCGGCACGTCGCGGATCTGGATCATCATGTTCATGCATTAAACATGAATTCATGTGAAACGGATGTCAACAGGCGCGGAGGCGGGCAGTGGAGCGGGCCTACCCGTACCGGTGCAGCGCGGCCCCGTGCCGCCTGAGCCACTTGCGCGACGCCTCCGCGTCCTCGCACAGGCGTGCGACATGCGCCCAGAAGCGCTTGCCGTGGTTGTGCTCGGCGAGGTGGGCGACCTCGTGGGCGACGACGTAGTCCAGCACTTCCGGCGGCGCCATGACCAGGCGCCAGGAGAAGCCGAGATTGCCGTTTGTCGAGCAGCTGCCCCAGCGCGATGTCGTGTCGCGGATCGCGATGCGGCCGTGGGGCTTGCCGAGGCGGGCGGCCTTCTCGCCCGCCCGGGGCTCGATCTCGGCCCGCGCGGCCCGGCGGAGCCAGGCTTCGACCCGGGGCGGCACGTCCTCCGGGCGGTCGGAGACAACGAGCGTGCCGCCCTCGCGCCGCGCGCCGCCGGTGGCGCGGCCGGCGGCGCGGACGGTCAGCTCGCCGCCGAGGTAGGGAAGAACCGCGCCGTCGGCGAAGGGGACGCGGCTCAGCGCGTTCGCGGTCCTTTCCGCGATCCAGCCTTCCTTCTCCTTGAGGAACGCGAGCCCTTCCGCCCGCGTCGCGCCCGGCGGCAGCACCAGCTCCACCGCGCCCCCGACCGGCGCGACCCTGATCTGGATGCGCCGCGCGCGGGGGCTTCTCCGGATCGCGACGCCGGCCGCGGGGCTCACTCCGCCGCTTCGCGCTTGCGCAGCGCGGCGACGCAGGCCTCGACGGTCCGCTCCATCGTGCGCGCGCGGTCCATCGTCTCGCGGGTCTCGCGCCCGTAGGGGGTCGCGTCCAGCAGGCGGAAAATCTCCGCCGCAGCCATGTGGAAGCCGGGGGGCAGGCCGGCCGAGGCGTAGGTCTTCGCGATCTCCTCCATCTCGCGCACCCAGCGACCGGAATCCGCCGGGAGCCGGGGGATGTTGGCCTGCATGCGCTCGAAGACGGCGGGCACGCTGTCGGCGATCTCGGCGCGCAGCAACTCGCCGACGCCGAGCGACTCGGCCGCCGTCATCGCGGCGGTATGCAGCGTGTTGGTGCCCTTGGAGACCGAGGCGTAGCACATCTTGACCGCCGAGGCCCGGCCGATCTCGGGGCCGCACTGGCGGATCGCGATGTCCTTCCCGTCGAACGCGTCCATCGCCGGCGCGGCGTTGCCGGAGACGTATATCCGGGTCGGCTTCCGCCCCTCCGCCGGCGGCATTCCGACGATGCCGCCGTCGATGTATTCCGCTCCGGTGCCGCGAAACACCCCCTCGACCGCCCGCGATGTATCGGGCGCGATGGCGTTGAGCTCGGCATAGGGAGGCGCCTTGCCGGTCCGCTTCATGGCCGCCGCCACGTCCTCCGCGACCGCGCGAGCGGCTTCCGGCGGCAGGATCGAGAGCACGATGTCGGCCTCGGCCACCGTCGAATCGAGGTCGGGGCAGAGGCGGAAGCCGGTCCGTTCGGCCCGCGCCTTCGTCTCCGCGCCGCGCCCGGCGAGGCAGGTGAGGACGTCGTGCCCGTGCCGGGCCAGCGCCGCGCCCACGCCGCCCCCCATCTCGCCCGGGCTCAGGATCGCGACCGTATCGAGACTCATTCCGCTGCTCCGTTCCATTGCGTTCCCATAGCGTAACCGATTCGGCCGAAACCGCTGACAGGGCGAAGGGCCGCCCTTCGATACGCGGCTTCGCCGCTACTCAGGGTGAGGGGTGGATTGTAAGCGGCCAAAACAACTCCCTCATCCCGAGTAGGCGCGCCAGCGCCGTATCGAGGGACGGCGCGCCCCCGCCCTATCAGACGATCTCGCCTTCCCGGATATACCCCCGCGCGAGCCCTTCCGCCCATACCTTGCGCACCGCGGCGGCGCCCGAGGCAACGATCGCGTCCTCGTCGACCAGGAGGTGGCGGCTGCCCTCGACCACGACGCGGCCGTCGACGATCACCGCTTCGACGTCCGCCGTCCCCGCGTGCCAGACCATGGTCTTGAGCGGGTCGCTGACGGGGGCGAGATGCGCCCCGCCGAGGTTCACGACCGCCAGGTCGGCCCGGCAGCCGGGCGCGATCCGCCCGATGTCGTCGCGTCCGAGCGCGGCGGCGCCGTCGACCGTGGCGGCGGCGACGAGGTCGCGGGCCGCGGCATCCTCCGAGAGGCCGGAGGCGAGCTTGGAGACCAGCGCCGCCGTCCTGAGCTCGCCGATCGTGTCCATCGCATAGCCGTCGAGCCCGATCCCGGTGCGGACGCCGCGCGCGGCGGTGCGCTGCCAGACGGCGGAAACCGCGCCGCGCGCGAACGAGGCCGGGCAGTTGACTACCGTCGCGCCGGCTTCGCCGATCAGGTCGAGGTCGCCGTCGGAGGCGTAGACGCAATGGGCGGCGACGAGATCGGGGCCGAGCAGGCCGACATGGGCGAGCTGTTCGGTGGGCGTGCGGCCGTAGCGGGCATGCAGCGTCTCGCCCTCGGTCGCGCTCTGCGAGACGTGGACGGTGACCTTCGCGCCGCGCGCGGACGCCGCGTCGCGGATGCCGGCGAGCAGGTCGGGATCGCAGCTGTCGGTGCCGTGCGGCCCGAAGCCCGCGCGGATGCGGCCCCCCGCGCGCCCGTCATGGGCGTCGAACAGCGCGGACGCGCGGGCGAGGTCGCTCTCCCCGGCCCCGCGCGCCGCGTAGCGCGGCCGCCCGTCCTCGCCGATGCCGAGATCCTCGGTCGAGAACAGATAGGGCATGCCGTAGAAGCGGAGACCCAGCTCGTCGGCCACGTCGAACGAGACCGATTGCGCGATGCGGAACATGTCCATCGTCGTGGTGGCGCCGCCCTTGACGAGACCGAGCAGGCCGAGCGCGGTGGCGGCGCGCAGCTCTTCCGCGTCCAGCACCTCCATCGCCAGGCCCTGGAGCGGCATGATCAGCCCGTAGACCGTGTCCGCCGCCCAGGAGGCGGTCGGGCGGTCCTCCACGATGCCGCGGAACAAGAGCGCCGAGATGCCGTGATTGTGCAGATTGACGAAGCCCGGCAGGACCAGCGCCTCCGGCACATCGATCGCGCGATCCGCGCCCGGCCGGCCCGCCGTCACCGCCGCGATCCGCCCGTCCTCGACCAGCACCCAGCGGTCGGTCTCGACCCGCTGCCGCGCGCCGTCCGGCACCAGCATCCAGCGGGCGCGGATCGCGACGGTTTGGGTCATGGGGTCTGCGCGTCGAGGAAGTCGGCGAGCAGGCGGTTGAACGCTTCGGGTCGGTCGAGGTTCGAGATGTGGGCCGCGCCGGGGACGGTCTCGAGCCGCGCGCCGGGGATGAGGCCGGCGATCTGTTGCGAGTGGGCAAGCGGGGTGACGTCGTCCTCCTCGCCCCAGATCACCAGCGCCGGCGCACGGATGGATGCGGCTTCCCCGGTGAATTCGATGCCGTCGAAGATCGCCCTCATCACGTCGATATAGGTCTCGGGCGCGACCCTGGCGATGGCCGCCGCGAGCCCGTCGCGCGCCTCCTTCGAGGCGGACGGGGTGAGCCTCATGTCGGCGTAACGCCGGCCGAACTCGGCCATCGGGGTCGACCGGATGGTTTCCGCCCACTCCGGAATGCGCGCGCCGCCCGCCTCGCGCATGTCGACGAACCCGTCCGCGACCGCGATCGAACGGACGGCGCCGGGCCATTGCGCGGCGAACGAGATCGCGATGGGCCCGCCCATCGCGAGGCCCACGAGATGACAGCTCTCGACGCCGAGCGCCTCCAGCCCGGCCTTGAGATCGGCCGCCGCGCCGGCGACGGCGAACCGCGCGTTGCAGCTGCTTCCGCCGTGGCCCCGGCAGTCGAAGGCGATGCAGCGGTAGCGGTCCGCGAGCGCCGCGATCTGGTCGCGCCACATGGCGCGGTCCGCGCCCATCGAATGGATCAGCAGGACCGCCGGCCCGCTTCCGGCTTCCTCGTAATGCAACCGCTCGCCGTTGGCGTCGACATGGGGCATGGGCGTTCTCCCTGAAGCCGCGTATCGAGGGACGGCCTCCTCCGATTACCGCATCACCAGGCCGCCGTCGACATAGAGCGTCTGGCCGGTCATGAAGCGGCTCCAGTCCGAGGCGAGGAACAGCACCGGGCCGGCGATGTCCTCGGGCGCGGCGATCCTTCTCAGCGGGGTATCGGCGGCGATACGCTCCATTGCCGCTTCGGAGATGCCGCGGCTGCCCTCGGTCGGGTAGACCAGCCCGGGGGCGACGCAGTTGACCCGGATCCCGCGCGGGCCGAGCTCGACGGCGAGGTTGCGGCTGAACGCGACGACCGCCGCCTTGGCCGTGGTGTATTCGTGGTAGGGGATCGAGGGCCGCTCGACCAGGTCGGTCGCGATGTTGACGAGGCTGCCCCCGCCCCGCGCGGCGAAGGCGGGGATCGCCGCCCGGCACACGTTGAAGCAGCCGCGCAGCGAGCCTTCCATCTGGCGTTCGTAGTCGCTCCAGTCGAGATCCCAGAACGGCGTCCTCGCGGCCGGATCGAACGCGTAGGCGAGGAAGGCGTTGTTGACCACCGCGTCGAGCCGGCCGAACTCGGCTTCGATGCCCTCGAACATCGCCGCGACCGCGTCCCCGTCGCCGACATCGGCCCGGACCGGCCAGCCGTCGCCGCCGAGCGTCCGGCACTCGGCGGCGACTCCTTCCGCCGCCTCGGCGTTGCGGAGATAGTTGACCGCGACGCGGCCGCCCTCGGCGGCGAAGGCCCTGGCGATGGCCGCGCCGATCCCGCGGCTCGCCCCGGTCACCAGGATAACGCGGTCGTGAAAGTCCATCGCTCCCGGTTCCCGCCGCCGCCTCAGTCGAGATAGCCGGCGAGAACTTCCGCCGCCGCCTCGGCGCCGCGCTCGATCTCGACGATGCGCACCAGGTCCAGAAGGTTGAACCGCCCGTCATGGTGCCAGCCCGCCTCCGGCGCGGTCATCTCCCCCAGCGCGCAGATGCGCGTCGCGCCGGCCTCGC
>JAJEHI010000079.1 GCA_022823775.1 Defluviicoccus sp. | reverse complement strand
TCGTCGTAGCAGTCGGGCTCGAACCGGTCGAGCGTCAACGTCCGGTCCCGCAGATAGACCGCCGCGACGTAATGGGCCGAAAGCAGCGCCTCGAACTTCGCCCGGTATTTGGAGAACCCGCCATGCATCCGGAAAGCCGTTTCCGGAAGCGCGAGGCGGACGCGTTCGATATCCCCGAAGTCCGGTTCGTGCGCGGAGATCAGCTCGGCCAGCGCCGTCAGCACGTCCTGTAGCGCGGTCGCCGCCGGCCACAGGCGAAGCGCGATCCGCTGCAATTCCCAGCGCCGTCCGAGATCCCGCATGGCCAGTTCCGGAAGCCCGCCGTCCGCGTAGGTCGAATAGAGCCCTCCGTCGGGCGCGGTCAGGAAATTCCCCGCGGCGGCGAAATCCTGCTCGGCCAGCAGCGCCGCCATCAGCCCGGATAAAGCGGCCCTGCATTGATGCCACTTGACCGTCGGCGTGCCCCATGCGGCGAACGTGCCGGCGGACTGGCTGCCCGCGAGGCCGAAGGCGCGCGCCATGGTATCGGCATCGAAGCCGCGCAGCCGTCCCACCGCGGCGGCGCCGCCGAACGGTCCGATCACGCCGGGACCGTGCCACCCTTTCTTTCGGAACGCCGGGTAGTCGAGTCCCAGGCCGACGCGCGTCGTCACCTCCAGCCCCGCGACCAGCGCGGCGAGAAGATCGGCGCCCGAGGCGTCGTCGCGCGCCGCGATCGCGAGAGCCGGCGGGACGATTTCGGGCGTGACATGGGTCAGCGTCGCGCGGTGCACGTCGCACATGGTGACGGCGGTGATCAGGTAGCCGTTCATCGTCGTCGCGCCGGCGAGCGACATCGGTTGCCCGCCGATCACAACGCTCTCGGCGGAGTCGCCGAGAGCCGACGCCAGCGCGCGAATCTGGCCGGTCTCTTCGCCCCGATGCCCGGCGAACGCGCAGGCAAGCGCGTCCAGCAGCAGGGCCTTCGCGGAGTCGCGCACATCGTCCGGAACCGCTTCCAGCTTCAGCGTGGCCGCGAATTCGGCAAGCTCTTCGGTGGTTTCTCGACTCATACCCGAGCTTAGCGTACATGACCCCGTCCACCGAAGAGGGGAGCGGGCGTTTGCTGCTGACGGGCGAGGAATACCTGGAGAGCCTGCGCGACGGGCGCACGGTCTATATCGGCAAGGAGCGGGTCGACGACGTCACCGCCCACCCCGCGTTCCGCAACGCCGCCCGCTCGTTCGCGTCGATCTACGACCGCAAGCGCGCGGCGGAAAACCGGGCTCTGATGGTCTGCGAGGAGGACGGGGAAGAGTTCTCCGCCTATTTCCTGCGTCCGCGCAGCCGGGCCGATCTCGAGCGCCGCTACGAGACGCACCGGCAGATCGCGTCCTGGAGCTACGGCCTGCTCGGCCGCTCGCCCGACAACTTCCCGAGCTACCTGTCGGGGCTCGCCACGCAGCCGGAGCTGTTCGAGGACTTGCGCGCGGGCACGGGTGACAACCTGATGCGCTACTACAGGCGCGCGCGGCGCGACGACCTGTTCACCACGCACACCGTCACAAACCCGCAGGGAACGCGGCGCGGGGAACCGGGAGCCGCCTCGCCGACGCTCCGGGTCACGGCCGAAGACGACCGGGGGGTCACCGTCAACGGGCTCAAGATGATCGGCACCTCCGCCGTCTTCTGCCACGACACCTGGGTCGGCAACCTTCAGCCCGTCCCGCCCGGCAACGAGTCCGAGACGATCACCTGCGCCGTCCCGCTCAACGCCCCCGGGGTTTCGATATGGGCGCGCAAACCGTACGAGAAATTCGTCACCTCCGAGTTCGACATGCCGCTGACATGGCGCTTCGACGAGACCGACGCGGCGGTGCTGTTCGAGGACGTGCACGTCCCCTGGGAGAACGTGTTCCTGCACGACAATGTCGAGATGACGCGCGAGATCTACGTCCGGACGCCGGGACACTCGCTCGCCAACCACCAGGCCAATATCCGGTTCCTCGAAAAGCTCAAGCTGATCGTCGGCGTCGCGCACCGGATCTGCGTCTCCAACCGGACGATCGGCATTCCCGCGGTCGTCACCACGCTCGGCGACCTGGCCGCCAAGCTGGCGGCGTTGGAAGGGATGCTGATGGGCCAGCTCCATTCCTGCGAGGAAATGGTCCCGGGGTTCGTGACGGTGAACCGGCGCTACATGTACGCGGCGCTTCACTGGTGCTCCAACAACCACGCCGCGATTTGCGACACCGTGCGCGAGCTGCTGGGCGGCGGACCGATTCAGATGCCCGCCGACTCTTCGGTCCTCGAAGACCCGGAGCTCATGGCGAAGTTCGAGACCTACTGGTCGACCCCGGACGAGACCGCGAAGCAGCGCATGAAGCTGCTCCGTCTCGCCTGGGACCTGCTGGGCTCGGAATTCGCCGGCCGCCACGCCCAGTACGAGAAATTCTATGCCGGCCCCGGTTTCGTGATGAGCGGCTACAGCTTCGGCGCCTGCGACTGGGACGCCCTGGCGGAGATCGTCGACGGACTTATGGCGGGCTACGACGCGCCGTGATTGGCGAGCAGCGTCCGCCAGTGGCGGTAGAAGCCGACATATTCGGCCTCGTGGTCCCAGCTCGGCGATGAGGTGACGGGCTTCATGCCCAGCCCGTCGGCCATCCCGTCCGGCCCGTCGACCGCCTGCTCCAGCCCGCGCGCATAATCGTTCCAGCCGGCCTCGCTCCCGTGGCAGCCGGCCTGGGCCGTATCGAGAGAGATCACGTCGTCCGAGGTGGCGAGGCCGGTCACGAGGAAAAAGTCCTCGAATTTGCGCAAGCGCGCGAAGCGGGCTTCCTTCGGCTCGTTCCTGGGCGCGATGCACCAGATCGTCACCTCGGTGCGCTCCGGCCCCAGCGGCCGGTGGGTCCGGAGATGGGTCGAGGCGAGGTCGTTCAGCACCATGTTGGGGAACACCAGAACGTTGCGGCCGCGCCTCAGCATCCAGTCGGCGCGCGCGTCGGGGTAGTCGCGCTCGATCCGCTCGGTAGCGGGCGCGAGCGGCGCCGCTTCCGGGCTCGCCCGGTCGGCCCAGAGCGCGATGTGCCCGCCGCCGAGATAGAACGCGCCGTTGGCGACATTGCCCTTCATCCGCCCGGTCTCGGTCTTGAGCAGCCCCTCGGTGCCGTCCCGCGCCTCGCGCGCCAGCATGGTGTTGGCGAAATTCCGGTGGACCGTGCCGACATGGTAGCCGTCGGTCACGTTCTCGGCCTGGTACTTCCAGTTGTGGTCGCAGACATAGGTCTGGGAACCGCGCAGGATCTCGAGCCCGTCGGGGGCCTGGTCGGCGAACATGTCGATGAAGTAGCGCGCCTCCCCGAGATGGTCATCGAGCGGCGGCGCGGAGCGGTCGAGGCAGCCGAACACGAAGCCGCGATAGGTTTCGGCCTGGGGGACCGCCTTGAGGTTGAAGCGCGCGCGGTCGAAACCGGGCTCGGGGAAGCCCGACTCCTGATTCTTGATCTTGATGCAGCGCCCGTCCGAATCGTAGGCCCAGCCGTGGAACCGGCAAGTGATCACCCGCGCGTTGCCCTGCTGGAACGGCGTGAGCAGCGCGCCGCGATGGGCGCAGGCGTTGATGTAGCAGCCGATCGAGCCGTCCTTCCGCCGGATCGCATAGACCGGCTGGCGCCCGATATGAGTGGCGAAATAGTCGCCGTGGTCGGGAATCTGGCTCTCGTGGCAGAGATAGTTCCACTGGCGCTCGAAGATGAGGTCCATCTCCGCCTCGTAGAGCGCGGCATCGCGGAACGCCCGCCTGTCAATGCGGAAGACTTTCTCGTCGGGCCGGTCGTCGATGAAGGGCGATGCGTCGAAGCCGGGGTGGGTCATGGCATCCTCCGTCCGGACATTTCGAGTGTGTCGCAGGCGTCCTGCGATGTCCACTTTCGGCGCGAGCGGCTATAACGGGCGCGACGGAGGGGACGATGGACCGAAGCAATCTGCGCTGCGTGCTGCCCTACGGAGATCTCAGGGAATGGATCGCCGAGGCCGATCGGCTGGGCGAGCTCCGCGTCGTGCGCGGCGCGTCCTGGGAAGAGGATATCGGCCTGGCCGCCGAGGCGGTCATCAAGCAGGACGACGGACCCGTCGTGCTGTTCGACGACGTGGAGGGCTGCCCTCCGGGCTACCGGGTGATCATGAACGTGTTCGCGGGGAAGCGGCGCAACATGACGCTCGGCTTCCCCGACGATCTCTCCAAGTCCGAGCTCTCGGATGCCTGCTACGAGGGCTTCGTCAAGGACCGCAAGACGATCCCGCACGAGATCGTCGACGACGGCCCGGTGATGGAGAACGTGCTCACGGGCGACGACATCGACCTGATGAAGTTCCCGACCCCGGTCTGGCATGTCGAGGACGGCGGCCGCTATATCGGCACCGGCTGCCTCACGGTCACGCGCGACCCCGACAACGGCTGGCTCAACGTCGGCACCTATCGCGCGATGGTGCACGACAAGTCGTCGATCGGGGTGCTGATGGTGCCCGGCAAGCACGGCCACGTGCACCGCGAGAAATACTTCGCCCGCGGCGAAAAATGCCCGATCGTGATGGTGCTGGGCTCGGATCCGATGGCGTTCTACGCGGCCTGCACGGAGGCGCCGTCCGGCACCTGCGAGTTCGACCTCGTCGGCGGCATCAGGGGCGAGCCCGTGCAATGCGTGCGGGGCGAACTCACCGGCCTCCCCTTCCCCGCCAATTGCGAGATCGCGGTGGAAGGGTATCTCACCGCCGGCCACGACAAGATGGAGGGGCCCTTCGGCGAGTGGACCGGCTACTACGCGAGCGGCGAGCATCCCGAGCCGGTGCTGGAGATCGAGCGCCTCTATCACCGCAACGACCCGATCATTCTCGGCGTGCCGCCGATGGGCGGCGGGTCGGACGAGATGGGCCGCTACCGCGCGGTGCTGCGCTCGGCGATGGTCAAGGAAGCGCTGGCCTCGGCCGGCGTGCCGGACGTGACCGGAGTCTGGTGCTACGAGATCGGCTCCTCGCGGCTCATGAACGGGGTCTCGATCAAGCAGCGCTATCCCGGTCACGCGAAGCAGGCCGGCCATGTGGCGGCGACCTGCCACGCGGCCAACTACGCCAACCGATACGTCGTGGTGGTGGACGACGATATCGACGTGACCGATCTCGAGGAGCTCTGGTGGGCGCTGCTCACGCGCAGCGATCCGGCGAACTCGATCGACATCATCGGCGGCGCGCGGACCTCGCCCGCCGATCCCCTCCTCCACCCCGACCGGCGCGCCTCGGGCGACCTCTCGATGAGCCGCGCGGTGATCGACGCCTGCCGGCCGTTCCACTGGAAGGACGACTTTCCCAAGGTGAACGCGCCGAGCCCGGCAGAGGCGGAGGCCGCGAGGCGGCGGTTCGGCCACCTCCTCGACGGGAAAGACACCGCCGAGTGACGCCGGCGGCGGCCTGCCCCCTGCTTCCGCAATGATCGACCGGGTCCCCGATCCCGCCAGGTTCGTCCCGGTCTCGACCCTGCTCCGCCGCCACGCGGAAGCCCGTCCCGACAAGACGTTCCTGCAATCGGCCGACGACGGCCGGTCCCTGACCCATGCGGAGACGTTCCGGCTGTGCGAGCGGTTCGCCGGATACTTCGCCGCGCGCGGCCTGGGGCCGGGCGACCGTATCCTGGTGCTGAGCGAGAACGGCCTGGAGCAGCTGGCGCTGTTCTTCGCCTGCCTGGCGAACGGCGTTGCCTACTGCACGATCAATGTCGAGGTGAATGCGCAGCACGTTCCGGAGATGGCCCGCCGCCTGGATCCCCGGCTCGTCGTCTGGGGCAGTCCCGACGACGCCCTCGATCTCGGACGGGAGGCGGTCTCGCTCGAGTCGCTGTTCGACGAAGCCGGAACGCATTCCCCGACCGCGCTGCCCGAAATCGGCGAGGACGGGGTGGCCGTCATCGGCTTTACCTCCGGCACCGCGGCGGCGCCGAAAGGGATGATCCACAATCACGGCAACTATTTCTGGATCGCCGACCAGACGATCGACATGTGGAAGCTCGGACCTGCGGACCGGGTGCTCGAATATCGCTCCTTCAGCTGGCCGTCGACCCATATGCTGACGGTGATGCCGATGCTGGTGACGGGCGGCACCATCGTCTTCGCCCGCCATTTCTCGCACAGCCGGTTCTTCGACTGGATCGCGGAATACCGTCCGACGATGGCGATCGGCGTCCCGACGGTGATCGCCATGCTGCTGGAGGGAACCGGTTCGGCGCCCGGCAAGGGGTTCGAGGGCGTCCGCTTCATGAGCTCGTCGACGGCGCCGCTGATGGTCTCCCAGCACGAGCGCTTCGAGCGGGCCTACGGCATCGATCTCATGCAGCTTTACGGGATGAGCGAGGGCGGCGTGGTCGCGGGCAACCATGTCGGCAAGCGCCGTATCGGCAGCGTGGGACCGCCGGGGCTGTACCAGAACCTCCGGATCGTCCTGGGCGACGGCGGGCCCGCCGCCCCCGGAGAGATCGGGGAAATCGAGATCGGCGGCGCCCAGAACGCATCCGCCTATCTGCTGGAAGGCGGAGAGGTCGTGCCGATCCGCGGGACCCGGTTCAAGACCGGCGATCTCGGCTATCTCGACGGGGACGGGTTCCTGCACATCGCCGGACGCGCCAAGGACGTGATCATCCGGGGCGGAGTCAATATCGCGCCGCTCGAGATCGACAACGTGCTGAGCCGTCACGCGGACGTCTCGGAGGCGGCGACGATAGGCGTGCCCGATCCGATATACGGCGAGGCGGTGGTGGCCTATGTCGCCGCCCGCCCGGGCGCACGCCTGTCCTCCCTGGAGCTGGAGCGCCACTGCGGAAAGTTGCTGCCGGACTTCAAGCGGCCGCGCGAGATCTTCGTCCGCGAAAGCCTGCCCAAGAACGTCAGCGGAAAGATCGACCGGGCCGCGCTCCGGGCGGAATGGGAAGGGGGTTAGCCGAACCGGGCAAGCGAACGTCCGTGGCGTGCCGTATTGTTCGGGCGCCGGTTCGAACCAATATCCTCCGTAACGAGATGCGGACGGCCGGAAATCGATCGGGCCGCCAACCGGGGAAGTTTCCATATGCTCGATCCGTTTTCGATCTTCGTCGCGGTCGTTCTCGTGCTCGCGGTCGCGCTGGTCTTCATGGGCGTGAAGACGGTGCCGCAGGGCTTCGAGTTCACGGTCGAACGGTTCGGCCGCTATACCCGGACGCTGACACCCGGGCTGCACTTGATCGTCCCGCTGGTGGACCGGATCGGCCAGCGGCAGAACGTCATGGAGCAGGTCACGGACGTCCCCTCGCAGGAGATCATCACGCGCGACAACGCGATGGTCAGGGTGGACGGAGTCGTGTTCTTCCAGGTGCTCGACCCGGTCAAGGCATCCTACGAGGTGCGGCGTCTCGAAATTTCCATTCTCAACCTCACCATGACGAACATCCGGACCGTCATGGGATCGATGGATCTCGACGAGCTGCTGTCCCAGCGCGACAAGATCAACGCCGACCTGCTGCGGGTCGTCGACGAGGCGACCTCGCCCTGGGGCGTCAAGATCACCCGCATCGAGATCAAGGACATCACACCGCCGACCGAGCTGGTCGACGCCATGGCCCGCCAGATGAAAGCCGAACGGGAGAAACGCGCGGCCATCCTCGAGGCCGAGGGCGTCCGTCAGTCCGAGATCCTGCGCGCGGAGGGCGAGAAACAGGCCCAGATCCTCGACGCCGAGGGCCGCCGGGAAGCGGCGTTCCGCGATGCCGAGGCGCGCGAACGCGAAGCGGAGGCCGAGGCCAAGGCGACGGAGATGGTCTCCAAGGCGATCGGCGACGGGAACATCCAGGCGGTCAACTACTTCGTCGCCCAGAAATATGTCGGCGCGCTGGAGACCATCGGCAAGGCGCGCAACCAGAAGGTCGTGCTGATGCCGCTAGAGGCCTCGGGGGTGATCGGCGCCGTCGCCGGGCTCACCGAGATCGCCAGGCAGGCTTTCGGCGACGACGACGGGGGCGGTTCCCGGAGCGGGTCGGTGCCGCAATCGGGCGGCAACTGACGCGGCGCCCCGGGAGGACGCGCGATGATCGAATTCCCGGAGAGCATCTCGTTCTGGCACTGGCTGGCCTTCGGCGTCGCGGTGATGCTCATCGAGGTGCTGGTGCCGGGCGTCATCTTCCTCTGGCTCGGAATCGCGGCGGTCGTCACGGGCCTCCTGCTTGCCGCCATCCCCTCGATGAGCTGGGAGATCCAGGTCATCCTGTTCGCCGTCCTGTCGGTGGTGGCGATCTTCGTAGGGCGCCGGATCGTGTCCGCCCGCCAGGGTCCGACCGACCATCCGACCCTCAACCGGCGCGGCCGAAACCTGATCGGGACGCAATACACGCTGGACGCGGCGACCGAGGGCGGGCGCGGAAGGATGCGCGTGGGCGACACGGTGTGGCGGTTCACGGTACGGCCGGAAGGCACGGAGCTGGCCAAGGATACGCGCATCGCCGTCGTCGACGTGGACGGAACCACCCTCGTCGTCGAGGCCGCGGGGGACGGTTAGAGCGGGTCCGTTTCGGTTGGAACCGCCTCGTCCGTCCGCCGCTGCAATTCCGCTTCGGGCAGCACCCGGGCGACCTCCGCCTTTAGCTCAAGCAGCTTCTCCAGCAGAGCGTCTCGCGTGCTCCGAAAGCGTTGCGACGGGGCGGGGATCGAGATCGCGTAGACGGCTCCGCGTACTCTGAAGGCGACGCCCGCGGCGGATATTCCCGCCGTGTGCTCGTCCAGATCGAGCGCACGGCCGGAGTCGCGGACGGTCCCGATTTCCGCCGCCACGTCGCGCGGCGCCCTGCCGGTTCCGAGCCTCCGGCTCTCATCCGCGGCGATGCGCGCCACCTCGCCGTCGTCGAGCCAGGCCAACGCCGCCTTTCCGTTCGCCGTGACCGTCAGCGGAAAGGTCTCGCCGATCGCGGAGACCGTCCTCAAGCGCTGCGTTCCGACGACCTGATCGACGAAGACCATGCCGTCGTTTCGCAGCACCGACAGGTCGACCGTCTCCCCGGTATCGCGCGAAAGCGCCTCTATCGCCGGGCGCAACGTGCCCGAGACATCCCGACGGGCAGCCTGGGCGAGAGCGAGGATCTCCGGCCCCAGCTGATAGCCGCCGGACACCGTGTTCGGCATCGCGAGCTTCTCGGCGACCAGCCCGTTGACGATGCGCTGAACGGTGGAACGGGGCAGGCCGACCCTCTCGGCGATGCGGCCGAGGCTCAGCCCCCGGTTGTCCGCCTTGAGCGCGCGCAGGATGTCGGCGGCGCGGGAGAGAACCTGAATGCCTTGATATTCCATCGCTATACCCGTTGACCGAATGGCTGAACGTCTCTATTGTCCCATTATACGGTACATTTGTATTGCAATACAGTACGACATGACATCGACAGGGGGACTGCCGCATGACGGTCAACATCCGCGGGGCCGACTATCAGGAAAACCTCGACAACGACATGGGGCTCGAGTTCTACGATCTGAGCCACCGCTGGGGGCTGGGGCAGCCCTGCTGGCCCTATTTCGAGGACGTCAAGATCGAGCGCCTGCACTCGATGGCCAAGTCCGGCGTGCTGACCCAGCGCATCACCACCGTGATGCATTCCGGAACCCATATCGACGCCCCCGGCCATGTCGTCGAAGGGACCGCGTTCATGGACGAGGTGCCGCTGCCCCACTTCTTCGGCACGGGCGTCGTGGTGTCGATCCCCAAGGACCGCTGGGAAGTGATTACGGCGGCGGATCTGGAAGCCGCGAGACCGGAGATCCGCGAGGGCGACATCGTCATCGTCAACACCGGCTGGCACCGGCATTACGGCGACAATCAGACCTACTACGCCTACTCCCCCGGCTTCTACAAGGAGGCCGGCGAGTGGTTCGCCGAGAGAAAGGTCAAGATGGTCGGCACCGACACCCAGGCGCTCGACCATCCGCTGGGAACCGCCATCGCGCCGCACGGGCCGGGCTGGCCGCACGGGCTGATGCCCCATGTGGTGCGCCGGTACGAGGAGGAAACCGGACGCAAGGTGCTCGACGACTTCCCGGAGTGGGAACCGTGCCACCGCGCGATCCTCTCGCGAGGCATCTGCGGCATCGAGAATGTCGGCGGGGAGATCGACAAAGTCACCGGCATGCGCGTCACCTTCGCGGCCTTCCCGTGGCGCTGGAAGGAGGGCGACGGCTGCATCGTCCGGCTGGTCGCCATGGTCGACCGTTCCGGCGGCTACCGGATCGAAACCGGGGAGGCGCCGTGATGCTGGTCAAGCGGTTCGAGGACGCGGAACCCTACGAAGCGCCCAACCACTGGGACGTGGTCGGGCTTCGGCTCCAGGGTTTCGAGGAGGGCGGTCCGGCCAATCAGTGGGTCGGCCTTTCTCACTATCTTCCGGGCGGGGGCGCCGGGCCGGACGCGACGCCCTTCGAAAAGGTCTATGTCGTGCTCGACGGCGAGGCGACCCTGACCGTGGGCGGCGGGGAGACCGTCCTGCGGCGCTACGATTCGTGCACCATCGCGCCGGACGAAGTGCGCAAGATCGAAAACCGGTCCAACCACGTCTGCACGTTGCTGGTTGTGATCCCGTATCCGGACTCGGCGACATGAAACCGTCGGAAATTTTCGACGTCGCCGGCAAGTCCGCGCTGATCGCGGGCGCGTCGGGCGCGTTCGGCGCGGTCGCCGCGCGGACCCTGGCCGAAGCCGGATGTCTGCTGACGCTGACCGGCGGCAACGCCGAAGCGCTGGACGCGGTAGCGGGCGAATGCCGGGAGCTCGGAGCGGCCGTCGCCACGGTAAACGCGCGCCCCGAGTCCGAACGGGCAGCCGACAGCTTCGTCGAAAGCGCCGTAGAGGCCCACGGCCGTCTCGACATCCTGGTCGTCGCTTCCGGCGTCAACCGGGTGGCGAAGATCGAGGACATGGCCCCCGACACGTTCGCCGAGGTCATGGACGCCAACGTCACCCAATCCTGGCTGCTGGCCCGGGCGGCGACGCACCGGATGAAGGCGCAGGGGGACGGCGGCAAGATCGTCCTGGTGTCCTCGGCGCGCGGGTTGCTCGGCCATCCCGCGGGCTATACCGCCTATTGCGCGTCCAAGGCGGCGGTGGACGGGATCGTGAAGGCGCTCGGCTGCGAGCTGGGCCCCACGGGGATCACGGTCAACGCGATCGCGCCGACAGTGTTCCGCTCGCCCCTGACGGAATGGATGTTCGAGGAGACGCCGGAGTCGACGAAGGTCAGGGAGGGATTCCTGACCCGCCTTCCCAAGGGCCGCCTCGGCGAGCCCGAGGATCTGGCCGGCCCGCTGCTGTTCCTCGCGTCGCGGGCGTCGGACTTTTACACCGGGCACATCCTGTACGCGGACGGCGGCTACACGGCGGGATAGGGCCGATGATCGCGACCATAGGAGTCGTCGGCGCCGGGCTGATGGGGCACGGGATCGCGCTCGTATTCGCGCGCGCCGGGTTGACGGTTCGCGTCCACGACCCGGCGCCGCGAGCGCTCGACGAGCTGACGGACCGGGTGGCGGCGAGCATGGAGGCAATCGGTTGCGGGCGCGCCGCCATCGACGAGGCCCTCGATCGCATCGCGGCATGCCCTGGCCTGGCCGACGCGGTCGCGGACGCGGACCTGGTCGTCGAAGCCGTGCCGGAAAAGCTCGACCTCAAGCGCTCGGTCTTTCTCGAAATGGAAGCCGCGGCGCCCGAGGATTGCATCCTCGCCTCCAACACCTCGGTGCTGCCGATCACGGGCATTGCCGCCGGTCTGGCATCCCGGGAGCGCATCGTCGGAACCCATTGGTGGAATCCGCCGCACATGGTCCCGCTGGTCGAGGTCGTCCGCACCGAATGGACTTCGGAAGCCGCGGTCGAGGCGACGATGGCGGTGCTGGAACGGATCGGGAAGCGCCCGGTGCGGGTGGAAAAGGACGTGCCGGGCTTTATCGGCAACCGCCTGCAGCACGCGCTCTGGCGCGAGGCGATCGGCCTCGTGGAAAACGGCATTTGCGATGCCGAGACCGTCGACACCGTCGTCAAGGAAAGCTTCGGCCGGCGGCTCGCGGTGCTCGGTCCGCTGGAGAACGCCGACCTGGTGGGCACCGACCTGACCCGCGATATCCACGCGGCGGTCCTCTCCGATCTGGAGACGCGGCCCGGCCCGTCGCCCTATCTCGAATCCCTCGTGGAGAGCGGGCGGCTGGGCATGGACGCGGGCGGGGGGTTTCGCGACTGGACGCCCGAAGCGGCGCGCGCGGTGCGGGAACGGCTCGCGGCTCATTTGAGGAAGCTCGACACGATTCTGGAATAGCGCCGCGCGGCGGAATCCAGCCCGCCGCCTGACGCGCCAACGGCCTTGCGCTAGCCCGCATTTCTCACCACCGTCATGGCCTGCGCGGCGCTGTCCGGCCGACAGGGCAG
>JAJEHI010000033.1 GCA_022823775.1 Defluviicoccus sp. | reverse complement strand
GCGATGGCGGCCGCGACGATGTCGCCGGCGAAGCGAACCCGGCCGTCCGCGATCACGGGCAGCTGCGTGCCGCGTCTGGGCGAGCCGTCCGCGTTCTCGAGGACGAGATCGACGAGCCCGGCGATCATGGAGTAGCTCGGGACGGTTCCGATCCCGTCTGCCGCGAGATCGTCCGCGGTGAGCACGTCGACCGCGCCGGGTGCCGCTTTCGCCGCCGCGGTATCGATCCCGGCGATGCGGGCGTGCGCGTGCGGCGAGCGCAGCATGACGGCGTAGACCTGTCCCTCCAGGCGGATATCGTCGGTATAGCGGCCCTGCCCGCGCAGCAGCCTCAGGTCTTCCTTCCTCAGAACGGGCTTTCCGATCCCGCCCGCCTCGACCGCCGCGTCGACCATTGTCCCCTGTCCCCCGAACCGTCCGGCGGCAGCATAACCGCCCAATTGCAAGCCCGTCCAAGTGCTGCCACGATGGCGCCCCAATCTCGATACGGGGGACGACCATGGCACCCGAGGGCGCGGCCGGAGTCTCGGACATCGGCGAGCGGATCGTCGCGATCCGCGACAGGTGGCACACCAAGCGACACCCGATGTTCCGGGCGCTGGCGAAGGGGGAACTCAACCTGCGCGTACTCGGCGTCTACATGGCGCAGCACGCGAAATACGTCCGGCACGGGCTGGAGGCCTTCGGGCTCGTCTATGCCAAGGCGCCGGGCGACGTGCGCAAGATGCTGGTCGAGAACATGGCCGAGGAAGAGGGTCTGATCGGCGGCCACACCGACCATGGCGCGCACGACCACATGGAGATGATCTACACCTTCTGCGCCGCCGCCGGCATGACCAAGGACGAGGTGCTGGGCGTCGACATGCCGGCCGCCTGGTGGGGCCGCGCGCTCTACTATCTCAACACCGCGCGGGTGGAGCCGGTCGGCGTGATGCTGGCCATGGCCTTCACCCAGGAGGGGCAGATGCCGGCCCTCAACAGCGAGATCGTGCTGCCGGCGCTGGAGACCCATTACGGCATCGCGCGGACGGACCGGGAGGCGATGTTCTTCGCCGAGCACGAGATGGCGGACCTGGAACACTCCTCGCGCCAGCTCGACCTTGCCTCCAAGTACCTCGAGACGCCGGAGCTGGAAGCCCGCGCGGAGGCGGTGGCGGAAGAGATGTGCCGCCTGCGCTGGGCATGCACGACCGCGACCTGGCGGATCGAACAGCTCGGCGAGAGGGAAGAGCTGCCGCCGGGCGTCGCCGCCTGATCCGGGCTCGCGAAAGGAGACCCCCATGACCATAGACATGCATTCCCACTGGCGGCCGCCGGCGCTGATCGACGCGCTGCGCGACCGCGCCGGACCGCCCCATGTCGCCGCCGCCGGGGACGGCGCCGAAGTGCTGCGGATGCGCCATGGCGACATGGCGATGGAAGAGGCGTTCGACGATCTCGACCGGCGGCTCGCCGACATGGACGAGCACGGCGTCTCGACCGCCGCGCTCTCGCTGTTCGGCATGTTCCAGTGGATCGAGCGCCTGCCGGTCGAGGAATCGCTGCCGCTGACGCGGATCTACAACGACAGCGTCAGCGCGATCTGCGCCGCCCATCCGGGGCGCTTCGTCGCCTTCGCCTCGCTGCCGCTCGCGGACCTGGACGTGGCGGTGGCCGAGTTCGACCGCGCGATGGGCCTGCCCGGCACGATCGGGATGCAGATACCCGGGAACGGCTTCCTCGACTATGCGGCCGCCGAGCGATACCGGCCGCTGCTGGAAGCCGCGAACCGGCACCGCGCGGTCGTCTTCGTCCACTGGGGTCCGCGGCCGGGCGACAAATGGCCCCGGGTTCCGGCGGATGCCGACAACATGAACGCCAGGCTCGGCACGCTCGACATGCAGGCGAGCCTGTCGGCCAACATGATGACCTTCTCCTGCACCGACATCCTGGACGACTACCCCGATGCCGCGGTCATGCTCCACAATCTCGGCGGCAATATCGCCTTCGAGCTGGAGCGGCTGGACCACCGCAATATCCTCGACACGCCGGACGAGCCGATGCCGTCCACCCGGTTCAGCAAGCCCAACGTGTTCGTCGACTGCAACTCCTTCGGCGCGCGCGCGATAGAAATCGGCGTCGCCGCTTTCGGAGCGGAGAAGATCGTTTACGGCACCGACGGGACGGGGTTCGGCTGCGACTGGACCAACAAGGCGCTGGCGGACGCCCGGATCGACGACGGCGAACGCCAGGCGATCCTGCACGACAACGCGGCCGGCTTCATCGCGCACCTCGCGGAGCTGGCGCCCCACCGCGACGCCGTCGCGGCGTGATCGGGCGGGGCGGATCGCCCTTCGATACGCGGGCTTCGCCGCTACTCAGGGTGGGGGTGAGGCTGGGAGAAGCAAAGGAATCTCCTCATCCCGAGTAGGCGCGCCAGCGCCGTATCGAGGGACGCTTGGGCTGCGGCATTTTCCGACCCGTCGGCCGCTACCCTCCCCCAGCCCCTCCCGCAAGCGGGAGGGGAGAAGATGACGAGGAGCCGGCGAGCGAGCCCCCCTCCCCCCCACGGGGAGAGGGCGGGGGTGAGGGGCCTTTCGGACGACGGCCGGCCGCGAACGTGACCGGTCGAAAAATGCTTTAACCGTGCGCCCGGATGGGGACGTCCATCTCGCCGAGGCCGGCGAATTCGAGATGCATGGTGTCGCCCGGGAGGACGCGGCTGACGCCCTCGCAGGTGCCGGACATGATGATGTCGCCGGGGTGCAGGGTGTAGAAGCTCGACGCCCATTCGATCTGGCGGCGGCAGTCCATGATCATCAGCTCGGTGTTGGACTTCTGGCGGGTCTCGCCGTTGACCGTCAGCTCGAAGGCCATCGAGTCGGGGTTGGGAATCTCGTCCGCGGTGGTCAGCCAGGGGCCGAGCACCGCATAGGTGTCGACCGACTTGCGCATGCTCCGGTCCTCGGTCCCGCGAACCACCATGTCGAGCGCGATGGCGTAGCCCGCGACGTAGTCGAGCGCGTCGTCGTAGGTGACATCGCAGGCGGTCTTTCCGATGACGATCCCGAGCTCCGCCTCGTGGTCGGTGCGGCGGTCGGGAAAGCGTACCGCGACGCCCTCCGAAGGCCCCACCAGCGCGCTGTTCGCCTTGAGGAACAGCCCCTGCTCCTCGATTCCGCCGCGCCTCGCGGCGACGCTGACCTCGGCGTCGGCCTTGGCCTCGTCGGCATGGGCCTGGTAGTTGACCGGAACGCCGATGACCTTGGTCGGGTTGGCCACCGGGCTCAGGAACGCGACGGAGGAAACCGGCACGCCGTCCGCCGCGTCGGCGAGGCGCTCCATCTCGCCCCGCAGCGAGTCGAGGTTGGCGACCAGCGCGTCGCCGATGGGGAACGGGTAACGATGCGCCGGCAGCGCGTCGACGACGGATGTGACGTCGTGCACCTTGTCGTCGCGGACGACGCCGATCCTGTTGTCGTTGTAGCGGCAGTATTTCATGGCACTTCCCCCATCCCGGTCCTCCGGCGCGCCGCAGCCTCGCATAGGAGAACCGGCGGTTCAATCCGCGCCGCCGCGCGGTTTGCGGCGCGGCCCCGATCCGCGCAACATCGCGACGCCATGTCCGCCGCGAACCGCGTCCCCCCGTGCTGAACTGGCACCGCTCCACGGCGGTCGCCTACGCCGCCGTCCTGCTCGGCGTGTTCGGCCATGCCTCGAGCGAGTTCGTCGCCGTGCTGACCGCGCTTCCGGGTCCGGAGGCGGCGGTGTGGCGGTTCGGGCTGGGCGGGATCGGGCTGGTCCTGCTGGCGCTCTGCTTTCCGGCGAGCCGCGACCTGCTGACGCCGCTGCGCCGCGACGGCTGGCGCCTGCTCGGCATCGCCCTTCTCGGCGTCGCCTTCCCCTATATCGCGTTCCACTGGTCGCTCGACTTCGCCACCGTGCCGCAGGTGGCGACCCTGATCACGAGCATCCCGATCTTCGTCGCCCTTCTCGCCGCCGCCGTCGACCGGGAACGGGTATCGCCCGCCCAGATGGCGACCGGCGTGCTGGCGATGCTGGGCGTCGCCGCGCTGCTCACCGACGGCTACCTCGCCGAGCTCGCGGGCGCCCGGCACAATTTGTTCGGCATCCTGCTGGTCACGATCTCCGCCGCGGGCGCCGCGGCCTATGTGGTCTCGATGCGACCGCTCGCGGTGGAATACGGCGCGCTCCGCGTCACGGCGATCACCATGGCGCTGGGCGGCATCGGCGCCTGGCTCGCGGTGGGCGCGTTCTGGGGGCGCTGGGTCGACCCGGCGGCGATCGCCGCCCTGCCCCGGGGCAGCGTCGCGGCGATCGTCGCCATGGCGCTCTTCAACACGACGATCACGCAGTTCGTCTGGATCGGCGGGCTCGCTGCCCTGCCCGACATGACGCGGGGCGCCTATCTCTTCTTTCTCAAGCCGGTGATCGCCGCCGCCCTCGCCATCGCCTTCCTGGGCTCGCTCCTGTCGACGCTTCAGATCGCGGCGGCCGTCCTGATCTGTTCCACCGTCGGGGTCGAGATCGCCTGGCCGAGACTCAGCGCCTGGGCGCGAAGCTGGACGACCGCGCGATCCAGACGCTGAGCGCGGCGACCGCGACGATCCCGACCGCGCCCATCGCGTAGAAGGCGTTTTCCAGCCCGGCGAACTCCGCGACCGCCCCCATGACGAGCGGCACCAGCGCTCCGCCGAGCCGGTTGAAGGTGATCCGGAGCGCCGCCACGCGGCCCTGGAGGTCGGCGCCCACCGCCCGCGCGGCGATGGTCATCATCAGCGACAGGTTGAGACCCTGTCCCACGCCGCGAATGCAGATCGCCACGACGAGAAGCGTCATCGTGTCGAGCAGCGGGGTGATCGCGATCGCCGCGATGGCGGCAACGACGGCGACGATCAACAGCCAGTGGGCCGCGAACAGGCGCGAAAGCCTGCCGACCGAAAGCGCGGCGCATGCCGCGGCGAGGCTCGATATGCCGATCAGGAAGCCGATCGTGCCGGCCTCGAATCCGATCTCCGTCAACCAGACGCCGTAGAACGACGACTGGATGCCGGTTCCGGTCTGGCGCATCAGGGTCGCGAGGACGACCAGCGCGACCGCCGGCAGAGCGAGCAGGCGGAAGGCGCTGGTGTAGTCGGACAGCCTGGGCATGACGCCGGCCGCGCGCCGCCCCCGCGGGGCAGGCTCGCCCGGCGCGTCGACCGGGGACAGGAAGAGCGCGGCCGCGGCCCCGGCCATGACCCATCCGGCGAGCAGCAGGAAGGCGCCGGTCGGACCGAAATACTGCCAGACCAGCCCGACGAGGACGGGGCCGATGAACCCGCCGGTCCGCGCGGCGGCGGTCAGGCGGCCGGCATAGACGGGGCGCCCCTTGAGAACCCGGCCGAAGAGCGCCTGGGCGCCGATCCAGTTGGTGGTCTCGGCGAAGCCGGAAATCATCTGGAGCAGGACGGCCGCCCAGACGAACGGAAGCGCCGGGAACAGCGCAAAGCTCGCCGCCGCGACCGCCGCAAGCGCCAGGATCACCTTTTGCGGCGCGGCGCGGTCGAGCAGCGCGCCGCCGTAGATCGAGAGCGTCACGACGAGGAACTGGCGGCTCGCGACCACGAGACCGATCAGCAGCGGCGAAGAGGTGAGCTCCAGCGCCCAGAGCGGCACCACGACCGCCGCCATCGGCATGACATTGCCGTAGCAGAAGGCGAGCGCGTAGACCGGCGCCTGCACCCGCCCCGGGATCGACTCCCCGCCGGTTTCCGTCATGTCGCGGGACGCGGGTCAGTAGAAGCGGAGGTAGCGGTCGGTCTCCCAGTCGGAGACATGGTTCATGTAATCGAGCCACTCCTGGCGCTTGTAGGAGAGCCAGGCCTCGTACATGTCCGGCCCGAAAACGGTCCTCGACAGCGGGTCGGCCTCGAACGCGTCGAGCGCGTCGGCGAGGGTGCGGGGCAGCATCTCTATGCCTTCGGCCGCGAGCTCGTCGGGCGTTTTCCTGTACAGGTTGCCGGCCCGGGGTTCGCCCGGATCGAGCGCCTCCTCGACCCCTTCCAGCCCGGCGGCGAGAACCATCGCCGCTCCGAGATAGGGGTTGCACATCGGATCCGTCGCGCGGAGCTCGATGCGGTCGCCGGCGAGCGGGATGCGCAGCGAGTTGGTCCGGTTGTTGCCGCCGTAGCAGCGGAACACCGGCGCCCAGGTGTAGCCCGACATGCTGCCCTGGATTATCAGCCGCTTGTAGCTGTTCACGCTCGGCGCCGTCACCGCGACGATCGCCGGCAAGTGGCGGAGCAGCCCGGCGATGAACCGGTAGCCGAGCTCGGACATGCCGTTGCCGCGCGGATCGGCCGCATCGCCGAACAGGTTGCGTCCGTCGGCAATGTCGTAAAGCGACATGTTGTAGTGGGATCCGCTGCCCGAGTAATTCGACATCGGCTTGGGCATGAAGCTCGCGAAGCAGCCGTGGCGCCGCGCCATTTCGTCGGCGAGCCGGCGGAAGAAGACGAAGCGGTCCGCCATCGTCAGCGCGTCGGCATAGTCGAAGTCGATCTCGAACTGGCCGATCGCGTCCTCGTGGTCGAACGAATAGACGCCCCAGCCGAGCCCGTTCATCGCGTCGACCAGGTCGCCGATCCAGTGGAAATTGTCGAGGAGGCGCGAGACGTCGTAGGCCGGCTTGTTGAGATGCGGCTTGCCGCTGACCGTGGCGAGGCCGTCGTCCTCGGGCTCGCGGAAGACGAAGAACTCGATCTCGGTCCCGAGATTCATGCCGTAGCCCATCTCCGCCGCGCGGGCCCGAACCCGGCCGAGAATGTTGCGGCTGCACGCTTCGAACGGCGCGCCGCGGCAACGGAGATTGGACGCGAACCACGCGATGTCGGGCTGCCAGGGCAGGATCATGCAGGAGTCGGGGTCGGGATGGGCGGCGACCTCTTCCTCGTGGACCTCCTGCGGCACGCCGTCGAGCGCGGCGCCCGTGAACAATTCGGAGCCCTCCATCATCCGGTCGAAATGGGAGATCGGCACCATCTTGGCTTTCGAGGCGCCGTGCATGTCGGAATAGCTCGGCAGCAGGAACCGGACGCCCCGCTCGATCAGCTCCTTCTTCAGCGCCGCCGCGCCCGCTCCGCGCCGGGCGGCGGCAGGCCGAAACCGGAGCTCCTCCGCAGTCGCGTCAGCATCCATGGTATCCCCCGCACGGTTGATTCCTATCGTCGAATCAAACATTTAGCCTGTCCGTTCCGAAACAATCAAGGCTTGCCTCCACGCGGCGGCACCGGCACCATGGCGGAGAGGGAAATCCGGCGAGTCTTACGATGTACTTGAATCACGCTTGGTATGTCGCCGCTTGGGGCCGTGAGATCGCGCGCGAGCCGGTGTCGCGCACCCTTCTCGGCCGGCCGGTCGTGCTTTGGCGCACCGAATCCGGCACCGCCGTCGCCATGGAGGATCGCTGCTGTCACCGCCATGCGCCGCTTTCGGCGGGAAAGGTCGTCGGCGACAGGATCCGCTGCGGTTATCACGGGCTGGAATTCGATGAAACCGGGAAATGCGTCGCGGTGCCGAGCCAGAGCCGCGTCCCGCCGGGCGCCGAAGTGCGGGGATACCCGCTGGTGGAGAAGAACCGCTGGGTCTGGATCTGGATGGGCGACGCCGAACGCGCCGATCCCGATCTCATCCCGGACATCTACTGGCACGATTCGCCGGACTGGGCCGCGGTCGGCGACCGGTTCCACGTCAAATGCAACTACCAGGCGCTGATCGACATTCAGCTCGACAATACGCATTCGAGCTTCGTCCATCCGGACAGTCTGGGAAATGCCGGTTCCCTGCGCCACAGCCCCAGGGTCGAGCGCGACGGGGAATTGCTGCATAACGGGCGCCGGATGCGCGACTCCGACCCGCCGCCGCTGTTCGCGAAGGCGACTCCGGTGAAAGACACCGGCGACGTCTGGGTGACGTGGACCTACCGCCCGCGCGCCGGTCTGATCACCTTCGACACCGGCGTGGCCCCGAGCGGCAGCGGCGTCTTCGAGGGCGACCGGAGCCGGGCCTTCAATGTTTTCAACACGCACGGAATCACCCCCGAGACCGAAACGACCTGTCATCATTTCTGGGTCTCGTCGCGCGACTTCGCGATCGACGACCCGGAGATCACCGAGACCATGGCCTCGATCCGCGAGGTGTTCCTCGAAGACGTCGAGATGGTCGAGGCGCAGCAGCGTTCGATCGCGGCTTATCCGGACGCTCCGTCGATCGACGTCAATGCCGATCGGCCGACGATCCAGGCACGGAAATTGATGCAACGGCTGATTAGCGCGGAACGCGATGCCGCTTGACGGAACCCCGCCGTTTCGCGCGGAACATATCGGCAGCCTGTTGCGGCCCGACGCGCTGCGCAACGGGTTCCGCCGCCTGAACAAGGGCGAGATCGACGCCGACGGGTTCCGCGCGATCCAGGAGGGCTGCATCCGCGATGCCGTCGCGATGCAGGAAGAGATCGGTTTCGAGGCGGTCACAGACGGCGAGTTCCGGCGCACCACCTATATTTCGCATTTCGTGGACTCGGTGGAGGGGCTCGAATTCGCGCCGTCCTCCTTCCGCTTCTACGAAGATGACGGGACTTCGCACGAATTCGTCGCCCCGCGCCCGGTCGGCGAACTCAAGCGGGTGAAAGCCAATTCCGGGGAAGAGTACGATTTCCTCAGCACTCTCACGGCGAAGGCGGTGAAGTCGACCCTGCCGTCCCCGGCGACGATGCATTTCCTCGGCGGCGCCGAGGATCCGCCGAAAAATGTCTACCCCGACCGCGAGGCGCTGTTCGACGACCTCGCGCGCGCCTATCGCGAGGACATCGCGGATCTGGCCGCGCGCGGCGCGCGTTACGTGCAACTCGACGACGTGCCGTTCGCGATGCTGTGCGACGAGTCGCTGCGAAGCCAGCTTGCCGCCCGGGGCGAGGACGCGGAATCGCTGGTCGATGCCTATATCGCGCTCACCAACGACGCGGTCGCCGGCCGGCCTCCGGAAATGACGATCGGATTCCACATCTGCCGCGGCAATCTCAAGGGCACCTGGCTGTCGCGCGGCGGCTACGACGCGGTCGCGGAGAAGCTGTTCCAGCGGCTCGACGTGGATCATTTCTGTCTCGAATACGACACCGATCGGGCCGGCGGTTTCTCGCCTCTGGCGGCGATGCCGGAGGACAAGGGGGTCGTTCTCGGCCTGATCAGCTCCAAGCTGCCTTTGCTGGAAGATCCCGCCGCGGTGGAAGCGCGCATCGCGGAAGCGAGCCGCTACGTTCCGCTGGACCGGCTTGCCGTCAGCCCGCAATGCGGGTTCTCGAGCGCGGTGATCGGCAATCCGGTGACGCCGGACGACCAGCGCGCCAAGCTCGCGCTCGTCGTCGAAATTGCCGATCGGGTCTGGAACGGCGGCGCGCGATGACCACGCTCGCCGGACGGGTCGCCATCGTGACCGGCGGCGCGCGCGGGATCGGCGCGGCGATATCGACGCTGCTGGCGGAACGCGGCGCCTCGGTCGTGGTCGCCGACATGGGCTGCGCGATCGACGGGCGCGACGGCGACCCCTCGGTCGCGCGGTCGTTCGCGGAAACGCTCGGCGAGAATGCCGTTCCTTATGTCGACGACATGGCCGATCCGGCCGCGGCGCGGGAAGCGGTGTCGCTCGCGCGCGAACGGTTCGGCGGAATCGACATTCTGGTCAACAACGCGGCGATCCTCCGCGACGCCTTCGTCTTCCGGGGCGCGGCGGAGGACTGGGACGAGGTCATCCGCAACAATCTTTCGGGTGCCTATTACCTGATAAGCGCGGCGACGCCCGCGATGCGCGATCAGGCGAAGGCCGGAAGGGGCGGCAGCGGGCGTTACGATTGGGGCCGGATCGTCAACATCGTCTCCTCGGCCGCCTATATCGGCAATTACGGCCAGGCCTCCTATGCGAGCGCCAAGGGCGGACTCACCAGCCTGATGCGGATCGCCGCGCTCGACATGGCGCGCTCGGGCGTGACCTGCAACGCCGTCGCGCCCTTTGCGCATTCTCGGGTGACGGAAACGATAAAGCCGGCAAATGACGAGCAGGCGGCATACAAGGAGCGCGCGCTGCGGGTCCCGGCGGAGCCCGTCGCGGCGCTGGTCGGCTATCTCTGCGCGCCGGCGGCATCCGGGGTGACGGGGCAGATATTCGGCGTGCGCGGGCGCGAGGTGTTCCTCTTCTCGCAGCCGCGGCCCGCCGCCCGGATCGTCGCCGAGCCCGGCGGCTGGGACGAAGACGCGCTGGCCGCCGCGATCGACGCCGAGCTCAGGAGCGCCTTCGCGCCGCTCGAAACCGATCTCGAGGCGTTCAACACCGAGCCGCTCGTCTGACCGCCGGGCCGGGCTGGATCGAGACCGCCCGGATATGGTCTAACTGCGGCGGTTTCGGTTCTGGAAGGCGTCGGCATGAAGGACGGCAGGGCAGCCGCGAAAGACTCGGGCAAGGCGGCCGGGCTCCGCATGGGGATCCTGCCGGATCTGCTCGCCTACCATCTCCGCTGCGCCCATGTCGCGGTTTTTCAGCATTTCAACCGCACGCTGGGCGCACACGGCATTTCGGGTCCCCAGTTCGGCACGCTCCTGCTGATCGAGGCGAACCCGGGCGTGAGCCAGAGCTCGATCGCGGAGGCGCTCCGCTTCGACCGGTCGACCCTGGTGCAGATAATCGACCGGCTGGAGGACCGGGGCCTCGTCAGGCGCGAGCCCTCGGCCCAGGACCGGCGCTCCCACGCGCTCAGGCTGACGGCGGACGGCGCGGCGTTGCTCGACGAATTGAAAGCGCTGTCGGACCGGCACGAGGGGATCGTCGCCGAGGCGCTGAGCGCGGCCGAGCGCAAGAGCCTGCTCGCGCTGCTCGAACGCCTCCACACGCCCGGCCCGCCGAGGCCGGGCGCAAAGTCCAATTGAGGATGCCGCGGGCTAGGCGTTGCCCCGCTGCTCGCGGAACCACCCGAGCAAGTCGTGGACCGGCTTGTCGGAGAAGCTGAACAGGAACGCGTCGTCGTCGGCTTCGTGGCTGTGCGGATACCAGGCGGGCACGACGAAAGTGTCGCGCGGGCCCCACTCGAACGTCTCCTCGCCGACGGTGGTCCGCCCGGTGCCTTCGGCCACCGAATAGACCCAGGCGGCGGTCGAACGGTAGGTCCCGGTCGCGAATCCTTCGGGCACCAGCTGCATGTAGGTGCCGAGCGTCGGCATCGTGGGCCCTCCGTTGGCCGGGTTGACGAACTCCATCTTCACCCCGTGATAGGGGTCGAGATCCTGCGATTTCGCGAGATCCAGCAGCACCTCGCGGCTGCGGGCGAACGGGTAGTGGAAGACCGGCGAGTTTTTCTCGTCCCGGAGGCGCGCTCCGTAGGGCAGCATGTTGGCCCCATAACGGACCATGTTGTCGCCGACCGGGTTGCCCTCGGCATGGGTCTCCTCTGGATGGGGCTCGGCGAAAACGGGACCCATGAAGCGCACCATCGGGATGTCGAGCCCGTCGAGCCAGACGACCGGCACCTCTCCCTCATGCCCGTGATCGTGCCACACCCATGACGGGGTCAGGATCAGGTCGCCGGGCTCCATATAGGCCTTCTCGCCGTCGATCGCGGTATAGGCGCGGCTCCCTTCGACGATGAAGCGAAGCGCCGCCGGGCTGTGGCGGTGGGTGGCGGCGATCTCGCCCGGCATGATCAGCTGGAGCCCGGCGTAGAGCGCCTCGGTGATGCAGGACTTGCCGCGCATGGTGGGGTTTTCGAGCACCAGCACACGGCGTTCCGCCTCCTCGGTGGAGATCAGGTCGGCGGATTCCATCAGCGACGGGCGCACCGAGTCGTAATTCCAGATATAGGGCGTCGCCTCGGTCACCGGCTCGCGCGCGAGAAGCTTGTGTATCACCTCCCAGAGCGGCGCCATGTTGTATTCGTCGATCCGGCCGTAATAGTCGGCCCGGGCGTTGGTCATCTCAGGCTTGGTGTCGAGCCCTCTGCTCATCGCGGGTCTCCTGCTTGGGTTGCCGGACTGTCCCACAAAACGCCCGGCCGCTCCAGTGCAGGGGCTCAGTCGCGGATGTCCTGGAGAAACCACCCGGTGGGGATTTCGCGGCCGAGTCCCGCCTCCCTCGCCCTGCGGTAGACCAGCCCGCCGACCGAGGAGAACTGGAGGCCCTGGAAGCCGGTGTTCTGGTAGAAGGTGATCTGTTCCGCCGATGTCCGCCCCGGCACCTGCCCGGTCGCGAGGTCGCAATAGGTCGGAAATTCCTCCAGGTAGATGTCCCGCTCGCGGCGCGGCGGCAGACGCTTCAGTTCGTCCTCCGTACCGGCCAGCACCGCCATCGGGCTGTGGCCGATACCGGGCTGCATGCGCTCGCTCTCCGGCATGCGGATGCCGGGTACGCCCTGGCGGATCTTCACGTCGAACCGGTCGAGCGCCGCCGGACTCACCTCGTCGGGTCCGAGATTGGTGACGTGCATTCCGGGTTCCAGCCAGACGGCATCGAAGGTGGGCTGCATGCTGTCGGTCGCGCTCGCCACGATGTCGGCGCCGGCCATCGCGGCTTGCGCGCCGTCGGCGGGCTCGACGGGGACCGACAGGCGCTCCGCCATCTCGACGGCGTAGCGCTCACGGTTGGCCCGGGTCGGGCTGTAGACGCGCACCTCGGAAACCTCGCGCACGGCGCAGATCGCCTCCAGATAGGTCCGCGCCATGCCGCCGGAGCCCAGCATTGCCACGACCGACGACTCGGGCCGCGAGAGATGCCTGACCCCGATGCCGGCGCCGCCGCCGACCCGCATGTGCTGGAGGACCCCGTCGTTGACGATGGCGAGGGGCTCGCCGTTGAGCGCGCTCCACAGGAAGATCAGCCCGCAATAGGTGCCGGGCTCCACGCAGTACTTGTCCTCGGTCCAGCGCCCCCGCTCGTCGCGCGGCCATGTCATCACGTCGGACTTCATGCGGATCGCGAGGATGCCGTCGTTGTAGCCCTCCATCGTGCCCCAGCGGTAATAGCCGTCGGGACGCTCGCACGGGGCGTACATGTCGATCCGTCCGCGGAACGCCGCGCCGCCGTCCGGTATCTGGCGGAACGCCGCCTCCTGCGCCTCGATGCAGGACGGCATGTCGAGCAGGGCGGCAACGGTCTCGTTGTCGATCAGCAGCATGGGCTAGCGCTCCTCCGGCATCGGCTGGCCGCGCGCGATCTTCACTCACTTGATCACCTCCTTGACGGTGCCGCAGAGCGGCAGCGCCACCCGCGCGGCGTCGGCCTCCTTGAGGACGATGGTCATGTCCTTTTCCGCCCACGGCATCGGCCGCTCGACCGCTTCGGTCGCGAGCGCCCAGTTGCTGGCGCTCGACTGGAGCAGCGCGTCGCGCAGCGGGCCCGGCTCGACGCCGAGCTTTTCGGCGAGCGTGAAACCCTCCTCGTTGGCCGCAATGCAGGCCCAGAGGATCGAATTGTTGACCAGCTTCCCCACCTGGCCCGCGCCGACCGGGCCGAGATAGTGGATGGCGTCGGAAAAGGTGGAGAAGGCCGGCCGGCAGCGGTCGAAGACCTCCCGGTCGCCGCCGCCGAATATCAGCAGATTGCCGTCGATCGCCGCCTGCTCGCCGCGCGCCATCGGGATATCGAGCACCGCGACGTCGCTCCCGCCGATCCGCTCGGCGATCTTCAGCATGGTCGCGGGCGCGACGGTCGAGGCGACGGCTAGGACCGATCCGGGCCTGGGCGATGTCATGACCCCGTCATTGCCGAACAACGCCGCTTCCAGCTCGGAATCGAACCCCACCCCGACGATTACGAGATCGCTGGCGGCGGCAAGCTCGGCGGGCGAACCGGTCGCCGCCGCGCCGTCCGCCTCGGCCGCCGTCATCGCTTCGGCGCGCACGTCGTAGCCGCGCGTCTCGAATCCGGAAGCGGCCAGATGGCGGGCGAGCTGCCCGCCCATCTTGCCGAGCCCGATAACCCCGACGCTCTCGATCTTCGCGCCATTCATGCGGTGGCCTCCTCCTGGACGCTCTCCTCGATCCGGACCTCGCGGACCTCGTGCAGGGTCGCGCAGCCCGGGCAGACGACCTCCTCGAGGACGAAGTTGGGGCTGTCGCCGCCCCAGCGGAGCGCGCGCAGCGGCCCGGCCGCCCCGAGCGGCCGGCGGCGCCTCAGTACGGCGCCCGCGAGATCGTGTCCGCAGCGCGCGCAGCGGAGCGTCTGGCCCCGTTCGTCGACAATGCTATCGAGATGTTCCCCGATCCGGTGGGTGCCGGGGGTCGCGATCGTCGTGCCGCAGGTCCAGCCCGCCTCCGCCTCCCCTTCCCCGCGCGCGCGCCGCATTCGATCGCGCACGGCGCCGGTCCCCGCGCGATCCACGCTTCCGTCCGGGGCGAGCACGACGCCGTATTGCGACCGCGCCCGGTCCCGGGTCACGTGACCCTCCGCGGCATCGGCGGCGACGGCATCGGGATCGCGGTCGAGCGGATCGCCGTAACCGCCGCCGCCGGCGGGGTAGAAGACCAGCGCGTCGTCGGGCCCGAGCACGGCTTCGTCCTTGGACGCGAGGTGATCGATCTCGCCGCCGAACTCGTCCGGCGAGGAGGGAGGCGCGCCGGACCGGATCGACTCGCGGACACGCCCGCCGCGGACCACGCTGGTCTGCGATCCGGCGCCGGGATAACCGCCGGCGATGCCGTGCGCGTTGGTCTGGTCGGTTCCGGCGGTGTTGGTGGATTTGAGGATCAGCGCGTCGACCCCGTACGGAACCAGCGCGACTTCGGCGGTCAGGCCGCCCCGATACATCCCCGCGCCCCCGGAATCGGGGATGCAACGGCGATAGACGTAGAGCACCGGCAGCTTCCATTCGGTGCCTTCGACGTTCCCCATGCTGGAGGCGAAGGAGGTGATGGTGCCGGCGTGGTCGAACCCGTCCGCGAACGAGCGCGCCCCGCCGCCGGAGCCCCGGTGATCGGACAGGAGCGCCCCGACCCGGCGCCCGTCGGACGTCGTCGCGAACACGTTGTTGCAGTTGCTGGACGAGTTCCAGGACGGGCAGACCCGGTCGCGGAACCGTTCCGAGGACGCGAACATGCGGGCGATCGCCTCGGCCGCGGCGACCGTGACCAGCCAGCGGAACCCGACCGTCGATATCGAGACGGGAGCGGGGAAACGCGCGTTGACCACGGTCCCTTCGGGCGCCGTGACCCGCATGCGGCGCCTCAGCCCCTCGTTCCAGTCGATGTCGCCCTGGCAGAGGAAGCTGAACAGGGGCACCGCCGCCCCGCCCACCGTCGCGGGATAGGTGCTGTTGACGGCGGCGTCGACCTGCGGCGAGGAGCCGGTGAAGTCGAAATGGAGGGTCTCGCCCTCCTTGCTCAGGCGGAGCGCGACGCGGTGGATCCGGTCCGACCCGACCCGGTCGCCGTCCATCCAGGCGTTGCCGGTCCAGCTCCCCTCCGGGAGATCGGCGATGGCGTCCCGGACCTGGGCCTCCGCCGTGTCGATCGCGCCCTCCATCACCGCCCGCACGGTCGCGGCGCCCTGTTCGGCGAGAAGTTCGTCGATCCGCCGCCTGGCGCGGTCGATCGCTCCGATCTGCGCGCCGAGGTCGAGCAGCACCATGTCCGGCAGGCGGGAATTGGTGACGAAGGTATGTTCCACCTCCGGCGACGGCTCGCCCTCGTCGACGATCTTGAGGAAGTAGCGCGGCGGGTCCTGGTAGATCGTCCGCGCGTTGATGCAGAAGCTGCCTTCGTCGATGCCGCCCACGTCGGGATGGTGGAGGACGTTGCCGATCCACATGAAGACTTCGCCGTCGACGAAGACCGGGCTCGCCATCACCACGTCGTTCTGGTGCAGCGCGCCCATGAAGGGGTCGTTGGTGAGGAAGACGTCGCCGTCCCGGACGCGGCCCGCCCTTTCGATGATGGAACGCACGGTATCGCCCATCGTCGTGACATGGACGACCGACCCGATGCCGGCGATCACGACCTCGCCCCCGGCGGTGAACAGCCCGGTGTTGAAGTCGTTTCCCTCGACCACGATGGGCGAGGCCGAGATGGTCTTGATGGCGGCCGACTGCTCGTCGTTGATCTGCCACAGCCGGTGCTTCAGCACCTCGAACGTGATGGGATCGACCTTGGCGGTCATTTTCGGGCGCTCATATGGATAACTCGACGGGCGGTCGGCTGACGCGGATCGGCGATGGGAACCGCGCCCGCCTTGTCGTCATGCCCGGGCCTGTTCCACTGCTGTCCGGTCCGCGGCATTTTCCGGCCCGACCGACCCTCCCCCGGCCCCTCCCGCAAGCGGGAGGGGAGAAGGCAGGGAAGAGGGGGAGGCGAGTTCCCTCTCCCCGGCGGGGAGAGGGTTAGGGTGAGGGGGGATCTCTCGGGCGACAGCCGGGGGCGGGCGTCCCGCCTTCGCTCGGTTGCCGCGCCGGTTCCCCCGTTGTCATCCCCCACCGTCATGGCCGGACTTGTTCCGGCCATCCACGTCTCGCGGCATCGCGGTGCGCGCCGGGAGGGGATAAAGCGGCGGCCCGACGTGGATGCCCGGAACAAGTCCGGGCATGACGACAAGGGGGGAGCGGAGATGGTCTCGCCCGGCGGCATGGAGCCCGTCTCGAAGTTAAACCGGACAGCAATGAACAAGTCCGCGCATGACGGAAGAAACGACGCGGGCCTGCCGCCCGTCAAGTTGTCGATGCAAACCCCCATTTTCGGCCCTCCGGTGCGATCTCGATATTGCCCAGCCGGTCGACGCGCGCCAATGCCGACGGCGGCACCCAGATCGTGGTCATGTCGCGCTCGATCACCGCGGGTCCCGCGACGGCGGCGGCGGGACCGAGGGTCGCGAAATCGTGGATTTCGGCTTCGAGCGGATCGGCGCCCCGGCGGTGGATGCGCCGCCTGCGCACGGGTCCGGGAGCCGCCGGCGGGGATGCCCTTTCGGAGAATTCCGGCACGTCGGCCGCCACCGATGCCTCGACGCCGAAGCTCACGATCTCGAGCCCGGCGGCGGCCCTGACCGCGCTGGCGCCGTAACGCCGTTCGTAGAGCGACTCGAAAGCCCGGCGCAGGCGGCCGGCGAGACCCGGTTCCGTTCCGCCTTCGGGGAAGTCGAGGGAAACTTCGTTCATCTGGCCGCGATAGCGCATTTCGACGCTGTAGCGGATCGCCGCGTCTTCGGCCGCGAAACCGCTCGCCGAGAGATCGGCCTCCGCGCGCCGCGCGAGCGCGGCCAGGGAGTCTCGTGCGACCGTCCGGGCCGCATCCTCGTCGTCGAGGCCGACCGGCGCGGACAGCGTGTGCGCGTAAACGATGTCGGAAAGCGCGATGCCCAGTGCCGAGAACACCGCCGCGCCGTAGGGAACGATCGCGCGGCCGATCCCGAGGCGCATGGCGAGGTCGGCGCAGTGCGCCCCGCAGGCTCCGCCATAGGCGAAGAGCGCGAAATCGCGCGGATCGTTTCCGGTCTCGATGGTCGCCTTGCGGATCAGGTCGGACATGCGTCCGTTGACCACCTCGACGATCCCGGCGGCGGCATCGGCGATGCCGAGGCCGAGCGGGCGGGCGACGTGGCGCTCGATCGCGGCTTCCGCCAGGCCGGCGTCGAGCCGGTAGCGTCCGCCGAAGAACCGATCGGGGTCGACGATGCCGAGCACCACGAGCGCATCGGTCACGGTGGGGCGTTCGCCGCCCCGCCCGTAGGCCGCCGGACCGGGATCGGCGCCGGCGCTCTCCGGCCCGACCCTGAGCCGGAAGCCGTCGCTGGCGGCGATGCTGCCCCCGCCCGCGCCGAGCGTGTCGATGCGGACGGAGCGCGTGAGGACCGGGAGCCCCTGGTCGAGAAAGGGCGTGCCGGTCCGTTCGATCGTCCCGCGCGAGATCAGCCCGACATCGAAGCTCGTGCCGCCCATGTCGGCCGTGATGACGTTCCCGATCCCGAGCGCCCTTCCCAGATGGCGCGCCGCGACCAGCCCCCCGACCGGACCCGAGTTCACGACCGAGACCGCCTCCCGCGCGGCGCCGTCGGGAAGCGTCGTTCCGCCGGAGGCGGTCATGATCTGGATGGGATATCGAAGCCCGTCTTCGGCGAGCCGGTCCTGCAGGCTCGCGATATAGCGCGTCGTCGCGGGCCCGACATGGGCGGCGACCGCGGTCGTCGCCATGCGCTCGTACTCGCCGATCCGGGGCGCGATCTCGGACGACAGGAAGACCGGCAGCCCGGGCGCGACGCCGGCCGCGATCTCCCTGACCGCTTCCTCGTGATCGGGGTGGAGAAAGGACCACAGCAGGCAGACGGCGAGGCTCTCGGCCCCGGCTTCGACCAGCGCCCGCACGGCCTCCGCCGCCTCGTCCCCGTCGAGCGCGGCAAGCACCTCCCCGTCCGCCGTGACCCGTTCCCCGACGCCGCGCACCAGCCGGCGCGTGACCAGCGGCGGGGGCGGCTCGGTGTGCAGGAAGTCCATCGCCTTCGCATGGGGAAGCCCGCCGACACGGCCGACGGGCCCGCGCCCGATGACCAGCGTGTCCTCGAAACCGCGCGTTACGATCAGCCCCACCCGGGCGCCGCTCCGCTGGATCAGCGCGTTGGTCGAAACCGTGGTCCCGTGCGCGAAACGCGCGGCCGCTCCGAGCACCGCGCCGACCGGACGTTGCGTGTTGCGGGCGAGGCCGGCAAGGCTCTCGATGGCGCCGTCCTCGGGCCGCGCGGGCGTCGAGAACGCCTTGTCGACGGTGACCGCGCCGGCGGCGTCGATCTGGACGATATCGGTGAACGTACCGCCGGTATCGACGCCGAGCGAGAGCGGCCCGGAAGCCATCGCCGCCTACAGTTTCTCCAGCAAATGGCCGAACTTCTCGCGAATCCGGGCCTTTTCGCCGGGGCTGGCTTCGGCGACGTGGGGAAACTCGTCGATCCATTCGAACGGCCGGCAGGCGTCGATCAGCGCGCGGCTGTTCATGTTCTCGCCCGGCCGTTTCATGGGATCGAGCGGGCCCGACCAGGTGCGGCGAATCGTATCGATGTCCTGTTCGGGATCGCAGCGCGACGCGATCGCCCACATCACGTCATGCACGCTGGTCGGATCGATATCGTCGTCCACCACGACGACGAAGCGGCCGAGATAGTTCGCCGCGTGCGCGCCCGCCGTGAGCAGCAGCGCCTGGCGCGCATGTCCGGGATATCGCTGTTCGATGGAGATGACGTTGAACATGCGCCCGCCGCCGAACTCCATGCTCCAGACCCCCTTGACCCCGGGCAGCCCGGCGCGCTCCACCTGGTCCCAGATCATCGCCGCCTTCACGGTGCACTTGGAGAACGAATAGTCGGACGGCGGCCGGCCGGGACGCGCCATGGTATGGATCGGACGGTCGCGGTGGTAGACCCGGCGCACCTTGACGACATAGTCCTCGCGCTCGGCGCTCGCGTAGTAGCCGGTCCATTCGCCGAACGGGCCTTCGATGCGCTTCTCGTCGGGCATGATCTCGCCCTCGAGCACGATTTCGGCCGCGGCGGCCATCGGCAGGCCGTGGAGCTCGGTATTGGTGATGTCGAACGGCACGCCCCGGTGGCCGCCGGCATGGGCGAACTCGGGCGTGCCCCAGGCCACCTCGTTCGCGGCCGACAGGAACAGCAGCGGGTCCTGGCCGACGCTGATCGCGACCGGGCAGGGCTCGCCTTTGGCGAAATACTTCTCGCGGATCAGCCGCCCGTGCTTGCCGGGCGACATCCAGAGCCCGACCGTGTTCCTGTCATGCACCTGCACCCGGTAGGTGCCGAGATTGACCCAGCCGTCCTCCGGATCGCGGATGGTCACCAGGTCGCCGGTGCCGATATAGCGCCCGCCGTCCTCCTCGTGCAGCAGGGGGACGGGGAACTTGTAGAGATCGACCGCGCCGTCGCGGTCGACATTCTCCATCACCGGGCCGGTATTGAGCTCGCGCGCCGGCAGCGGCTCGAAATCCTTCAGCCTGTCGCGGTAGCTCTGGACCACGTCGATCGGAGTTTTCGGTTTGGCGAAGCCGAGGGTCATCGCCAGCCGGTTCATCGAATTCGTCGCGCCCGACAGCACCCGGTAGTCGGACGAGAAGCCCGGGATGTTCTCGAACAGGATCGCCGGCGGGTTGTCCGGCTTGGCGTGATAGATCATCTCCGCCACCGATCCCATCTCGAGGTTCCAGTCGACCCCGTCGACCCGCATCAGCTCGCCGAGAGACTCGGCCCGGTCGATCCACTCCCGCAAATCCTCGTGAGGCCGCTCGTACTCGCCGTAGCCCTTGCCGCCGCCATCCGCCATGTTCCGTCAGACCCCTTGCAAATCCCCGCGACGTTTGTAGCAGAGAGACGCCCGCGTGCCGAACGGTCCTCGACCCGTTCGTCGCCCCCTCACCCCGCCCCTCTCCCCGCCGGGGAGAGGGGGACTCGCTCGCCGATCCCTCCTTGCCTCCTCCCCTCCCGCTCGCGGGAGGGGCCGGGGGAGGGTCTCCGGTCATCCTTCTATCCAGTTGCTCATCGAAGGGGGCTTATCCCGATTACTTGACGGGTGGGAGATTGACCGGTGTTCCGGAAAGTGCCGAGGCGTATCCGGTCCGAATGGAACCGTTTCCTCGCGTCATGGTCGGCGAAGGCCGACCATCCACGTTTTGTTTTTGTTTCCAGCGTCTTAAAAAACTCGTGGATGGTCGGCCTCCGCCGACCATGACGGGCGGGGTTGTCCGGTCCGGCGCTCGCGCCCCGGCGCCGATCCGGAGGGACGCAGCGGTAGGGACAATGTCGGACGGTGTCGGCGTCCTCGGGCACCGCCCCCGTATCGTCATGCCCGGACTCGTTCCGGGCGTCCACGCGTTGCCGCCCCGAGGCATGACCAGGACCGCCGGGGCCGGCGGATGGACGTGGATGCCCGGAACGAGTCCGGGCATTACGTGGCAGTGGCGCGGAGCGGACGCACGGAGACTTGGGAAACGCGATACCGACGCATTTTTCGACCGGGACGCCCCCTCACCCCGACCCTCTCCCCGGCGGGGAGAGGGGGATCCGCGCGGCGCCGCCCTCCCCTCTTCCTTACCTTTTCCCCTCCCGCTTGAGGGAGGGGCCGGGGGAGGGCGAAGGCCCGGCCACCGAGCGGATAG
>JAJEHI010000109.1 GCA_022823775.1 Defluviicoccus sp. | reverse complement strand
TCCGCCGCGCCCGCATCCCGATCAAGGGGGTAGGTCGGCACTACACGCGGATCCGGAGACGCAAAGCCCGGAAATCCGCCACTTCTCCGGCCGAATAGCCGTCAAATTAGTTGAAATGCCCGCCGAGTTGCGGAAGTCGGGGTAGGGCGGACCGGCGCTCACCCTCCCCCGGCCCCTCCCGAAAGCGGGAGGGGAGAAGGTAAGGAAGAAGGGGAGGCGAATCCCCTCCCCCCCGCGGGGGAGAGGGTTAGGGTGAGGGGGTGCATGCGGCGGCCGGGCGTCGGTTACATCGGCCCCGCCTTCCCGCGTTCCCTCTCGCGCAGGTCGCGGCGCCTGATCTTTCCGGTGGCGGTCATCGGCAGCGCGTCGACGAACTCGATCGCGCGGGGGTATTCGTGCGCCGAAAGCCGCTCGCGGACGTGGGCGCGGAGCGCCGCCTCCAGGTCGCCCGTGGGCACCTCGCCCTCGCGCAGCACCACGTACGCCTTGACGATCTCGCCGCGCACCGGATCGGGCGCGCCCACCGCCGCCGCCATCGCCACCGCCTTGTGGCCCATCAGGCATTCCTCGATCTCGCCGGGGCCGATGCGGTAGCCGGCCGACGAAATCACGTCGTCCTCCCGCCCGACGAAGCGGAACGCGCCGCCCTCGTCCCGGACCCCGAGGTCGCCGGTGAGCAGCCAGTCGCCGCTGAACTTCGCCGCCGTCGCCTCTTCGTTGCGCCAGTAGCCGAGGAACATCACCGGGTCCGGGCGGCGCACCGCGATCTCGCCGGTCTCGCCCGGCGGCAATTCGCGGCCCGCGCCGTCGAGCACCGCGACCTCGTGTCCGGGGATCGCGCGCCCGAGCCACCCGGGCCGGACCGGAAACAGCCCGGCGCAATTGCCGAGCACCAGATTGCACTCGGTCTGGCCGTAGAACTCGTTGATCGTCAGCCCGAAGACCTCCCGCCCCCAGCCGAGAAGCTCCTCGCCGACGCTCTCCCCGCCGCTGCCGACGCTGCGCAGCGCAAGGCCGGGCGGGCGCCGGGCGGTTTGGGAGACCTGCCGCATCATCTTGAGCGCGGTCGGGGGCAGGAAGGCGTTGCGCACCCCGAACCGGGCGAGCGTCGCGAAGGCCTCTTCCGGATCGAACCTGCCCGGGGGCTGGATCAGAACGGGGACGCCCGCCGCCCAGGCCGGCAGCAACACGTCGAGCAGACCGCCGGCCCAGGCCCAGTCCGCCGGCGTCCAGAACAGATCGCCAGGCCGGGGGAAGAATTCGTGCGGCAGCGCAACGCCGGGCAGGTGCCCCGGCAGCACCCGGTGACCGTGCAGCGCGCCCTTGGGCGGCCCGGTGGTGCCGGAGGTGTACATCATCAGGGCCGGGTCGTCGGGGCCGGTCGCCGCGATGTCGAACCGGTCGGATGCGCGCTCCAGCAGCTCCCAGAATTCCTCCGCCACGGTCAGGGCGAGATCCGGCAGATCGAGCGCCGCCGTCTTCTGCCGGCCTTCCGCGTCGGTAATCAGCGCCTTCGCGCCGGAATCGCGCAGCCGGTGTTCGAGCGCCTCGGCGCCGAACAGCGTGAACAGCGGGAGCGCCACCGCGCCCAGCTTGTACGCCGCAAGATGGGCGAGCCCGGTCTCCACGCCCTGGCCCAGCAGGATCGCCACCCGGTCGCCGCGCCCGACGCCGCCGGCCGCGAGCGCGTTGGCGAGACGGTTCGATAGCCGGGAGAGCTCGCGGAACGACCGTTCGCGGGGATCGCCGCCCGCCGGGTCGGGGCAGATCAGCGCCGGACGCGCGGCGCCGACGTGGCGCTCGCAGACATGCTCGGCGATGTTGTAGCGGGTGGGCAACCGCCAGCGGAACG
This sequence comes from Defluviicoccus sp., assembly GCA_022823775.1. Taxonomy (GTDB): domain Bacteria; phylum Pseudomonadota; class Alphaproteobacteria; order MPNO01; family MPNO01; genus MPNO01. Next base: position 1,562 of record JAJEHI010000109.1, on the reverse strand, counting down.
CCGCCCTTACCTCTTCCCAGGTGTCGCGGCGCTCGACGATCATGCCGGTCCGGGCTACCGCCGGCGCTCTTCCAGCCTCCCGCCGCCGAACAGGGTCGGCACGTAGCGGGGCGCCTCGATGGCGTCCTGGAAGCGGTGCTTGGTCTGGACCGGATCGAAACCCGCCGGCGGAACCACGACTTCGGGGTCGGGCGCGGTGGCGAGCGCGAGAAGCGTCGGGCCGGGACCCCGGAGCGCTTCGGCAAGCGCCGGTTCGAAGGCCTCCGCCGTCTCGACATTGCGCGAATTCCGAAGCCCCGCGGCCTTCCCCAGCGCGGCGAAATCGAGCTCGGCGTTGGTCAGGGCCTGACCGCCGGAGGCCGCATGCACCCCGTTCTGGATCAGCAGGACGGTCAGGTTCCCGGGCGCCGCCGCGCCGACGGTAATCAACCCGCCCATATGCATCAGCAGCCCGCCGTCGCCCTCGACCGCGACCACCCCGCGGTCGGGCCGCGCGACCGCGACCCCGAGCGCCAGCGGCAATGCGAGCCCCATCGCGTCCTCGACGTAGAAGTTCTCGGGCCGGTCGCGGACCGCCGCCCACAGATAGGACGCGTTGCCGAGAGAGGTGACGACCAGCGTCTCCGGGGGCAGCGTTTCGGCCATCGCGCGGTAGTAGGCTTCGCGCGTCGTCACCATTGCACGTCCTCCCGGCCCAGCAGCAGGACGAACGGGGAGGACGCTTCCTCGGCATAGGTCGCCGCCTGCTCCACCTGAGGACCGATCGGCCGGTCGCCGTCCGCGACGGCATAGCCGAGTCCGAGGCCGCGAAGCACGGGCTCGGTCGCCCGGCCCTTGGGCACATGATAGAAGACGGGATCGGCGGGCGTACCCCGGTAGGACGCAAGGATCAGGAGCGGAAACCGGTAGCGCTGGGCGAGGCAGACCATGCCCGCCCCCATGCTCAGCAGCCCGACATTCTGGATGATCAGCGCGGTCCGCGCGCCGCCGAGCCGCGCGCCGCAGGAAATCGCGAGCGCCTCCTCCTCGTGCGTCGCCCGGACGAGCCCGATCCACGGCGCCCGCTCGATCCTGACCAGGAACTCGCCCAGCCAGCCGTCCGGCACGGTCACGGCGACCGTAAAGCCGATGCGCTCCAGCGTCTCCAGGATTTCCGACGGGCGATGCACCGCGTTCATTGCGTTACAAGACAACCGGTCGAGGGTGTCGTCAAGCGACCGCGCGAGAGACGACGGCCGGGATTTCGCTTGCTGGCGCGAATTCGGCGGCGGCACTAGACTTCAACGGTTGCAAGAACGATCCGCCGGTTCCCGGTTTGCCAAGGCAGGACGTGCCGGACGGGTCACTGGGAGGAAATCCAATGAAATATGCAAGGCGTATCGCGGGTTCGGCCGGAACCGGTCTGCTGGCTCTTGCCGTGATGACGGTCGGCGCCGCCGAACTCCGTGCCGAGCCGGCCAAGCTGACCATGGTCGGTTCGTGGCCGCCCAAGGTGTCATCGGCGGCCGATATCGGCATCAAGTACCTGGACACCGTCAACAAGATGGGCAAGGGCACGGTCG
>JAJEHI010000040.1 GCA_022823775.1 Defluviicoccus sp. | reverse complement strand
TCTCCGCCGTCTTCTCCGGCCGCTCCTCCGGTTCGACCGTCTTCACCGGTTCCGGCATCATGGCGGCGATGACGATATCCGCGCGCCGTTCGTCCAATGTCCCGCGCAGCAGCGCGACCGCCTCGTCGCGCCGCCCCCGCCGGACCATCGCCCCCAGCCGCGCCGCCAGCAGAGCGCGCAGACCGTCGGCCAGCGCATCCGGCGCACCGGGATCGGCGCACAGGCTCCGCGCATGCGCTTCCATCGAGCGCGCGAGCGACCGCTGCTGTTTCTCGTCCAGAACCAGACGGCGGGACTTCCGGGGCAGGGGGTCCACCGTCAGCGCGCATTCCACCGCCCAGGTCGATACCCGCTTTCCAGCCCGCGCCGCGCCGGCCCGTATCGCAGCCATCTCCTCGTCGGTCGCAGAAATCGTGTACGTCCTACCCGGCTCCCGAGCGCGCGGCTTCCTCATCCCTGCAGCGCCTCCTCCGTCGCCAGCAGGATGCGCACCGCCTCGTGAACCGCCAGCTCGGCCTCGCCCCTCCCCGGTGCGCGAACGACGATGCGCCCCGAGCGGGACGCGACCAAGATATCCTCGAACAGCCGCCGCTGCGCGTCCTCGCCCAGCGCCAGCGGATGACCCGGCAGCTCCGGCGGTCCGTCCTCGTCCGCCGCCCGCAGGCAGCAAAGGACCACCAGACGCGAGATCGGCATCCGTAGCCGCCGCGCGCGGCGCCGAATCCTCTCCCACCTCTCCGGGGAGCTGTAGATGCCGCGCGCCCTGGACAGCTTCATCCCGCCCTCACTCGGGCACCGCGTCGAGATCGATCCAGCCCTCGATCTCGTCCACCATCGCCCGCCAGACGTCCGGGCCGCCCTGCTTCTCGAAGCGCGCCCGCTCCATCCGCTCCAGCATCAGCACCGCCCGCGCCAGCCGGCGCACCAGGGCGGGCGGCAGACCGGGCTCCGCCGGCTCCGGCCGCTCCAGCAGGGTGCGCATGACGTACTGGGAGATCGACAGCCCGGCAGCCCGGGCGTCGTCTCGGACGCGCGCCCACTCGGCGTCGGTGGCCCGCACCAGCCGCCCCTTGCGCTTCTCGCCCACCGGCCTCGCCGCCATGTGTACCTCCCTGGACAGAGCCATTGAACTATTGTCAGAAGGCATGAAGAAATCCAAACTCACCGATATGCAGAAAATACCGAATTTCGCCCAAATCCCCTCCATTCCTTCACGCAATCCAACACCCGGATGCCTATGATACGGAATCATCAATCGAAAGCTCAATCGAATCCGATCACCCAACAAAACGATGGACAGAGAGACAACCCCATGATATACCACAATAGAAATGGAAAACTATCGAACTTTCAGCCAACCCGAAGCACCAAAGAACAGCCTTTTCGATCTGCTACACGGTGGGAAGCCACGACATGATCTTCCCCGCCTGCGATCCGCCGCGTTACAGGCTCGGCTTCGGGCTCGAACGCCATCGAAGCTGCCGCGCGAACCTCGCCGAGGCGATGGCGGATCGCGGCATCGCCTATGAGCACCTGCCCGATCCCATCAATTTCTTCCAGAACACGCCGGTTCGCCCCGACGGGACCATCGCCTATGGCGGGGCATCGGTAGCGAAGCCGGGCGACAAGGTGGTGCTGCGCGCCCTGGTCGATGTCATCGCCGTCGCTTCGGCCTGCGCCATGGACCTGACCGGGATCAACGGCGACCGGCTGAGCGATATCCGTCTCACGGTCCACGAGAGCTGAGGGGGATCCGGGTTGCGCTGCGAAGTGGTCGCCATCGGCACCGAGCTCCTGCTCGGTCAGATCGTCGACACCAACTCGTCGTGGATCGGCGAGCGGCTGGCGCTGATCGGCATCGATTCCCACTTCCAGACCAAGGTCGGCGACAACGCCCAGAGGATGGAATTCTGCATCAATCAGGCGCTGGAGCGCAGCGACGCGGTTATCTGCTGCGGCGGGCTCGGCCCGACCCAGGACGACATCACCCGCGAGGCGATCGCCAGCGTGATGGGGGTGGAGCTTCGCCGCGATCCCGTGGTGGAGCAGCGCATCGTCGACCTGTTCAAGGCGCGCGGCCGCGTCATGACCGAGAACAACCGCCGGCAGGCCGATATCCCGGAGGGCGGCCGGCCGATCGAACAGATGCCGGGCACCGCGCCGGGCCTGGTCTGTCCGGTCGGGGACAAGGTGATCTACGCCCTTCCGGGGGTCCCCTACGAGATGCGCGAGATGATGGAGGGAACGGTGCTTCCCGACCTCATGAAACGCTCCGGCGGCGCGGCGGTCATCCGCAGCCGGGTCTTGCGCACCTGGGGGCAGAGCGAGTCGGGGCTGGCGGAAATCCTCGCCGATCGGATCGAGGCGCTCGACGGGATCGGCAATCCCACGCTCGCCTTCCAGGCTTCCGGCGCCGACGGCCTCAAGGTGCGGATCACCGCCAAGGCCGCCGACGAGGAAGCCGCCGCCGCGATGCTGGCGGAGGAGGAGGCGCTGGTCCGTAGCCTGCTGGGCGACGTGATCTTCGGCGTCGACGAGGAAACGATGGAGTCGGTGGTGCTCGCGGCGCTCCGGGCTACCGGCCGGACGCTGGCCGCGGCGGAAGGCTTCACCGGCGGTCTCGTCGCCGCGCGGCTGACCCGGCTCGACCCGGAGATGGAGACCTTCGTCGGCGGCAGGCTGGGACCCTGGGGCGGGGCGGAAGACTCGGCGGCCACCGGCGAGGCCCGCGCGGCGGAAGCGGCGAACCGGGCCCGGGAAGACTTCGGCGCCTCGATCGGGATCGCCGCGATCGGGCGGGAGCCGGGCGAAGAGGTCCCGCCCGGCCTCGCCCGCATGGCGGTCGCCGCCGGCGGAAACTCAGCGACCCACAGCGTCGCCCTGCCCGGCGACCGGACGCAGGCGCGCGAATACGCGGTGATCCACCTGCTGAGCTTTGTCCGGCGTACGCTGCTGGCCTGAGGCCGGTTCGCTTGGGCCGGGCGATGCGCTAACCTTCGGCTCGAAACGCAAGCTCGGGAGACGGCGCGATGTCGCGTCTTTCCATCGGCCATGTGGGGCTCCACGTGCGCGACCTCGAAGAGGAGATCGCCTTTCTGGAGCTGATCGGCGGCGAGCTCACCTGCATCGACCGGGCGCCGGTCGGCCGGGTCGCGTTCGTTTCGCTGGACGGCGAGCGCCACCACTCGCTCGCCCTGTTCGAGGACGGCGAGCGTCTGCCCACCGGCAATTCCAAGAGCGAGCCCGTGGGCGTCCACCACATCGCCCTCCCGGCGGACAGCATCGACGAGGTCAGGGCCTGGGAAGAGAAGCTCGCGGCCGCCGGGATCGAGATCGACGGCCCCTATGTGCAGGGACCCGACGGCGGCGGGCTCGACGGCGGCAGCGGCAGCTACGCGATCTTCTTCAACGACCCCAACGGCATCTGCTTCGAGATCTACGCCGGCGCCATGAGCCTCCCTGAGTACCGCCGCGCCGAGGCCGCTCGGACGGCGGCGAAGTGACCGCCTTCCGCCTGTGAGCGACCCGGCCGGCACGACGGACGACGAGCCGCGCGCGGCGGTCTTCTCGGGAAAGAGGACCGTTCGGGCGCCGCTTCTCCTCCTGCCCGAAGAGTTGATACCCGATACCCGCCTCCGAATGGACGGGCTGGAATTCCTTTCCCTGCTGCCCGAAGCGACGATCCCGGTGGCGTTTCTGGACCCGCAATACCGCGGGGTGCTCGAAAAGCTCAAATACGGCAACGAGGGCGAATTGCGCGGCAAGCGGCGCGCCGCCCTCGCGCAGATGAGCGAGGAGACGATCGTAGACTTCATCCGCGGCATCGACCGGGCGCTCCTGCCGTCCGGTCACCTGTTCCTGTGGATAGACAAGTTCCACCTTTGCCAGGATTTCCACGGCTGGTTCGGCCGCACGGAGCTCGATGTCGTCGATCTGGTGACCTGGGACAAGGGCACGTTCGGCATGGGGTACCGCACGCGCCGGCGCGCGGAATACTGCGTCGTTCTTCAGAAGAAGCCGCGGCGGGCCAAGGGTGTCTGGAAGGTCCACAACATCACGGACATCGTCCTCGAGAAGGTCGACCGGAAAACGCATCCTCATGCCAAGCCGGTGGGCCTGCAGTCCGCGCTGATGTCCGCCGTGAGCAACGAGGGCGACTTCGTCATCGATCCGGCCGCGGGGTCCTTCACCGTTCTCGAAGCGGCCCGCCAATGCGGTCGTACTTTCCTCGGCTGCGACATCGAAGGGTAAGCGTAGAATGCTGAAAACCGGCGAGGAGCATCTCGAAAGCCTGCGGGACGGGCGCAAAGTCTATATCGGCGGCACGCCGGTCGACGACGTGACCTCCCATCCCGCCTTCCGCAACGGCGCCCGGTCGTTCGCGATGCTCTACGACCGCAAGCGCGCCCCCGAGAACGTCGACACGATGTCGTTCGAGGAGGACGGGGAACGCTACTCCAGCTGGTTCCTGATGCCGAAGACGAAGGACGACCTTCGCAAGCGGACGGAGACCCACCGCCGCATCGCGTCCTGGACCCACGGGCTGCTCGGACGGTCGCCCGACCATGTCGCGAGCTTCGTCACCGGCCTTGCCATGCGGCCCGACCTGTTCGAAGAGATCGGGCAGGGCTTCGGCGAGAACATGGTCGGCTATTACCGGCACATGCGCGAGAACGACGTGTGCGCGACCTATACCGTCCTGCCGCCCCAGGGCGCGCGGAAGCCGGAGATGTACGAGCGCGAGGGCATGACGGTGCCGACGCTCCGCGTAACCGACGAGGACGATGCCGGCGTCACCCTCAACGGCATGAAGATGCTGGGAACCTCGGCGATCTTCGCCAACGAAACCTGGGTCGGCAATCTGCTGCCGCTCGGGCCGAGCCAGGTCAAGGAATCGATCACCTGCGGCGTGCCTCTGGGCGCCGAGGGGGTCTCGATCTGGTCGCGCAAGCCGTTCGAACAGCACGCCGTCAGCGAGTTCGACAATCCGCTCGCCTATCGCTTCGACGAGACCGACTCCATGGTGATCTTCAAGGACGTGAAGGTGCCGTGGGAGCGCGTGGTCGTGCACGACAACGCCGAGATGTCGCGCGAGATCTATGTCCGCTCGCCGAGCCACGTGATGGGCAACCACCAGTCCAACGTGCGCTTCCTCGAAAAGATGAAGCTGATCCTCGCGGTGGCGCGGCGGGTGACCGACATGAACAATGTCGGCCACATCCCGGCGGTCCAGACGACGCTCGGAAACCTCGCCGCGAAGCTCTCCGGTCTGGAGGCGATGATCGAGGGCCAGATCGAGAACTGCGAGGAATACGCGCCGGGCTATCTCAACGTGAACCGGCGCTACATGTATGCCGCGCTCCATTTCTGCACCATGACCTACGGGCAGATCTGCGACGAGGTGCGTGAGCTCCTGGGCGGCGGGCCGTTCCAGATGCCCGCCGACATCTCGGTCGTCAAGGATCCGGAAATGCGCCGGACCTTCGAAGCCTACTGGTCGGTCCCGGGGCAGAGCGCGATCGAGCGCATGAAGGTCCTCAAGCTCGCCTGGGACCTGCTGGGCTCCGAATTCGCCGGCCGCCACGCCCAATACGAGAAGTTCTATGCCGGGCCGGGTTTCCTGGTTTCCGGGTACAGCTATCGTCACCTGCCGTGGGAGGAGTACGAGGCGGGCCTCGACGAGACGATGAGCCGCTACGACGTCCCCGAGGACTGGCTCGGGGACGCCGATTGAACGGCCGCGCGGTCTCGATCGCGGTCGACGGCGCGCGTCTCTACGGCGAGTGGTGCACCGAACCGGTCGCGGGCAGGCCTACGCTGGTCTTTCTCCATGACGGGCTCGGATCGGTGGAGAACTGGCGCGGTCTGCCGGAGCGGATCGGCCGGCGGCTCGGGACCGGGTCCTTTGCCTACGACCGCCGGGGCTACGGGCGGTCGGACCGGCGCGCGCCCTTTCCGATCGACTTCATCGAGCGGGAGGCCGCGCTCCTCCCGGAAATTCTGCGCGTCTCGGGGATCGGCGACCACGCGGCGATCGGGCACAGCGACGGCGGCACCATCGCGCTTCTTTACGCGGCGGAGAACCCGACCGCTTTGAAGGCCACCGTGAGCCTGTCGGCCCACGTCCATCGCGACCCCCTGGCCGAGGCCCATCTTCACCGCTTCGCGAGGCACGCGGCGGAGAGAACGCTTCCGTCATGGATGACCCGGTTTCACGGCGGCAAGGCGGCGGATGTCGCGGCTTGCTGGTCGGCGACCTGGCTCGACATCTTTGCCGCCGGCTGGGACATCGTGCCCACCCTGTCCAGGATCGCGGGCCCCCTGCTGGCGCTGCACGGCGGGAAGGATGCCTACGGGGTCCCGGAGCAACTCGAAAACATCGCCCGCGCCGTGCCGCATGCCGATGCCCGACTGCTCCCGGACATCGATCACTTCCCGCATCTCGACGATCCCGACGGGACCGATGCGGCGATCGCCGCGTTCCTCTCCGACGCGCTCTCCCTGTAGGCGTTCGGGGACCGGCCCGGATCAGTGGCCAGAGGCGGCCTGGGCGGCTTTCATCGCCTCGATCTGCTCGGGCGTCGCTTCCTTCTGGTACCTGTCCTTCCATTCGGCATAGGGCATGCCGTAGACGATCTCGCGCGCGTCCTCGTAGCCCATCTCGATGCCGCGGTCTTCCGCCGCCGCGCGGTACCACTTGCTCAGGCAGTTGCGGCAGAACCCGGACAGGTTCATCAGGTCGATGTTCTGCACGTCGGTGCGCTCGCGGAGGTGGTCCACGAGCGTCCTGAACGCCGCCGCTTCCAGCTCGGTCCGCGTCTTGTCGTCCATTCCGTCCTCCAGTGTCCGTTTCCGGTGATATTGACCGATCCGCCCCGCGAGTCCAGACGGTTCAGGGCGCGCTGAGGGTCTCTCCGATCAGCAGGTCGACCACCTCCCGGAGCGCGTCTTCCCCGCTCTTGCCGTCTTCCAGCGCGGCGTGCCAGGCGGCGCGCTGGCGGTGCGCGCCGGTGCCGCGGGCGAGAACGTCGCGCGCATGCGCGACCTCGCCGGTGCAGCCGAAATGCTCCGCGTCCTCTTCGATCAGCTCCAGAACCTCTTCCAGAAGATCGGCGTAAGGGACGACTTCGCCGCGGCCGAAATCGACCAGGCCCCGGTCGAAGCCGTAGCGTTGCGCGCGCCAGCGGTTCTCGTTGACCAGGGTGCGGGAATAGATCCGCCAGCGCTGGTTGTTGCGGCGGAGCCGCCAAAGCATCCGGCACAGGCAGCGGAAGATGGCGGCGATGGCGAGCCCGTCCGCCGCGAAAGGACAGACGTCGGTGACGCGCATTTCCAGAGTCGGGAAGCGAGCGCTCGGGCGGATGTCCCACCAAAGCTTGGTCGCATCCTCGATCAGCCCCGCGCCGGTCATGATGCTCACCGTGCGCTCGTAGTCGCTCAGGGTCTGGAACCGTTCCGGCAGACCGGCGCGGGGCAGCTCGTCGATCACCGCCAGCCGGTAGGACATCAGCCCGGTCTCCGCCCCGCCCCAGAAGGGAGAGGAGGTCGAGAGCGCCAGCAGATGCGGCAAAAAGTAGATCGCCTGGTTCATCAGGTCGATCCGCATCTCCGGGTCCTCGATCCCGACATGGACATGCATGCCGCATGTGAGCAGCCGGCGCGCGACGAGCTGGAGATCCTCGTCGATCTGGATATAGCGCTCGCCCTCGGTCGGCTTCTGGTCGAGCCAGTCGCCGAACGGATGGGTCGAGGCGGCGATGGGCGCGCAGCCGTATTCGGCGGCGATGCCGCCCAGCTCGCCGCGCAGCCGCGCGATGTGATCCCGCGCCTCGGCGGGAGTGCCGCAGACGGGGGTCGCCACCTCGATTTGCGAACGCAGGAATTCCGGCGCGACGGATCCGCCCAGCCGGTCGACGCAGGCTTCCATCATGCCGGGCCGGGATTCCGCCACCAGGTCGCGGCTGTCGCGGTCGACGAGGAGGTATTCCTCCTCGATACCGAAGGTGAAGCTGGGTTCGGCGATCGCCATCCTCCGCCTCCGGTCAGCCCGCCGGGAGCTGGGTGAGCACCGACTCCAGCGCGCTACCCAGGATATCGGTGAAGCGGGCCGCGCCGTCGGAGTCCGATACCTCGTCGGCGCGCATCTCGATCAGGGCGTGCGCGATTCCCCTTCTCGCGCCGTGGACCCTGATCGTATGCCCCTGGCCCTTGCGGCCGGAATAGGGCTCGTTGTCGCCCACCACCAGATCGCCGCGTGCGCGGAGCGCGGCCAGCAGCGGCACCGGCACCCTCGGGTCGTACCCCCAGAGGATCGATATCTGCCACGGGCGCGCCTTGCCCGCCATCACCGGGGTGAAGCTGTGGACGGCGATCAGGACCGGCGCCCGGCCGCGCTCCCGCGCCCGGTCGAGAGTCCTGTCGAGCGCCTCGTGATAGGGGTCGAACAGCGCGCGCCGGCGGGCCTCGCGCTCGTCGTCGTCGATCCCGACATTGCCCGGCACCTCCGTGCCGTCGCTCTTCTCCGGGATCGAGGTCTCGTGGCCCGGGGAGCGATTGCAGTCGATCACGAGCCGCGAATATCCCGAGAGTACGGCGGTGGCGTCGAGTCGCTCCGACAGCCCGCGCGTGACCTCGGCCGCGCCCTGGTCCCAGGCGATGTGGCGGTGGAGGTCGCGCTCGACCAGACCGAGCCCCTTGAGGCCGCGCGGCACCAGATTACTGGCGTGATCGCAGGCCAGCACGATCGGGCTTGCGCCATCCGGATTCTCGATCGTGAAAGGGGGCGGTTCGCGGTCGGTCAGCACGCGGCGGGCCTCGTATCGTTGGGCGGCGCCACACTATATTCGTTCGCCCGCGCAAGCCAATCCGGCGGCCGGGCTTCGCATCCGGTTTGGGGCGTGGGTTTGCTTCCGATATAAGGCGCCGATGCCGATGGATCCGCGGCAAACGCTGAAATCCCTGTTCGATGCCGCTCTTGCGGCGGTTTCTGCCGCGCATGTGCTGCCCGCCCATCTCCCGCCACCGCCCAAGGGGCGGACCGCGGTGCTGGGCTTCGGCAAGGCGGCGGCCGAGATGGCGCGCGTGTTCGAAGAGCACTGGCCGGGGCCCCTGGAAGGGTTCGCCGTGACGCGCTACGGCCACGGCGCGCCCTGCCGGACGATCGAGGTTCTCGAGGCCGGCCACCCGGTTCCCGACGAAGCCGCGGTTGCCGCCGCCGACCGGGCCCTCGCGCTGGCCTCCGGGCTTGGCGCGGACGACCTTATGGTCTGTCTTGCGTCGGGCGGCGGCTCCGCCCTCCTCGCCAAGCCCGCGCCCGGCATTCGCCTGGAGGACAAACAGGCCCTGACCCGGTCGCTGCTCGCCTGCGGCGCGGCCATCGACGAAATCAACTGCGTCCGCAAGCACCTGTCGGCGATAAAGGGGGGACGGCTCGCCGCCGAAGCGGCGCCCGCGCGGGTGGTGACGCTCGCGATCTCCGACGTTCCCGGCGACGACCCGGCGACCATCGCATCCGGGCCTACCGTCGCCGATCCGACCGTCGCCTCGGATGCGCGGGCGATCCTCGCGCGCTACGGAATCGGGATCGGGCCGTCGATAGCGGCGGCGCTTTCGGCGCCCGCCGACGAGACGCCGAAGACGCTCTCCAACGCGCGGTTCGAAATCGTCGCGCGTGCCCGCGACGCGCTTTCCGCCGCCGCGCGCGCGGTCGAACGGGCGGGGTTCGAGGCCACGGTCCTCGGCGACGACCTCGCCGGAGAAGCCGCCGAGCTCGGCGCCGCGCACGCCAGGCTCGCCGTCGAAATCGCCGAAGGCGGAAACCGGCCGGTCGCGCTGCTGTCCGGCGGGGAGACCGCGGTCACGCTGCCGCGCCCGGGCTTCGGCCGGGGCGGGCGCAACACCGAGTACCTCCTGGCGCTCGCCCATGGGCTCGCCGGCGCGCCGGGCATCTGGGCGCTCGCGTGCGATACCGACGGGATCGACGGCACGGAGGACAACGCCGGCGCCCTCGTCGCCCCCGACAGTCTCGCGCGGGCCGCCGCCGCGGGGCTCGACGCCCGGGCCGCGCTCGCCGCGCATGACAGCCATGGCTTCTTCCACGTGCTCGGCGATCTCGTTGTCACGGGACCGACACGAACCAATGTCAACGATTTCCGCGCGATCCTGATCGGCGCTGGCGCCCGCCAGGAGTTGCCTCTATAGACAGCGCCGGGGGCGGGGAACCATGCGTCGGCACAGGCGAACCAAGATCGTTGCCACACTCGGCCCGGCAAGCGCCACGCCGGAAACGGTCCGCGAGCTGTTCGAGGCCGGCGCCGACATGTTCCGCCTGAACTTCAGCCACGGCGCCCACGACCAGCACGCCGAGCGCGTGCGGTGGATCCGGGAGATCGAGCGCGACTTCGATCATCCCGTCGGCATCCTCATGGACCTCCAGGGTCCCAAGCTGCGCGTCGGCGCGATCGAGGGCGGCGAGACGGAGCTCGAAGCCGGCAGGACGTTTCGCCTCGACCTCTCCTCCGAGCCCGGCAACGGCGACCGGGCGCCGCTGCCGCATCCGGAAGTGTTCGAGGCGATCGAGGAGGGCACCGAACTCCTAATCGACGACGGGAAAATCCGCCTCGCCGTCCGCGAGCGGGCGGCGGACCATGCGATCGCCGAAATCCTGTTCGGCGGCCGGCTGAGCGACCGCAAGGGGGTCAACATCCCGCACGCGGTGCTGCCGATCTCGGCGCTCACCGAGAAGGACCGCCGCGACCTCGACTTCGCCCTGACGCTCGGCGTCGACTGGATCGGGCTCAGCTTCGTGCAGCGTCCCGACGACGTCGCGCAGGCGCGCAAGATCGTCGCCGGGCGTGCCGCCGTGATGGCCAAGCTGGAAAAGCCCGCCGCGATCGAATGCCTCGACGAGATCCTCGCGCTTTCCGACGGAGTCATGGTGGCGCGTGGCGATCTTGGCGTGGAGCTTCCGCCCGAGGACGTGCCCAGCATCCAGAAGCAGGTCGTCCGGCGCTGCCGCGAGGCCGGCAAGCCGGTGGTCGTGGCGACCCAGATGCTCGAATCGATGATCGTTGCGCCGGCGCCGACCCGGGCCGAGGCCTCCGACGTCGCTACCGCGGTCTATGACGGTGCCGACGCGGTGATGCTGTCGGCGGAAACGGCGGCCGGCAAATTTCCTCTTCAGGCCGTCTCGATGATGAACCGTATCGTCGCGCGGGTGGAACGCGACGAGACCTATCGCGCGATCGTCGACGCGGTCCATCCCGATCCGGAGCGAACGGCGTCCGACGCGATCAGCGCCGCCGCCGCCCGGGTGGCGGAGACCGTGCGGGCGGCCGCGATCGTCACCTTCACCACCTCGGGTTCCACGGCGCTCCGCGCCTCGCGCGAACGGCCCACGGTGCCGATCGTTACGCTGACCGCGCTGCAGGGGACGGCGCGGTACCTTTCCGTCGCCTGGGGCGTGCACTGCATCGTCTCGCGCGACGTCGAGGACTTCGCGCAAATGGTCGACATCGCCCGCGACCGCGCCGTCGAAGCCGGTTTCGCGAAACCCGGTCAGCGCCTGGTGATCACCGCCGGTGTCCCCTTCGGCACGCCGGGTGCCACCAACATCCTCCACATCGCCTGGATCGGCCCCTGAGGCGATTTTGCTCTCCAACCGGCAGGGGCATTATTGTCCATGGCACTATAGTTATAGTTGAATTAGCCTCGTCATAATTCTTCTTATGAGGGGGTAGATTCGATGGCGCGGATGTCCTCGCGAAAAGCGGTGGTTTTCCTGCTGACAGGGATCGTTGGAGCATGGGTCGCCGTTCCGGCGGACCCGGCGCTTGCGGAGTTGAGGCGCGACTTCGTGTCCGGACCCTGGAAGGGATACGCGATGTTCTACGCCGAGGACGGGCGTTTCAACGGCTGCGCGGCCGGTATGCCGCACGCGGACGAACCCTGGCTGGCCCTGAACCATTGGAACGACGGCCTCACCGTCGCGGTTCGCAACGCTCCCTGGGGTCTGAGGGACGGTCGAAGCGTGGCCGCCAGGCTTTCCGTCGACGATCTCTGGCGGGCGGACGTTACCGCGACCGCAAGGCGCAGCGCCGGCGTTCCTTCATCGCCTATCCTGTCGATCGATGTGGATGACGTCGAAGGCTTCCTGCAAAGCGTCGCCGCCGCCCGCGCGCTGACGGTCCGGGCGGCGGGGGACCGTGCGTCCTTTCCGCTCGCGGGCTCGCGCCGGATGATTGCGAGCCTGAAGCTCTGTCTCCATCGAGGAACCGCGCTTCAGAGGAAGGCGGACGGATACAAGCGCAAGGCAAGCGATTTCTTTGTACCGCAGGAGGACGCCCGCGCCTTCGCGCGCTGGGCCGACAAGCTTTCCAGGCTGGCCCATTCCGCCACCACCATCGTGGGAATGGGCGACGTTGCCCGTCTGGTGATCGACCCGCTGCTGAGTGGCGAGATTCCGGCACGCGCGGCTACGGCCATGTTCGACTTAATCTTCTCGCCGGTGCGAGACGCCATGCGCACCGCGGATGGGAATTTCGACGATCTGGGAAAATTCGTGGCGGCTTCCGGCGATCCGGGGCTGAGCGATATTCTCAGAGCCTTGACGGCCAGGCTGTTCGCGATGGCCAGGGATGTATTGCGGGACTTGGAAGCAGCCGAGCGGGCAGCATCGAAGCGCGAGTGGGACGATCTCCGAAAACTCAACGCCCGTCTCGCTCGGCGGTCCCATTTAAGCTACGCCGGAGATAACGTCTACCTGCTGATCCGAAATGCGACATTGACCGACGGGCAGGTGGAATTCCACGTGAACCGAGCCGCGGAGAACACAAACAATCTGAACATCCGGATCATAAGGACCGTGACGAATACTCCGCGCGACGCGTTGACGACGAAGATGCCGGCGCTGATAGCGGAGTCGCGATCCCGTCTCGCACAAGCGCGGCGATGGATCGCAAGCGGCGGAGCGCTGCTGAAAGCCCGTCGCGCGGACACTCCCCGGACGAAGGCGGCCCACGCGGAGAACCGTAGCTCCGCGCTGCTCGAGGCCTATGTCGAACTGTTGCACGAGGAAGAGGCTCTGGCGGATCGGTTTGCCGCCGCGTTGACGGAAGCCGAAGCCACAATTCCGGATAAGGCACCGATGCCCAAGCGGGTTCTCTGGCGCCTGGTTCACGGCGGAGAGAAATCGGCCGCAGCCCTTCTTCAGCGCCGCTTCGCTCTCAGGATGAAGCGCGGCGCGGCGGCCGAATCGCTCCAGGATCGGTAATGCGCCCCCGTCGTTCCGTGCCCGGGCTACCCTCCTCTCCCTACCCGCCCGCCTCCACCCGCCGGCGTATCTCCGCCGCGACGCGCGGGGTCTCGTTTACCGGTTCGTAGCGCCATTCCTCCAGGCGGCCCTCGAAAGGGCGAAGGACCCCGTCCTCCATCAATCCGGCCTGGAAGCGCGTGAGGCGCCGGTTTCCGCCCGCCATCCGTGCCGCGTAGACCGGCTTTCCCGTGGCGATGGCTTCGCTGGTCATCGAAACCGAATCCTCCGTGACCACGATATGCCGGGCGAGCGCCAGCATGCCGAGATAGGGGTTGTCGCCGCTCCCGTCCCAGAACCAGGTGTCCGGCAGCCGGCTCTTGAGGGCGGCGACCGCCTCCGGCCCGGTTCGCCTCGATGGCGTGACGGCGATCGGCCCCTGGACGTTCGTCAGCCCGTCCGCGAGTGCCGCGGAGGTCTCACGGGTGAATCGGTGCGAGCGCGTCCGCCCGCCGAGCAGCACCGCGACATTGAGGCCGCCGAGCCTTTCCTTCCACTCCGCGCCGGCGGCGGCGAGTTTTTCCGGCGTTACCCGGTGAAGCGCCGCCCGCGTCTCCAGCACGTTGGGACCGGCGAGCCCGTCATGGCCGGGCGGTACGACGAGGTCGAAATAGCGGGTCGGCGCGCGGGGGTCCTGGACATGGACGGTGTAGGTCCCGCCGCCCGCGGCGCGGCGGACCGCGACCGCGACCGCGGCGCTCCGCCTGCCGCAGGTGATCAGGATGTCGGGCCAGGGCGGGTCGAGGCTTCCTTCCACCCCGTACGCCAGGAGGCCCGGCGGCTGGCGGTGCGCCGGAAGCCACGACCAGGGTTTGCGGAGCCCGACGACATGGCTTTCGAATGGCCAGCCGAGGGCTTCGGCCAGACCCTCGACCTGTGAGACCTTGCCGGCTTCGCCGGTGGTGAGCGTCCAGACGCGTTTAGCCAACCGACCTGTCGGGCCAGGTAATTTCATGCCGGTTGCGCCACTCGCTCGCGACATTGTTGACGATCAGCGAGCGGCGCACGCCGTCGATCTGCCGCTTCCGCAATCCGTGCCAGGTATTTTCGTCCGGAATGCAAATAGTGGCCGAGTTGTCCACGAAGGGGAGCCGTTTGGTGTGCGTTTCGGGGTTCGAATAGAGGTCGGTGCCCAGGTCGCGGTCTCCGTCCCCGTCGTCGAGATAGACGAACATGGTGAACGTCTTGACGCCGATATCGGTATGCGGCTGCAGCCAGAACCCGTCGCCGTCCTGGGCGTATTCGATCCGGAAGTTGGTGCCGGAGAGCGCCGCGCCGCAGCGGGCCTCGATGGCGCCGGTCACGCGGCTGTACTGCATGGCCTCCGCGAACGCGCGGGCCGGCGGAAACCCGTCGATCGCTTCGGCGTCGACGTAGCGCCGGGTCGCATTGTTCTCCTCCCGGCGCCCATGATCGTAGCGGATTCGGGGCGCGGCATGGGGCCACGCCTTGAGGCCCACGAGCGTGTCGGCATCCAGCACGTCGCTGAGCATCCAGTGTCGGAAAGGCTCTGCCTCCTCCCGGGCGCCTTCGAGCGCGGCCAGGAACGCGGATCCGGCAGAGAAATCGACCATGGCCGATGTACAAACATCGCGACGCGCGATCTGTCAAGCAGCGGGCCGGCCGCGCGAGTGTCGGTAACACGAGGTATGTCCGGTCGATGTACCAGATGATCTGTCCGGTTTTAGAAGGCATCCAGGCCATGGAGGGTTTGGATGCGTCGGACGGAGCAGGCACAGGGGCTGAGATTGATGAAGTTCGGGGAGGTTTACG
>JAJEHI010000186.1 GCA_022823775.1 Defluviicoccus sp. | reverse complement strand
CTCTCCCCGCGGGGGAGAGGGGGATTCGCGCGGTGCCGCTCGCCCTTACCTTCTCCCCTCCAGCTTGCGGGAGGGGCCGGGGGAGGGCAGTGGCCGGTCACATGAACAGGCGTTCGTTCTTGCGGTCCGCGTAGAGTCCGGCCACGAACTCGCCGTAGCCGTTGTAAATCCGGGTCGGCACCCGCTTGCCGGTGCCCAGCAGCCGCTCGGTGGCCTGGCTCCAGCGCGGGTGGGGCACCTTCGGGTTGACGTTCGCCCAGAACCCGTATTCCCGGCCCTGGAGCTCTTCCCAGAAGCTCACCGGCCGCTCCTCCGAGAAGTGGAAGCGGACCAGGGATTTGACCGACTTGAAGCCGTATTTCCACGGCACCGCGAGGCGGAGCGGCGCGCCGTTCTGCTTCGGCATCGGCTTGCCGTAGAGCCCGGTGGCGATGAAGGCGAGCTCGTTGGTCGCCTCGTCGAGCGCGAGGCCCTCGCGGTACGGCCACGGGTACCAGCGCTGGTTCTGGCCCGGCGCGACCTCCGGGTTCTCGAAGGTCTCCATCGCGAGATATTTCGCCGAGCCCAGCGGGCGCGCGAGATCGACCAGCGCCTTGAGCGGGAACCCGCTCCACGGCACCGTCATCGCCCACGCCTCGACGCAGCGATGGCGGTAGACCCGTTCCTCCAGCGGCATTTTCTTCAGGAGGTCGTCGAAGCCGACGGTGAGAGGCTTTTCCACCATCCCGTCGATGCGGACTTCCCAGGGGCGGATCGGCAGTTTCTGCGCGGCCCGGTGGATGTTCTTGTGCGAGCCGAACTCGTAGAAATTGTTGTAGGTGACGGCCTCCCGCTCGGGCGTCAGCGCGCGCTGGACCGTATAGGCCGGGTTGCGCTGCATCGGATAGAGCCCGGCCGAGGGGTCGATTTCCGCCGGCGCCGCGGCCTCGGGCTCGCTCTCGCCGCCCATCCGGATTGCCGCCGGCGCCACGAGGATGGCGCCGCCGATGCCGAGCCCGGCCAGCAGTTTCCGGCGGTCGATGTAGGTCTTTTCGTCGGTGGCGGCCGATTCGGGCACTTCCCAGCCGCGCTTGCGCTTGAACAGCATTATCTTGCTCTCCTGGAGCCGAAAATCGTCAAGAGGGCGATGCCGGGGCCGCCGAAGCTCGCCCACAACGGCCATTGCAGGAAGCCCGCGATCACCGGATCCCACAGGAACGGGTGGAGGTAGCGCTGGACGATCGCCTGGACGAGGTTGAGGCTCGCGGTGTGAAGGGTGAACCAGATTTCGCCGGCGGGAACGAGCCGCCACTGGCCGGCCTGGGCGGCGACGATCGCCTCGTAGAGGAGGGCGAGCGCGGCGAGGGCGGTGAGGAAGGCGCCGAGCCACGTCAGAATCCGGAATGAACGTCGTCGCGTCCGTGCAGCCATGACGGGCCTCGCCGTTTCTTGCGCCCAACAGATGGGTGCTCGCGCGGTTCTTTACCAGCGCGCTCGCGAATACGTTACCGCAACGGCGCGAATATTTCCGACAACGTCCCGCAAAGCGATATTCTGGCCCCTCGTTCCGCGTAGCGGGAAGGTAGAGCGGCAATCCATGGACGATCGGCATTTTGTCGGGGCGCGGTCGGAAATGGTGGCGGAAATCGCCCACCATGTCCGCGAGACCGCGGCCCAGATCGGAAGAGAATCGCTGGACGAGAGGGTGATGAACGCGGTCGGCCGGGTGCCGCGCCACGAGTTCGTGCCCGTCGAGCTGCGCGGCTTCGCCTATGTGAATTCCCCCTTGCCCATCGGCTGCGGAAAGACGATCTCCCAGCCCTACATCAACGCGCTGATGACCGATCTCCTGGACGTGCGGCCCGATCACGCGGTGCTGGAGGTCGGCACCGGGCTCGGCTACCAGGCGGCCCTGCTGGCCCAGCTGGCCGCGCGGGTCTATTCCGTCGAAATCATCGAGGAGCTCGCCTCCGGCGCGCGCAGCCGGCTGGGCGCGCTCGGCTACGAGAATATCGAGCTCCGCCACGGCGACGGCTCGCGGGGATGGGCCGAGCACGGGCCGTTCGACCGCATCCTTGTCTCGGCGGCGCCGGACCTGGTGCCGCCGTTGCTGCTGGCGCAGCTCAAGCCCGGCGGCCGGATGGTCGTGCCGGCCGGAATCGAGGACGCCCAGCAGCTCATGGTGGTGAACAAGAGCGAAGAGGGCAGGGTGACGATGGACCCGGTAATCGCCGTCCGCTTCTCCACCCTCCACGTCGACGAGGATCCCGCGACGATGTGACCGCCGCCCTCCCCCGGCCCCTCCCGCAAGCGGGAGGGGGGAAGGTCAGGTTAGGAGGCGGCGGCGAGTGGGCCCTTCGATACGCGGCTTCGCCGCTACTCGGGGTGAGGGAAGTCCGTGAATAAGGATCCTCATCCCGAGTAGGCCCGAAGGGCCGTATCGAGGGACGCGCCTTCACGCCATCGATTCGCCGCCGTCGATCGTCACGACCTGGCCGGTGATGTAGCTCGCCGCCGGGCTCAGCAGGTGGACGATGGTCTGCGCCACCTCCGCCGCTTCGCCCAGACGCCCGATCGGGATGACCTCGGAGCGCTTCGCCATGACGGCGTCGAGCTCGTCCGGCGGAACCGCGCCGCGCCAGAGCGGCGTGTCGATCGGCCCCGGCGCGACCGCGTTGGCGCGGATGCCGAGCGGTCCCTTCTCCCGCGCGATGGACTTGGTCAGCCCGATGACGGCGCCCTTCGCGGCGGCGTAATGGGCGGCGTTGGCCTGGCCGCGAATGGCGTGGAGCGAGGACATGTTGACGATGGCCCCCGACCTGGCGGCGACCATGCCCGGCAGGACCGCGCGGCAGGTGTGGAAGGTCCCGTTGACGTGGACGGCGAACATGCGCGCCCAGTCCTCGTCGGAGATGTCCTCCACCGCCGCGATCCGGTAGATGCCGGCGATGTTGACCAGCGCGTCGACCGGCCCGAGCGCCCCGGCCGCCGCCGCGACCGCCCTTTCCACCGCGCGCGGGTCGGAGACGTCGACCTCTTCCGCCCGGACGGTCCCGCCGGCGTCCCCGACGATGCCGGCGGTCTCGCGGGCGGCGGCGCCGTCGCGGTCGCAGATCGCCACCCGGGCGCCCGCCTCGCCCAGCAGGCGCGCGGTCTCCCGCCCCATCCCGCTGCCGCCTCCGGTGACGAAGGCGACGCGGCCCTCCATCGATCCGCCCACTATTCGGCGGCCGCCCGCGCGCCCAGGTCGAAATCGAGCTTGTAGAACGCCCGCGCGTTCTTCCAGAGGATCTTTTCCTTCCGCGCGTCGGTCAGGTCGGTACGCGCGCCGAGACCCTCGCCCGAGCCTTCGCGCGCCTCGAGATGGGGCATGTCCTCGGACATCATGACGTTGTCCTCGCCGAGGAAGTCGAGAACGAAGGGAAGCAGGGTCTCGTCCGCCTCCGAGGTCAGGTAGATCCGGTCCTTGAAATTCTCCGGCGAGACGCTGGTGATGGGATCGTGCCCGAACGAGGAACGGAAGAACTCCGCCACCGGGTAGTAATGGTCCATCCGCTCCAGATACCAGGGCAGCCAGCTGCAGCCGCCCTCGAGGAAGATCGCCCGGAGCCTGGGGAAGCGGTCGAGGATGCCGCCGCCGGCGAAGCTGTAGAAGCCGATCAGGAGCGGCAAGGTGAAGGAGACGTTGAGCGAGCTCGAATGCTCGTTGCACATCTGGCGCAGCGAGCCCGTGGGCCAGCCGACATGGACGGCGATCGGCAGATCGACCTCCTCCGCCGCCGCCCAGACCGGGTCGAACTCGGGGAAGTGCAGCATCCGCTCGCCGACCGTGCCGAAGCACATCAGCGAGACCGCGCCCGCGTCCTTCACGCGGTAGATTTCCTTCACCGCCTCCCCGGGCTCGCGCAGCGGCAGCACCGCCGACCATTTCAGCCGGTCGGGCGCCTCGGCGCAGCGCTCCTCGATCCATTTGTTGTAGCTCACCGTGAGCGCGGTCTCGAACGCGTCGTCGTCGGTGAGCGGCGCGAACAGGAGCGTCGAATAGATCACCTGGAGATCGACCCCGGCGCGGTCGAGGTCGGCGATCCTCGCCGGCACGTCCATCAGCGACTGGTTGCCGACGGAGAATTCCTTCATGCCCGCGTGGACCGAGGTCAGCGGGCAGCCGATCTGGATCGTTCCCGGACCCCAGGTCCACTGCATCGCCTTGCCGTCGACCAGCCAGAACGAGTTGTCGACCCCCATATAGGGCGCATCCTCGCGCGGCACGGTGATCGGGACGGGGCGCCGGTGCCGGTACTTCTCCGGCAGGTAATCCCAGGTCTCCTCGACCTCGTAGACATGCGAGTCGGCGTCGATATAGGGCATCGCGGGAATCCTCGGTATGGGGGGGGAATCTCGGCAAACGGCGGGTGCGCCGTCAATCCCCACGGCCGCGCATTCTCCGCTCCCCTCATGTCACCCCGGACTTGTTCCGGGGTCCAGAGCAACCGCTCCGACGTTTGCGCGTGTGGCCCTGGACCCCGGAACAAGTCCGGGGTGACAAGAGGGGAGGCCGGGAGGCGGAGCTTTACGGGCCGATGTCGTCATACAGGTCGCGCCAGCCCGGATTGTCCCGTTCGATGATCCTGAGCTTCCAGGCGCGCGGCCATTTCTTCAGCCGCTTCTCCTGAGCGATGGCATACCCGATATCCTCGAACGGCTGCACATGGACCAGCCGTGTCACCCCGTATTTGCGGGTGAAGGAGGCGCCCGTGCCGGTCCTGTGCTGATGGACCCGCCGTGTCAGGTCGTTGGTCACGCCGACATAGAGCGTGCCGTTGCGCTTGCTGGCGAGGATGTAGACCCAGTAGGTCATCGCACGGCTTTCCGGACCGCCTCGATTGTCACCCCGGCCTTGTGCCATTGCTGTCCGGTTTAGATTTTCGGGGCGATCTCCGCGCCCATGGGCGGGACCGTCTCAGCCCCCCGATGTCACCCCGGACTTGTTCCGGGGTCCAGAGCGTCCGTCCCGACGCCTGAGCACGCGGTCCCCGGATCGGGGTCCGGGGCAGGCCTGGACCCCGGAACAAGTCCGGGGTGACAGTGTGGGGGAACGGGACGACGGGGGACAACGACGGCGGGGAAGGTGCCCCGTTCCGTGTCCCGATCCGTGTCCCGATCCGTCGGATGCGTCGAAAACCTATCCACACCAAT
>JAJEHI010000087.1 GCA_022823775.1 Defluviicoccus sp. | reverse complement strand
GCGATTCGATCGGTCCCGTGAAACCCATCAGGACGCCGACCTTCATGTCCGCCTGCGCCGCCGATGCCGCTATCGTCAAAGCGGCGGCAACCGTCAGTAACCGTCTCATCTGCTGTCTCCTTCAATCAATGGGTTCCCAATACCGACGAGCGCCTTCCAACTATCGACAAAGGATTCGTCGTTGGGTCGATTGTGCCACACATTGGGAATTTTTGAAGAAGGACGATCGGGCGAAAACCGACCTCAGGCCGGCGCGAAAATGCCGTGTAGCCCGAGCGGAACGGGATAAGGAAGAACGCCCTCCCACAGCGGACCGTCGGATACACGGGCCGCTTCGAACACGTTCAGCCCCGTGGCGCGGCGTCGGAGATCGAGGAACGGGCCGATCAGCCAGCCGTCGGCCTCGGCATCCCCCCGGGGCACGAACACATGTTCCTCGGGGACCTGGTGCCGCGGATACGCCCAGGCATCCGTCTCGCCGCCCTCGGGATCGAGCCGGGCGATGCGCCGGAGCGGCCAGCCTTCCCCGGCATCCCCGCCGGCGAGCGCGAACACCGCGCGGTGCCGCCGGCCGGTATATCGCGGGTCGATGCGCGGGAATTCGGCCGCGCCCGAAGCACCGTCTTCGATGGCCGCCGTCCCGTCTGGACGCAGCACCGCAAGGCGGTAGCGCGGATGGGGCGAACCGAACCTCAACCTGCCGTCCATGACGCCGCGGAAATCCTCGGTAACGAAGCGCGGATCGGGCGACTGGCACAGATCCAGCCGGATCGTCCCGTCGGGTTCCTCCCAGCCGTTGCCGTGGTGGAAATGGAACCCCGGCGGCAGCTCATGCCGGCGTACCGGCTCGAGCGTGTTCTTGTCGACCGTCAACACGCGAGTGCCCAGTTGCGGCCGCCAGATGTGGGAGTCCAGGAATGTCCCATACCGCTCCGGCTCCAGCACGAAGGGGGGCAACAGGAAGACCAGATGGCGCGCCGTGACCACGAAATCGTGCACCATACCCAACGGTCCGGCATCGACGAGATTTGCCTTGAGAAGCCTTCCGTTCGGGTCGATACGGTAGAACAGCAATGAGGGCCGGGGCCTCGTTACGAAGCCGATATTCCACAGCGTGCCGTCCGGCTCCACCTTCGGGTGCGCCGAAAAGGGGAGGCCGGCGAGATCGGGGTGCCAGGCGACGAACTTGCCCGCCGCGAGGGTCGCCGGATCGACCTCCAGCGCCGATCCGCCTTCCCAGAGGGCCATCAGCCGCCCCGAGTGAGCGAGCATCGACGTGTTTGCCGCATTCATGTCGTCGGGACCCAGCAGCGGTCCGCTGCCCGGCGTCCCGAAGGCGGGCATGACACGCTTGCCCGCGCGGGTTTCCCGGCGCCGCTTGGGCGTATCCAGGATGCGCGCGCGGTGCGACGCGCCTCCGTCCGCGACGGCGAAGGCCTGGACCATCCCGTCGCCGTCGAACCAGTGACGGTAGCGGTGGCCGAAACGCTCGTGTTCCGCCGGACCGTTTCGCCAGAGGATGCCCGCGAGGCCGGATGGGAGGCGGCCCCGCAGCGGCGCCAGCGGGGCGGCCAGGCTCTCGGCCCTGGCGGTCGCGAAGCCAAGCAGCCGGGGGTCGCGCTCGAGCGCCTGGGCGAAGTCTTCCCGGGTTCCGGCCAGAGCGCCCGCCGACATCAGAGCCGGCAGGCCGGCCAACGCGCGCAGCGCGGCGCGGCGCGGCAGGATCGCGGTCATCCCCTCAGGACCCCGGATAGGAGATCGGCACGATCACGGAGACGCGGGCGTCCTTCGTCCCCAGCGTCACGGCGGCCTTGTCGAAGCTCGGCGGTCCCATGAACCCGGTCGCGCCGTTGGAAAAGCCGAACCCCTCGGTGGGCATGCCGACGATGTTCTGACCGAGCTTTCCGTCGCCGTCGGCGTCGTGGAACGTCGCCACCGCGTAATCGCCTGGCGGAAGATCGACGAAGACGACGCGGATTTCTCCCTTTCTGGCCGGGCGAATTGTCGCCGCGACGACGCCGCCACCCGGGAATTCGACGCCCGCGACGCGTTTGTGCACAGCGATTCGCGTCTCGCCCTCGGCCGAATTCAGGCCGGTGACCACGACTTCGAGATCGGCCGCCGACGCGGCGGTTCCGGCCAGCGCCAGGGCGGCGGCGAAACCGGCGGTCGCAAGCATTCTATTGGCGGAGGTCATGTCTTTCGTTCCCATGCAATCGAACAACCGCCGCCAGTGTTGATCGCGCCGGGCGGGCAGGTCATTGTCGGTTACGGGAACGGACCGGATTAATTCGTCGGTTGCAGGAATTGTCGTTCACGCATCGTGAATTGCTCGGCCCCCGGTCGTTCGCCCGCCAGGGCGCGGTGCTGGGATGCCTGCTCGGCCTGTTCGCCTTCATCGGCCCCTTCGGCACCTACGATTCGATGGGGCTCCCCGGCCGCGTCGGTTACTGGGCGCTCGCGCTCGGCGCGAACTGGCTGGTCTGCGGCAGCGTCGTGATGCTCGCGCTTCGACTGACCGACGCGGCCTCGACGCCCGGTCGCGTCCTGGCGGTCGCCGGTGTGGCGCTCGTCGCCGCGATTCCCGGTACCGGGGTCGTCTACACCGCCGAAAACCTGTTCCGGCCGGACTACGACGGCGCGAAAGCCCTGCCGACGATTTATCTGGGCGTGGCCGTGCTGATGGTTGCGATCAGCCTGCTGGTCATTTCCGTCATGCCGCGGCGCCGGACCGCGCCGGCGGACGACGATGTGCCTTCGTCCGGCGAAGCGCTCGCCCGTTCTCCCGGTTCCCGGTTCCTCGA
>JAJEHI010000041.1 GCA_022823775.1 Defluviicoccus sp. | reverse complement strand
GCGATTCGATCGGTCCCGTGAAACCCATCAGGACGCCGACCTTCATGTCCGCCTGCGCCGCCGATGCCGCTATCGTCAAAGCGGCGGCAACCGTCAGTAACCGTCTCATCTGCTGTCTCCTTCAATCAATGGGTTCCCAATCGGTGGCCGTCTCTCCCTCGCCGGCCCCCAACGCCCGGCCGAACCGGAGCGGCCGATTTTGCCTGTTCTTTTTACCGGGGCAATAGTTTGTGCTTCGGGGCTTGCCGAGCGCGCAAATGCTGGTTCTCTCGGCCAACGCTTCATCCGCGGTTTAATCCGCGCGAGGGCAGGGTACCCCGGATGGGGGCTGCCGCGTCTTCCGACGGCGCGTTGGGGCGCCAACACTCTCGGGAGTTCGTCGAGGAGCGCGTGCGCGGTGCGGGACAAGTCCAGCCCACTCGCACCGACACTATTCATGCCGCTGGGCGCGGTGCTCCCTCCGCGCTTCAGGAGCCTTTCATCGCGACAATTCGCAGGGCGTCTCCCTAAGCCCGGCGGCGGGCGTGCCATACGCGCCGAGGGCCGGGAGATTTCGGGGGACTCTTCCCGACCGCGGGGTCGTGTCTTGCGATACCGGTCTCCTTCCCGGCGCCGCCGCGCGATGCGCACCACCCGAGCAGGCAGGTCCGGACGGGTTTCTTCGCGAAGATGCATGAAGGGGCACGGTCGGGTTCCAGGGGGCGTTGAAGGACTCTTCCGCTCGGATGCTTACTGCCGCTTCGCGCCGAAGGCGCCGACGATCTCGGACTGCTCGAAGATGCCCCCCGCCTCGGCGTGGTCGGGACCGTAGAAGCCGCCCTCGATGCGGCCGCCCGACTGGCCTCGCGAGAACGTCCCGTCCGGGCCGACCGCCAGGTCGGTGAAGATCACCGCCTCGACCGTATGCGCCGTCCCGCGGTCGATGTTCCTGATGCCGCTGAACCCGGCATCGAGGCCGCCGACGGTCATGTCGTAGTTGAGCGCCGCCGTCCCGACCAGCCGGTCGCCGCGATCGTCTCCAACGGTGGGCGTTCCCACCATGATGCCGAGCCAGGTGGCGGACCCGGTCAGCGGGCGACCGGTGAGATCTCCCAGGGCCACCGCGTGCAGGGTATCGCTCTCGAACTCCTCGCCAACTACGTGCAGGCCGTTGAGCGCAAACGAGCCATACTCCATCCAGGCGCCGAGCGAGTTCAAGTCCGCACCCATGTGGCGCGCGCTTTCCGACGTCAGGGTGATGCCATGTGCCGAGCCGATAGCTTCGGCATCGCCCGGCCCGACCGCGGCCGTGTCGAGGTTGGCTGTGTCGGTCTCGCCGGTCGCGGGATCGAGAAGCGCGCACTCGGCCCCGGAGCACTCCGCCAGCTGTCGCACCGAGAGCGTCCCTTCCGGGAGCACGAGCTCCGAGTGCATCGTGGAAACGACCAGGGAATCGGCGCGCGCGAGAATGTCCTGCCGGCGCGCTTGCTGCGCCGGCCCGGTCTCGATCGGCGCGGACAGGCCAGCGCGCTCCCTGATTTCGTCGAGGCCGAGGGTCGGCTGCGACCCGGAACCGCCGCTCCCGCCGCAGGCCGCGAGGGAGAGGATCGCGGCCACCGTCAGAGCGCATGCAGACAGGTATCTCATCTCGGTTTCTCCTTCACCCCAGGGGATCCAGCAGGGACCGGTGCGGGCGCGGCGCCGGGGCCGCGCGCATGGTTTTCCTCGCCGGTCCGTGGGTCGAATCGAGAACGGCCGGGGGTGGCGGCCGGAGACAACGACCGACCGCCATTGGGAACGCGGAAGTTGCCGTCGAGGTCCGGAATGACCGCGTCGACCCTCTGCCGCCGCGTCCGGCGCGGCGACGCGGTCTCCGGCCCGAGTAGCGCCGAATGCACGATGCCGCCTCCCGCTCGCGATCCGCATCGATCAGGCGACCATGAGGGACCGGCCCGATGCGCCGCCTGTCCACCCGAGAGCGCGAAAATCTATGCGCTATATCGAGGACGGGGCAAGTGCCGGATGCGGACGTCCGATGCCCGCGAGGCATGGCCGCGGGTACGCGATGGCGACCGATGAGGCCCCGATCGGCGTCAACCTGTCCTACCTCAACGACATCGGCGAATCGGACAGGGTGGAGAAGGCGATCACCGAACGCCGGCTTGAGACAATGTTCGTCCTGGAATTTCGCGGAGGCCGCGAGCCGGTGCGAGCTTCCGCGACGGTCTTCGTGATCGTGGTCGTCTTCGCGATCGACGTAGAACGGAAGTGCGCGCGGGAGCGTCCATCCCGAAGGGCCCGACGGTGCGATCGTCGCACGGCAGCGGTCCGAGATCGACGGGCGACGGAGCGGAACCAATCCCGATTGAACGAGGCCAAGGCGTGCTACATGGAGATTTCGCGGGCGCGCGACAGGGCAGAGTTCGTCACGGACGACGCGCAGGCGCTCCGCCGCATCGCCCCTTCCGGGACAGTGTCCGCCGACCGGCTTCCGGCCAGGACTCCAACTCCTTTCGGCAAACGGCGGGACGGCCGAGGGACGGCAGGCCGGCCCGGCCCGCCGTATGCAGCGTGCCTCCGGCGCGGCGCTCGGGCGGCCGGAGGCCGCGATCCAGCCCTTTCGCGGGTCGGCTTCACCGGCTGCTCGCGCCCCAACGAGGGCTTGCTGGACAAGGCGGTCGCTTCATGGCGACCGCCGGCGGGGTGCGGTTGACAACTCATGGGCGCGGGCGTTGCAATGGGATTGTCGGTCGCACCGCGGCCGACACGACGTCTCTCCACTGTCGGTCAAGCCGCCGCCCCCTGTCGAAGGGTGGCGGCTTTTCCGATGCCCCGGGTTTGCCCGGCTGAGCGCTGGCGTCGCGGTACTCGATTTTCCGCCCCCTGGGGCCACAAGGGATTTTGCAGAACCATGGATATTCGCCCTGGCGAAAGAATTGCGCTCTTTATCGACGGCCCGAACCTGCACGCGGCGACGCGCACGCTCGGCTTCGACACCGACTTCCGCAAGCTGCTGGAGCTGTTCTCCGAACCGGGCCGGCTGGTGCGCGCCTATTTCTACACCGCCCTTCAGGAAGACCTCGAATACTCGTCCGTCCGTCCGTTGATCGACTGGCTCGATTACAACGGCTTCACGGTGGTGACCAAGCCCGCCAAGGAGTTCGTCGACGCCATGGGGCGGCGCCGGGTGAAGGGGAACATGGATGTCGAGATCGCGGTCGACATGATGGCGCTGGCCGGCAAGGTCGAGCACATGATGCTGTTCTCGGGCGACGGCGACTTCCGGCGCCTGGTGGAGGCGGTGCAGCGCGAGGGCGCTCGGGTGAGCGTGATCTCGACGCTGCGCACCTCGCCGCCGATGGTGGCCGACGAGCTTCGCCGGCAGGCCGACGCGTTCGTCGAGCTCGCGGACCTCGCGCCGCGGATCGCGCGCCCCCGGCGTCCGGAGCCCCGCTTGGCGACCCCGGCGCGGCCGGATTTGGATGTCTCGGACATGGCCTGATCGGACCCTGGTGTAGCCAGGTTCGCTGAGCAGCGTTTCCATTCTGAGCTTCGCTATCGCAAGGCGTGTCGGTGCGCCGGGTCCGGGCGATGGCGGCCGCATGTGCGGGGTGCAGCGCACCTGGCTCGATCCGCGCCGAACGTTGCAATCGTGGCGGAAGCCCATTCCAGCGGACGGATCGACGCAAGGAAGGAAGCGCTCGACGTCACTGGCGCCGGCGAGCGGGCGATTCGGGCGCCTCGCGGATGGCGCTACGGTACGCTGGTGACGCAGCGGTAGGCCGGCCGCAACCGCCCTTCGCGACCATGTCCGTATCCGGCGCCTCACCCGCAACGAACGGTGAGAACGAACGATGAGAAAATGTCGGCGCGGTGCCTTTCGAGCGATAGAATTCCCGCCCGGCGAGCTCCCGGTAGCGTCCGGGCATCCGAGGAGACCGCGACCGAAGTCCGCGCCGAGTGCGGGTCCGCAGCCGCGGGTTATCGTCCGGTCGCGAAAGAGCGCAGGAACGAAGCAACGAAACGAGGTGATGGCATGTCTTTATCCAGAGGGATCGCGGCGGCGGCGTTCGCGGCGACGGCAATTTGGTGCGCCGCACCGACCGCCGCGGCCGACGAAAGCGGCAGCTTCACCGCCCTGGCCAGCCTGGTCGCCGATTACACCACGATCGAACACCCCGGCGGGACGCTCGTCGGCGGCGCCTCGGCGGGAACCAACACCATCCTGGAGAGCAGCGGCGGTCCCTTCGCCGCGGGAGAGCACAGCCAGGTGACCTGCGTGGTCTACGGCAAGAGGTCGGCCGCGGGGTTGGACCTCGAAGCGTCCTGCACGTCGACCGCCGCGGGCGGCGACAAGTTGTACTCGATCTCGAAGAGAAGCGCGGGCGGGGTCGAGGAAGGCACTGGCGGCGCCGGAAGCCTTGAGCTCGTGGGCGGCACCGGCAAGTTTGCCGGCGTGACCGGTACCTGCACCTATCGGACAGCCTACCTTGCGGAGGGCAGGGTCGTGACGATGTCCGCCTGCAAGTGGCGGCGTTCCGCCGGGCGAGAATGACAGCCGTTCCGCATCTCGGCACCGGGCCGGCAGGGAATCGCCGAGAGTCGGCGGCGCCTGGACGGGCACGGGGGTTGAGGGTTTCTGGCGATATCCTTCACGAACGCGAACGGATCGCACATCGCTCCGCACGGTGTCCCGTGCGCCGGCGGGAGGTAGCGGTTCCTGCCCTTGTCGCGGATACGCTTGTCGAGCTTCTCTCATCGGCTTGGAGGAAGTTGCCCACGATCCGCGGCCTCCGCCATCGGGCATCTGTCCCGGCGTGTGCCATCGGGCTGCTGCTGGGCACGGCGGGCGTGTCGCTCGCCGGCGCGGCGGCGGAGCCCGCGACGGTACCGGCGCAACAACCCGCCGCGCTCAGGATCGGATTGCTGCTGGATCTGAGCAGCGGTTCGGCGGAGGTCCCCAGGGACAGGCGGCGGGCGTTCGAGCTCGCGATCGGGCATGTCAACGGCGGCGGCGGCGTGTTGGGCCTGCCGGTGACGGCCGCGGTCGCCGACGCCACGGCGGACCCGGAGAAGGCGGTCGCGGCGGCACGGCGTCTGGTCGAGGTCGAGGGCGTGCATGCCATCGTCGGCCCCAACGCCAGCGCCAGCGCGCTGCCGGTGGCCGAGCGGGTGATCCGTCCGGCCGCGATCCCCACCGTCAGCTTCTCGGCCACGTCGCCGGCGCTGGCTGGCGTCGCCGAAAACGACTTCCTGTTTCGAACCGCGCTTTCCGATGTGTCCCAGGGACCCGTCCTCGCCCGCGTCGCGCGCGAGCGGGGCTTCGAGAATATTGGCCTGGTTCATGTCGACGATCCCTGGGGGAGGGGCCTCGCCGCCGCGTTCGAGGCGGCCTGGGACGGTCCAATAAGGGTCGTCCCGGTGGACCGCGGCGAGACCGGCTTCCTGTCCGCGCTGCGCGAGTCCGCGAGCGGCGGCGCGCAGGCCCTGCTGGTGATCGCCTTCGAGACGGCGGCCCTCGCCATGGTCCGCGAGGCGATCGACAACGGGCTTTACGAGAGCTTCCTCTTCGGCGACGGCGCCAAGCGGCCGAGCCTGGTCCGCTCCCTGGGCGGCGACCGCCTCGGCGGCATGTACGGAACCGGGCCCGCGTCGGCGCCGGAGAGCGCGGCCTCCGCGGCGTGGGAGGCGGCCTGGCTCGCCGCGTACGGCGCGCCGCCGGTACTCGCCTACGTTAAGGAGACCTACGACGCCACGATCGCTCTGGCGCTTGCGGCGCAGGCCGCGGGGCGGTTGGACGGCGCCGCGATCCGCGACCGGCTCCGCTCGGTGGGCAGTTCGCCCGGCACCGTCGTGAATGCCGGCCCGGGCGGCGTCGCCGAGGCGCTCCGCATTCTCGCGGGCGGCGGAGAGATCGACTACGAGGGCGCCTCGGGCAGCATGGACTGGGACGCGAACGGCGATCTGCGCCGCGGCCATATCGGCATCTGGCGCTTCACCGGGGACGAACGGATCGAGGAGGTCCGGGCGGTGGCCTTCGGAAACTAGGGTTTCCGGTTTCGAAGTCGCCGGAGGACCGAAC
The DNA here is from genome assembly GCA_022823775.1 of Defluviicoccus sp. Lineage (GTDB taxonomy): Bacteria > Pseudomonadota > Alphaproteobacteria > MPNO01 > MPNO01 > MPNO01. Next base: position 30,200 of record JAJEHI010000041.1, on the reverse strand, counting down.
GGTTCGACCGGAGGTTTCCGTTCGGCGCCCGGAGGCGATACCCGAACGCGGCATCGGTCGGGCGAGCATCCGTGGCGCTCTCGTGCCCCCTTGCGGTCGCTCGCGCGGTCGATCGTTCGGGTCGCTTGCGGCCCCGGGGCGGTGATAGGTTCGATACATGAACGATCGCTCGATGAGGTCGTTTCCGGTGCCCCACCGAGAACCGTCAGGCCGAACTACGGGCGGCTTCTTCGCGGCCTCCGCCTCCGCCGCACCGAGCCATCGAACGCCCAATTGCCAAACAAAATGTGCGGGCCGACGAGTTGGCCATTCGCGCATTCTTTTACGAGGATGCCGGCCTTCGCACCTGGTCGCCGAAGTGGAGGGTGATCGACACGCTCGGGGACACAGCCGGCGCCGGCGTTCCGGCTTAACCCGGACATTAGCAATCCTGGTCCAGACCCTCGGCGAACCCGCGCATAAATGAGGGCAATGCGGAAAGCGCGGGATCCGACATCTCCATACCCAGGTAATGTTTGGCTATCCGTGCCACTTCTCGCGACTGTGCACGGTCGCGAACGCGCCTTACCGGCTCCCGGTCGGCTCGTCCCGCAATCCAAGCCTTGTGTAAGGCGAAGGCACGGGGATCGACGGACCAGCATCGCAGGGGAATGCCATCCTCGCCAATGACGACTCCCTCCAACTTCGGCGCGTTGACCAGCCACTCGAGACCCTCGATGCCTATACCGACCAGGTCTTCCTCGTTGGCGGGGTTGTCCGTGGCCGTCCGCAGGTCGTCGATTGGATGGATCAGATCAACCATGAAGCCGTTTCGATTGACAGCGCGGAAATGCTGGCCGCCGCTGCGTCGGAATGATTGGTCCGCGCGCTTGAGGTAGCCGATGACGCCCTCGCGGCGGAAGTCGCTGACGCACAGACTCAAGCTTTGGCGGGCGTCCCAAAGGAGGTCCACATCGTTGGTCGCGAGCAGATCGCTCCTTAGCTGGACGCCCGCCAGAGCTTCGTAAAGGTAGAGACTGTTGGTGCCAACGACAGAGATGTTCCGTCCAAGGACCTGCGCGCTCGCCAGGTGGCGGAGAATTCGGGCCGTGATCAGCGGAACGCGGTTCAGACGCAGCGCTCGGTTCACCGGCGCCATCTCCTTGAGACGCGCATCCAGCTCCCTGTATCGGTTCCGCTCTGCATCGCGGCCGTCGCGGAACGCACGGTAGATCTCCTCCGTCTTTTCGGTCTTTCGGCCAAGTGAAACTTCGCTGCTGGCTCGCTTTCGCAACAGGTAGACATGCCCTTTCCGTTCCACCCACCGCATGGAGCCCACGAAGCGTCGACCGAGCTCGGCTCTGGAGTCCTCCCACGCCTCGAAAATTTGCACTGCATCGACGAACTGGCGTCTTTGGGCGTTATTGAGTTCTGCAAGCATGATTCTCACTATCATATTGCAATATAGTCTATTTCCACTTATGGGAGAAGTTTCGTATATCATAGGGGAAACTGGAACCGATTACAAGAGAAATAAACATAACATATTGATATTTTGATAGTTCCCACTATCGGGCAGAATTTCTTCCTGGGCGGAGGAAACCACCATGGGTGTCCACCCTGTCTCGTGCGCCGCGCCGCGGTTGTTGCGCGAGACCGTCATGCCGTAATGGGCGCACAGCGCCTCATAGCGCTCGGTCATGTGCTCGGCTTCGTCCCTGCGCAGGTCGGACGCTTGCAGAATCACGCAGCCAACCTCCCGCTGAAACTACGCAGCGTCCGATGGTGCTCTCCTGCTGCGCTCGCTCTTCCGGGCGCCCGGGGGGCATGAGCCGCACTGCCGGTCGCCTTCTGCGCCATAGCCTGACGGCTTGTCGGCCTGTTCCGGCGCGTTTACGAATCAAGGAAATTCACGTATTGCGTTTAGCAACAGATGAATAGCACCAGTGTCACCTGGAGAAGGTGTTTTTCATGCTGTATCATGGAATTTCAGGAACCGGGGCTGTTGGCTTCGGTTTTCATGCAGAAGCATCGAAATTCATGAATGTCATGCAACAACATCGGTTTTCAGGGCCGATCACGGTTTTTCGGGACAGACGGTTGCCGGACCGGGCGACGCCGGCCGGTTATTCCGCCCTGATCGATGCCTGCGGCCTGCAGGTTCCCCTGCCGCGGACCTTGTCCGGCACGGGCGAGCGGCACAGGATCCTGGAGGGGGGAGGCTGGCGCCTGCTCACCCCTCGCCATGCCCCGCGCCCCACACTGGAAGCGCATCTGACCTTCGCCCTCAAGCATGAGGGGCTCGATCTCGCCGTTCTGAAGCGCCTCTTCCTTGCGGTGGACGCGGCCGAGATCGGATCCATCGTCCGGAATACGCCCACGGGTGGCTATGCACGGCGCCTCTGGTTTCTCTACGAGTGGCTCACCGGGCAGCGTCTGGAACTACCCGACGCCACACGGGGCGACTACGTGCCGGCCGTTAATCCGCAGCAGCAATGGGCGGTCCCCGGCGAGAACTCCACGCGGCATCGCGTCAGGAACAACCTGCCGGGCACACCGGGTTTCTGTCCGCTCGTCCGGCGCACGGAAGCACTCGAGGAATTCATCGATCTCGATCTCGCGGAGCGGGCACGGGAGGTCGTCGCTGCGGTGCCGGGGGACTTGCTGGCCCGCACAGCCGCTTTCCTGCTCCTGAAGGATTCCAGGTCGAGCTACGCGATCGAGGGCGAGCGCCCCCCGCACAACCGCATTCAGCGCTGGGGCCGAGCTATCGCTGGGGCCGGGCGGCAACCCATCGACCTCGATGAACTGCTTCGGCTCCAGGACATCGTGATCGGCGACGACCGGTTCGTCCGTCTCGGCTTGCGCATCGAAGGCGGATTCGTCGGCGAGCACGACCGGGACACGGGCACGCCGCTCCCCGACCACATCGGCGCGCGGCACGAAGACCTCGCCTCCCTGATCGAAGGCTTGGCCGCCTTCGACCGAGATCCGGCATCCACGCTCGATCCTGTCATCGCAGCTGCGGCGCTGGCGTTCGGCTTTGTGTACATTCATCCCTTTGATGACGGGAACGGGCGCATCCATCGCTATCTCATTCATCACGTCCTGGCGCAACGGGGCTTCAACCCGCCCGGGCTCGTGTTTCCGGTATCTGCCGCGATCCTGGAGCGGATCGGCGCGTATCGCGCGACTCTGGAGGACTATTCGCGGCGGCTCCTGCCGCTCATCGAGTGGGAGCCGACAGAGCGCGGGAATGTCCGGGTGCTCAACGACACGGCGGATTTATATCGCTTTTTCGACGCCACGCCTCATGCGGAATTCCTGTTCGAGTGCGTGCGCAGGACGATCGAGGAAGACCTGCCGAACGAAACGGATTTCCTCCGGCGCTACGACCGGTTCACGGGGCACCTTCAGGCGATCGCCGATATGCCCGATCGCACCGCCGACCTTTTGTTCCGGTTCTTGCACCAAAATGGAGGGCGCCTTTCGCGGCGGGCGCGAGAAGGAGAATTCGAGGCGCTGACGGATGAAGAGACAGAAAGGATCGAGCGTCTCTATGGCGAAGCATTCGGGCAGGCGCTTCATTAGAACCGGTTCAAATTGGCGGATGTTCCGCCCCGCGAAATGGGGCAGGATTTGGTTCCTGAGATAACCCCGGTTGACGAGCAGAGTGCGCGACTCCCAGCCCCGCTCGTGGTTCTGGAACACGGTCGCCGCGACGACCTCGAAGAGCGCGTTTTCGGGCCGGGCGGGCGCGGCCTCGCCCCGCCTGATCGCGGCCAGCATTTCGGTCGCGCGGGACCGCGTTTCGGTCATGTCGAGCATGCCGAAATCGCCCACTATCTTCCAGACTCGCTCGCCGCGATGCTGGCAATGGAGGAAGAAGCGCTTCCTTCCCGAGGGCGTCACCCGGACGCCGAAGCCCTTGAGTTTGGCGTCGCGGATGTCGTATGAGGTCTGGCGTGGAACGAGCGCCCCGATTCGAGCGTCGGTGACGTTGGTTCCGGGCATGTCGGTTCTCCCGGATCGGGTTGCAGAAGGGGAGGGAACCGATGCGGCCTCTGTCCCGCTGCAACCGGGTGGGGGAGAAAATATGACCCTGTATCGGATAGCTAGCACCGCATGGTGCGCCGCAAGGGTGTTGCCGACGCGCTCGGCATTCTCGCGGGCGGCGGGGAGATCGACTACGAGGGCGCCTCGGGCAGCATGGACTGGGACGCGAACGGCGGTCCGCGCCGCGGCCATATCGGCATCTGGCGCTTCACCGGGGACGAACGGATCGAGGAGGTCCGGGCGGTGGCGTTCGAGAACTAGAGTCCTCGGTTTCGGCGTCACCGGAGGACCGAAGGTTCCCGTTCGGAGGTCGGGGCAATACCCGAACGCGGCATCCGTCGGGCGAGCATCCGTGGCGCTCTCGTGCCCCCTTCCGGTCGCTCGCGCGGCCGATCGTTCGGGTCGCTCGCGGCCCCGGGGCGGTGATAGGTTCGATACATGACCGATCGCTCGATGAGGTCGTTTCCCGTGCCCCGTGGGACGATTCGTCGTATTTCCCAATTGGCGGTAGCCGCGTCGTTCGTGGCGATGGTGTCCGGTTGTGCGGGCGATGGCGGGCCACCGGCACAGACCGAAGATATCAGGGCTCTTGCCGGCGTGACCGCAGACCACGGGCTCGATCCGGGGAGCCGCATCACCGTCGGGTCCGGGATGGCCCAAGATCGTGGAAACGTAACCATCTACTGTCCTGCCGACACGACCGCCTGCGAGGTCGTCGTCGCCGCCGACGGGAGCGTCGGCTACGACCCGGCCGGGGGCGTCCCCGCCATCGTGCCCCTGTCTCCGGCTTCCGATTCGGTCGAGGATCTGCTGCGGCGCCGGTTGCTGGATTCGACCTGGCCCGTCGCGGTCAGCTTCGGGGGAGGAATCGCGACCTGCGAGGCGCTGGGATGTCCGGTCGCGGACGCGATCCACGTCGACCGGCCCGCCGCGGGCGGCGCCCGGCACCCGAGCGACGATCACCGGCCCGATCTCTCCGGTTTCGAGCTCCTCGACCCGCGCCGGGGGATCGCGCTGGCAAGCAAAGCGCGGACCGTGACCGAGGGGCAGCGTTCGGCCCTCCATCGGGCCTTCGGCGCCTGGATGGACCATGGGTTCTTCCTCGTGGAGACATTCACGATGCAGGAGGACGCGGGTCTCGGACACTACAAGACCACCTGGTTCGGAGACGCGAGCCACTCAGGCCCGTTGGCCTCGCCGGGCGATAGCGCGACCTGGTCCGGCGTCATGTCCGGCGTGGAGGCCTCCCTCTCCGGCGGGCCCGGCGCTTTCGTGCATGGCGATTCCGCCATCACCGTTTCCGGCCTCGCCGCCGGCACCGGGGTCTCGGTCGAGGTCGCGTTCACCGACATCGTGAACGAGGACACCGGCGCCGGGATCGGCGATATGGTCTGGCGAGGGCTGCCTCTCCAAGGGAGGGAGTTCGGGACCGACGATGTCCGGTTCAACGACGGGGAGGGCTACTTCCGGGACGGGAGCTTCGGCGCCGCGGCAGACGGGAGCCTTTACGGCCGCCTCTACGGCCCCGGGCACGAGGAAGTAGGCGGGCTGTTCCACCGGGACGGCATAGCGGGCGCATTCGCGGGCAAGCGCGATCGGTAGGCGATCTCCTATATGTCGCGCCCGCCCGTCGTCCGGTAGCGGTACCTGAGGGGTCGCCGCATTGAGGCACAGGGCGGAGCCCGAAGACGGGAATCGCGGGCGGCGCGCGCTCGTCAGCCGTCCGGGCGACGTGCCTGCGCGGTCAGCGTGGCGCCGGGAAGGTGGTCCGTGGAGGTCGGACGGACGGTCGCCGGTTGGGCCGTTCCGGCGGGGGAAGTCTGTTCCGCATCCTTCGGGAGCGGACGAACCGAGCCGGTGACAGTCCCACCGCGCTCGATCTCGATCTCGGCGTAGGAGAGCGAATCCGAGAGGATCCGCGCCGAGGCTCGCACGGTCAGGGTCCCCCGAACCCTCAGCGATCCTTCCAGAGTGCCCGATATGTCGGCGGTTTCCACATCGGCCGTGCCCCGGAACACGCCGCCCGCGGCGACCGCCAACACACGGCAGCCGTCGAGCTCAGTCTCGACGACGCCCTCGACCGTGAGCCTCTCGCACGGTCCAATCCGGCCCCTGTAGCTAATGCCGCGCGGGATCGTCAGCGTCGTGCCCGCGCTGTCCCACCGCGGAGCGGCCCCGCTCCGGTTTCCCGCCGAGGAGATGCGCGCGCGGCGGTCCGGCGCCCGCGGGCGGCTGGCGGTGGAAGCGGCCGCGTCGGGAGGCAGCTCGGGTGCCGGCATCGCGGGTTGGCCCTCCCCGGTTCTCTCTTCCAGATATCGCACGCCGTAGCTCCTCCGCCTCTACACATTGGGCCCTGTTTCCCGGGTGGTCCGGGCGGCGGCGCCGAAAGTAGCCCAAGGTCCCCCGGGGCCGAAACGCACAACTCTCCACAGCCTGGGGATAAGTCCCGGTCGGCCGGGAAAACCGGTTGCGACGCCGCGCGGCGGATTCGTTACGAATTCAACAACCGAGTTCCGGGCCCGTCAGGGTTGGCATGCGGACCTCCGATCGGCGGGACCCGCGCACGATGCGCGGCGCGAAGCGCTTAACTCGATGAACGCGGCGGCCTCGCGGCGCAGCGTAGTCCGGATCGAATCCGCAATCGTCCACGACCGGAGCGGAATGTCCGAAAAGTGCCTCAACGAATGGGTCTGCCGCGACGCGCCCGCGTTCAGCACAAATGTGGAAATCGAGTTCCGTGAGTGGGAGATCGGACCGAGTGCCACCGGGTGGACGCGCTGAGCAATTTCACCCACCACGCGCAGGATTCCATCCTCCCGGTCGGTCTCCCGTACGCATCGGCAATCGACAGGGTGACTCTCGAGTTCGCGATCACCGGCACGACGGAGACGGTCCGACAAATGCAGTCACGGCTGGTTGGCCCTGGCCCGACCGTGGCAAGGCGGGGCGAGATCACGCATGGGTCGTCGGGTGGAAACAGGTGGCGGCGCGAGATAGCATGGCGCGCCGATGCATTTCCGGACGGCGGCGAGGTCGAGGATGGTGAGCAAGGCGGTTGTTGAGCGAACCCGGATCGATCCGCCGCCGCGGGACGCGGACGCTGTTCTGAAATCGGGACTCGACCTGCTCGAAGTCGGATTCGGCGTCTTCGACCGGGACCTGACGCTGGTGTCGTGCAACGAACCGTTTCGCGCGCTCGGCGGGTTTACCGACGATCTTTGCCGGCCCGGGACGCCGCTGGAAGCGTTGCTCCGACACGCCGCGGCGCGCGGCGATTACGGGCCGGGAGACTTCGAGGAACAGGTCGCGGCGCGCTTGCGCCGGATCTCCCGGTCCGAGCTTCGCCGGTTCGAGCTCAACATGCCGGACGGCAGGACTCTCCTCATCCGATACGACCCGATCCCGGACGGCGGCCTGCTCGTGGCCTGCCGCGACGCGACGGATAGGCGGCGAACCGAGCACGCGCTAGCATCGAGCGAAGAACGTCGCGCAGGGGCCGAATCGGCACTTCACGAGAGCGAAGCGCGCTATGCATTCGCCGTCGAGGCGTTCGGAGAAGGCGTCTACAACTGGGACATCGCCGACGACATCGTCACCTGTCCACCGGGCTTCTACAGGGCTCTGGGGTTCGAAGAGGGACAACTCCGGACCGGGGAGGACTGGTTTGACCGCATCCATCCCGACGACCGGCGGGGATTCCTCGACGCGCTCACCGCACACTTTAAGGGTCTGACCGACCGCTTCCAATTCGAGTACCGCTGGCGCGGCGGCGACGGGATCTGGCGCTGGCTGCGCCAGCACGGCCTCGCGCGGCGCGACGAGAACGGGCGGGCCCACCATCTGATGGGTTCGATGGGCGACGCCACGGAAGAGAAACACCTGGCGGAAGAGCTGGAACAGGCGCAGAGACAGCTCAGCGAGGCGATCGAGACCATCTCCGAAGGTTTCGTGCTGTTCGATGCCGACGACCGTCTGGTTCTTTGCAACGGAACCTACCGGCGCTACTACGCCGACGCGGCGGGCGAGGAGACCGCGGCGCGGCTGGTTCCGGGCGCATCGTACGAGGAGATCCTGCGCACGTTGTTCCAGCGCGGACTGTTCCCTGGCATGACGCTCGACGCCGACCTCCATCTGAAACAGCGACGCGAACGGAGGGACGACGCGGCGGCGCCCGTCGAGTTCCATCTGTCCAGCGGGGTCTGGCTGCAAAGCACCGAGCGGCGCACGCAGGACGGCGGCACGGTCGCGATCTATGTGGACATCACCGAGGTCAAGCAACGCGAGGCGGAGCTCAACGCGGTGCTCGATACCATCGAATACGGGATCTGCTTCATGGGGTCCGACCTCCGGGCGCGGATCGCCAATCGCGCCTTCCGCGACATGTGGAGCTTCGCCGACGATTTCTTCGACGGTCGTCCGACCCTGGCCGAAATGATCGGTTACAACCGGCATACCGGGATCTACGGCGTTCCCGACGACGAGTGGGACGACTATCTCGGGAGCCGCGTCGAGGCCGTCCGCGCGGGCGCCATACCGCCTTTCGAGTGGACCCGCGCCGACGGCATGGTCCTGCAATACCAATGCATCGCGCTGCCGAACGGCGGCCGCATGCTGACCTATTTCGACATCACCGAGATGAAGCGGCGCGAGCAACGACTCAGCGAGCTTGTCGAGGAGGTCGGCAAGACCCGCGACGAAGCGTTGCTGGCGCGCACGCAGCTCACCGAGGCGATCGAGGCGATTTCCGAGGGTTTCGTCGTCTTCGACGGGGAAGACCGCCTCGTCATATGCAACAGCAACTACGAGCGATACTACCGCGACGCGGTCGGCGAGGAGGTGGCCGCGCTCCTGGTGCCGGGCGCCGATCGCGAGGCGATTCACAAGGCCGCCTTCGAACGCGGCATGTTCCCGGACAGCGGGGGCACCATCGAGGAATTCCTGGCCGAGTGGCGGGACTACCCGATGAACGCCGTGGAAATGCGCTTCAGCAACGGCGTCTGGGTCAGAATCGACGAGAGGCTGTCCCCCGACGCCAGCGTCGTCGGCATCTACACCGATATCACCGACGCCAAAAAACGCGAGGCCGAACTCGCCGACCTGGTCGACCGGCTGACGGTCGCGCGGGACCAGGCGATGGAGGCCAGCCGGACCAAGAGCCAGTTCCTGGCCAATATGAGCCACGAGCTGCGCACGCCCCTGAACGCCATCATCGGCATCACCGAATTGCTGGAGGAGGACGCGCAGGACGACGGCCAGGACGACTATATCGAGCCCCTGGAACGGATCTCCCGCGCGGGCAGACACCTCCTGCACCTGATCGACGAGGTTCTCGACCTTTCCAAGATCGAGGCTGGGAGGGTCGAGTTCCATGTCGAGGCCATCGACATCGCCGGGCTGATGGGAGAGCTGGCGACGACGGCGCAACCGCTCGCCAGGAAGAAGGACAACCGGCTGGCGGTTCGTCATCCCAAGGACTTCGGCGCGATGCGCGGGGACCCGACACGGGTGCGGCAAATCGTTCTCAACCTGCTGAGCAACGCCTGCAAGTTCACCGAGGGCGGCGAGGTCGGCTTGACCGTCGAGCGGCGGAGGGTCCGCGACAGGGACTGGGTCGAATTCGCGGTCTCGGATACCGGCATCGGCATGACGCCGGAGCAACAGGCCAGGGTGTTCGAGGAGTTCGCCCAGGCGGACAGCTCGACCACCCGAAAATACGGCGGGACGGGGCTCGGCCTTCCCATCAGCCGTCGTCTCTGCCGCATGATGGGCGGAGACATGGAGGTGATCAGCGAGCCGGGAGTCGGCAGCACGTTTACGGCGCGGCTGCCGTCGACGCTGGACTTGGCGCAATCGAGCGGAAACGACCGGCAACGGGCAACCGGCGCGAGGACTCATGACTAGAATCCTGTACGTCGAGGACAACGACGACAATATCTACATGCTCACGCGCCGCCTGCGCCGCAAAGGCTACGAGGTCGTCGTCGCCACCGATGGCGAGAAGGGTGTCGAGATGTCTCTCTCGGCCGCGCCTTCGCTGATCCTGATGGATCTGAGCCTGCCGGTGGTGGACGGTTGGGAGGCGGCCAGGCGGATCAAATCGGCGGCGGAGACGCGGAACATTCCGATCGTCGCGCTCTCGGCGCACGCCATGGAAGGCGACCGGGAGAGCGCGATCGCGGCGGGCTGCGACGATTACGACACCAAGCCGGTGGATTTCGCGCGCCTGCTGGCGAAGATCGAGACGCTGCTGTCGAAGGGAGCCGCGGCGTGAGCGACGGAGGCCCCGCTCTTCTCGTCGTCGACGACAACGACGACAACCGCTACACGTTGACCCGGCGGCTGAAGCGGCAGGGCTACGACAACGTGGCGACCGCCGAACACGGGCGGCAGGCGCTCGAGCTGATGGCCGCGCGTCGTTTCGATCTGGTGCTGCTCGACGTCATGATGCCCGAGATGGACGGGTTGGAAGTGCTGGAGACGATGAAGTCCGATCCGGCGCTACGCTGCATTCCGGTCGTCATGATATCGGCGCTGGACGAGCTCGACAGCGTCGCCCGTTGCGTCGAGCTCGGCGCGGAGGACTACCTGACCAAGCCCTTCAACCCGACCCACCTGCGCGACCGCGTCCGCACCTGCCTGGACCGGAAGCGGCCGGGGCCGGAGAGCGAATAGAAGCGGCCCGACGACCGGCCGCGCGCCGTTCCGCCCGCCGGGATTGCGGCGCGAACCGCTAGCGGACGTCGGAAAGCAGGACGTCCGCGGCATCCGCATCGGCGGTGAGAAGATACCCGTAGAGATCCAGCATGAGCTGCTCTCGGTCTCCTTCCAGCCGCCGCCGGACGGCAGGGGTAAGCACTAGGGTACGGCAAGGTTCGTCCGCGACCACGGTCGCCGTGGCCGTATCGCTCTCGAAAGCCGCGCGTATCTCGATCGCATCGCCGGGGCCGTACTGGCGGAGCCGCGCGCCGCCGTCATCGGATGCGGACGCCCGACCCAGCAGCAGCAGTTGCATGCCATCCTGCGGCGCATCCTTCGCCACGATGGCGCGGCCGGGATCGTAATCGCGATGCTCCAGCCACTCCCGGAGTTCGTGGGCGATGTCCTCGAACAGGATGCGCCGGTCCAGCTGACTCTCGATTTCGTCGGCAAAGCGGTCCAGCACCGTGTCGCCGGACCCATTCTCGCGACGGAGATCGGACCTTCGCGCCGCGATGACCAAATCCTCGCATCGCTCCAGAGCCCGGTCGCAGTCCGGCTCGAACACCAGGGCGGCGAACATGGGCGGGGGAAGATTGCGTTCCAGCCCGGACCGGCAGTTCTCCGGTGCGGCGGACAGAGCCACCGGCACCCCCGTGTCATGCGAGGCCCGGATGAACCCGCATAGCGAGCTGACGGCCGAGAAATCGAGACCCGAGACCGCCTCGAAATCGACCAGGATGCAGGCGGGGGGCGGGTCGAGGCTCAGCGACTGCTTGAGTCGGCTGGCCAGGGCGTACGCGCCGCCGAAGAAGAGATGGCCGCGCAGCCGGTATCCGTGGACCCTGTCGCCTTCCGCGATCAGGATCGCCCGGTCGGCGATGGGGCGGGACCGGTTGCTGTGCCGCTCGCGCGCGGTGAACTCCGTTTCGATCGGGTCCACGCGGCTGAGGCGGACCGCGAATAAAACCGTCGTGATCGCCATTCCGACGCCCACACCCTCGGCGAAGCCGACAAACGCAACGGTGACGAAGATCGCCAGGACAATCGCGTAATCCGTCCTGGGCAGCCGCCTCCGGCTCTTCACGAGCCATTCGTCGAGTAGGCGGAGGCCGACGAACAGCAACACGCCGGCCAGCAACGGCACCGGAACCAGTGTCAGGAGGGCGTCGCCCACGAGCAGCATGGAGCCCACCACAAGGGCGGCGACGATGCCGGTCAGCCGTGTCTCGGCGCCGAATCTGTGGTTGAAAATCGACATCGGGGAATTTATGCACCCGGCCGGGCCGCCGCCCAGACCGGCGATCGCATTGGCCCAACCCGCCGCCCTGAATTCCCGGTTCCACTCCAGCTCCCGGTTCGTGGCCAGTTCGAAGCTGCCCAAATAGATGACCCCGCAAAGCAGGGTCACCGCGACCAGAGCCAGCATCTCGGGTATGTGCGTGACCACCTCGATCCAGTCCACACGCGTCAGGTCGCCGGGCTGGAAAGGGGGCCACAGGGTCCCCTCCATCACGCTCGCGAACAGCAGGCCCGCCGCCCGGGCTTCTTCCCCGGAGATTCCAAGGAGGGGCAGGCTCGCATGGTAGAGCACGGCGCCGAGCGCAAAACTCACCGGAAATACCGCCAGACCGTCCCAGCGTTTGAGGGCCAAGAACAGAGCCAGGCCGTAAGCCGCGCCCGGGCCCCAATTCCAAAGCACGGAAATTTCCAGCAGGGACGAAAGCGCGAGCAGGTCCGGCGTGGCTCGCATCATCGACAACCCGGAGAGAAGCGCGAGCCCGCCGATGCCGGCGAGAACCCCGCATACGACCGGGTAGGGGGTGAACCGGAGCAGGTCGGCCATCCCGAATTGTCCGATCGCCGCAAAACATACGCCGGCCGCGATTGAACTGACGACCACGATCGCGGTCGCGGTAAGGAACAGCACGTCTCCTTCCAGCACGTCCCCTTCCAGCGCGACCGCGGAGACGATCGTCGCCAACATCATCACGCACGCCATCGGCTGATTCGAGACCGCCCCCCGGTAGCCGCCGGCCAGGGCAATCGTCAGACAGATGGCGAACGAGCCGAACGCCACCATGGCGACCCCCTGGGACACGTACGACGCCAGAGGGCCGGAAAAAATCAGGGATCCGAACACGATTACGTAAACGAGCTCGATGACGCCCAGGACGACCCCGATCGACAGCGCCGGCAACGCCTTGGCGGAACGCATGTCCGCTCGGAGTTCGGCAATCAGGTGCATGATCGGCGACATAATCCAGTTTCGTCCTCAAATGCCGTCGAGCTATTGCTTTTCCAGGCTTGCCCAAGTCGGCGACCGCGCCATTTCCGGTTCACTTTGGTAACCCGGCGGCAGCGCGGCCGGCATGTATCTGGAGCGACAATGACATGATGACGCCGCGTACGAACTTCGAAAAGAGCGCCCACGGCTCGATTGCACCAGTGTCGACGTCCGTAGCGGCGACTACCCCGAGCACTCCCCGGCAACTCCCGGGGCGGGATTGGCGGTCGCGGGGCGCGCCACCGCTGGGGGTCGACCGGCGCGCCCGACTGGGCTCCGGTATCCTTGGATCGTCGTGGAAGCGGGTGGAGAGGGAATTTCACCCGGCGGAGCGTTTGGGGGCGTCCGGCGTGGCGTGAGGGCTATCTTGGCCCATGCCCGAAAAGGCCACCTCGGCGGCCCCTTTGACGACGATCTGCCGGATGCCAGCGGCGCTTCCATGAGGCAGGACGTCGTCGAGGTCTTGTCCATCGTCGCGAAGACGTTTTCACGAGAGGCTCTTTCCCGTCCGCCGGTGACTGCGATCCGCGTGCCTTAATTTTTCGGCGGACCACGCTGTTATGAACGTGTTTGAGAGGCATTTCGAGAGTGTCGGTATCCGCAATCGATCAGCCGCAGGATCTCCCGCCGGGCCGGTGGCGGGAACGGCCCTCCGTAGCCGGTGTTCGCCTCGGAGAACCTCACCCCGAACCGGCGTTGCGAATTGACACTATCACACCTATATTTCTGACAAAATTACAGGACAGGGCCATGCCCAGCCTTCCGAAACGCATCATGGAGCACGCTTCGAGCCTGCCCGAGGCGGCGCCGATCTGTCCGGCCGCCCTTCTTCACCTGGGCAAGCGCGCCGCCGTGGACCAGGCGCTGGCGCGCCTCGCACGCGCCGGGCGGCTGATGCGCATCTGCCAGGGCGTCTACATGCGCCCCGTCGAGACCCGGTTCGGTCCGTGTCCGCCGCGCATCGGAAGGGCGCTCGACGCGCTCTCCGCGCTCTGGGGCGAGATCATCGTCCCCTGCGGCGGCTCCGCAGCCAACCGGCTGGGCCTGACCACCCAGAATCCCGTCCGCGAGGTGTATCTCACTTCGGGCCGCAGCCGTCGGCTGCAATTCGGGCGCGTCACGGTCGAACTGCGTCACGCTCCCCGCTGGCAATTGGCGGCGCCGCGCCGCAAGGCGGGCGAGGTCATTCGCGCCCTCGCCTGGCTCGGCCCGCATGAGGTCGAGGAGGGTCTTGAGGCACTCCTGCCCAGACTCTCCGGCGTCGAATTCGACGAGCTTGCCGCGGCGCGAGCGATCATGCCCATCTGGATGGCAGAACCGATCAGCGCGCGCCTTGCCCATGGCTGAGACGCCGTATCGGTCGCTCTCCGCCGACGACCGGCGCGACGCCCTGCGCGTTGCCGAAGCCGGCAGCCCGCACCGTGCGTTCCTGCTCGAAAAGGACATCTGGGTCGTCGCAACGCTCCACGCCCTGTTCGAGGCGCCCTTCGGCAAGGACCTCGCCTTCAAGGGCGGAACCTCGCTGTCGAAGGCGTACCGCGCGATCCGCCGCTTCTCCGAAGACGTCGACATTACCTATGACATCCGGGCCTTCGCCCCCGACCTGGTCGCCGATGCCGGCGCCGAGGCGTTGCCGCCCACGCGCAGCCAGGAGCGCCGCTGGACCAAGGCGATCCGGGCCCGTCTCGATGCGTGGGTCTTTGATGAAGCCGCGCCGTCGGTCGAGGCGCACCTTCAACGCGCCGGATTCGAGACGCAGGTCAGAGCGGAGGCGGAGCGCCTGCGCGTCGTCTATGAACCGCTGTTCGACGACTACGCCTTCGTGCGCCCGGAAGTCACGGTGGAGTTCGGGGCGCGCTCGACGGGCGAGCCCCGCATCGTCCGGCCCGTCGAATGCGACGCGGCCCCGTTCCTGCCCGACCTTCTATTTCCGAAGGCCCGGCCGTCCGTCATGCTGGCCGAGCGGACATTCTGGGAGAAGGCCACCGCCATCCACGTCTTCTGCCGGCAGGAGAGGAAACGCGGCGGGCGCCTGTCCCGCCACTGGCACGACCTGGCAAGGCTGGACGATGCCGGCGTCGCGGCCCGCGCTCTCGCCGACCGCGCGATCGCCCGGTCCGTTGCGCGCCACAAGTCGATCTTCTTCCGGGAGAAGGATGCTGCCGGCAACGAAATCGACTACCGGGCTGCGGTCGGCGGCGGACTTCAGCTGATCCCGTCAGGCCCTGCCCTCGACGTCCTGGCCGACGACTACGGCAGAATGCTGGCCGACGGCATGCTGCTCGATGTCGACGAGCCCTTCGAACGCCTGATGGAGCACTGCGCCGGCATCGAGGTCAGGGCAAATGCGCGGGAAGACCACGACGATTGAAGGCGATGCTGCGGTTCCGTCCATGCTGCTGGGCGGATGGGTGGCCCCGGTGGACGGAATTCGGGCCCGCAGTGCAGCAGGCGAGGCCGGCTTTCGGTCGCGAAGTGCCGGCCGATGCGCTTTTCTCGGGTTTTGCTGCGAGCAGACGTGGTCCAGCGTGGCTTGAACCGCATGGCCGCACTGTGCATCGCTACGTCATGGAAGAGCGGGGACCCGCTTGTCATGAGACGGGCCAGCGGCTTCGTCGGAATCCACCGTTCGGATGCTCTTCGAAATCTCGTCGTCCGCCGCCTCCCGAGCGCGGAACGAATCGGTTCGCAATTGGGATAGTATCGCATCGAGCGGCCGTCACCTGGCTGGGGATGGAAGATGATCGGTGCGTTGGAGGCTGTCGGCAATCTCGTCAGGCCGGTCGCCATGCAGGTGCTGCTCGCTCGCGAGCGGCTCGAATCGGGGGTTGCCTACAATCCCGTCTCCGATGAGATCGCGCGGGACCCCTACGGGGTCTATCGCCGGCTGAGGGACAAGGATCCGGTCCACCGCATGAGGCTGATCGATGCCTGGGTCCTGACCCGCTACGAGCACACTGACGCCATGCTGCGCGACCACGACCGCTTCGGCGCCGAGGATCGCCGCTTCCACGATACCGGTCTGACCACGATGCTGGACATCGACCCGCCGGACCACACGCGGCTGCGCTCGCTTGTCTCCCGCGCGTTCACGCCGCGCTCGGTATCGCGCTGGGAGGGCCGCGTGCAGGAGATTGCCGACCGGCTTCTGGGCGCGGTCTCCGGCAAAGACCGCATCGACCTGATCGCCGCCCTGGGCTATCCGCTGCCGGTGACCGTGATCGCCGAGATGCTGGGCGTGCCGGCCGAGGACATGGGCCGGTTCGAGGACTGGTCCAACGACATCGCGCTCATCGTCGAGCCGATTCTCTCGCGCACGCAGGTCGAGAACGTGCGGCGATCTACGGAGGAGCTGTTCGCCTACTTCGAGACCATCGTGGAGGCTCGGCGGCGTGCACCCCGGGACGATCTCGTCAGCGCCCTGCTGGCGGCCGAAGAGGAGGGCGACAGGCTGACCCGCGAGGAGCTTTTGTCCACCATGCTGCTGATCCTGGTGGCGGGCAACGAGACGACGCGCAACCTGATCGGAAACGGCATGCTGGCCCTGCTCCGCCATCCCGAACAGTTGCAGCGCCTGCGTGACGCACCCGACCTGCTGGAGCCGGCCGTCGACGAATTGCTGCGCTACGACAGCCCCGTCCAGCTCGACGGGCGCGTCGTCCGCGAGGATCTGGAGATTGGCGGCAAGCGCCTCCGCGCGGGCCAGAAGGCGATTGCCCTGCTCGGCGCGGCGAACCGGGACCCGGCGGCGTTCGACAATCCTGATGCGCTCGACATCGGGCGCAGGGAGAGAAGCCATCTCTCGTTCGGGCGTGGCATTCACTACTGCCTCGGCGCGTCGCTGGCGATGCTGGAGGCGCGCATCGCCTTCAGGGGTCTGCTCGATCGTTACCCCTCGATCCGCCTGGCGGCCGAGCCCCGGTACAGGGGCGGTATCGTGCTTCGCGGCGTCGAGAGCCTGTGGATAGAGGTGGAGCGGGCTCCACTGTCCGCCGCGATCCGACGGCCTCTCCCCTGACGGCATCCCATTGGGGCGATGCTGCTGAAGCGCCTGCCTTGGTCGGTGTTGAAGATTTCCGGGGTGCTTCCCACCGGACAAGGCCTTCTTCGAGCGGGTTTGTACGGAAGCGCACGTCGAGACTGTCCGATGTCTTGCGTATCTTCGGTTGCTCGCAAGGAGCTTGCTCCGCAACGACATTCGACACGATCGCAACGACTCACGCCCAGTCCGCCAGACAGGACCAGTCCGCGCGGAATGGTGCGTGTCAGCGGCCTGTCGGCTTTCCCGGGCCGCCTCGGCCCGTCCTACTTTCAAGACCTTTGCTCGGCGATTACGCTGGATGCGGTCGATTTCGTTGTCCATTGCTTACGGTGACACGCCCATGGTCAGCCGTCGCCGAAAGGCCATTCCTTCGGTAAGTACCCTGATCGCATTCGAGACCGCCGGTCGTCTCGGCAGCTTTTCCCGTGCGGCGGAAGAGTTGCAGACGTCGCAGTCCGCCGTCAGCCGGCACATCCTGGGACTGGAGGAGCAGATCGCCGTCCGGGTGTTCGACCGGTCCCGGACGGGGGTCCGTCTGAACGAGGCCGGGAGCCGCCTTTACGATGGGGTTTCCGGCGGGCTCGAGACGATCGAGCGCGCGATCGAGGAGGCGGGCGCGGTATCGGACGAGGATCATGTGGTCGTTTCGTGTTCGCACGATGCGTGGCAGCTGGTGTTCATGCCGAGGCTGCATGATCTCCGGACAGGGTTCGACGGGTATTCCCTTGTCCGCTTTTCGCCTTGCGCCGGAGACCCCGGGGCTATCCCGCCCGGGCAGGATGCCGACCTGGTGTTCACCTGGGACGGTCGGGGCGCCGGCCCGGATAGCCTCGCGCTCGGGGAAGCGGTCGGTCCGGTCTGTTCTCCCGAATACGCGGCCCGGAACTCCGCGATCCTCGACCGGTCGGTCGGTGAATGGGGCGGGCTGACGCTGCTCGATAGCCCGGTTCCCGAGCGCAGGTGGGCGTCATGGGAGGACTGGTTCGAGGTCGCGGGACGTCCCGACGGGCCGCCCCGGATGCTGGAACTGGACAGCTACGGCGAGGTCCTGCGGGCGGCGGCCGCCGGACAGGGGATCACGCTCGGCTGGCGTTACTGGATTGAGCGCCATGTCGAGGCCGGCGTTCTCGTCCCGCTGCAGAGTGGGTGGGTCGAGCTCGGCAATCTCTACCACGGCCGGCTGACCGAAAAGGGGCGGAGGAGACCTCTCGCGCGCGACTGTCTCGCCTTCATGGTGCGCTCGATCCAGGAATGAACGAC
Organism: Defluviicoccus sp.; assembly: GCA_022823775.1. Classification (GTDB taxonomy): domain Bacteria; phylum Pseudomonadota; class Alphaproteobacteria; order MPNO01; family MPNO01; genus MPNO01. The sequence continues at coordinate 11,880 of JAJEHI010000041.1, read as the reverse complement.
GATGGGGCGGCGTCCCGCCTCGCCGGATCCCGATAACGCCGTGCTCGGGTACGAAACTCCCGCAATCGGCCATCGACAGATATTGCCCCGGCATCGGGATCCCCGCGCCCTATACCGCGACCGGCGGACAGCTTGACCGCCAGGACCTGGTTGGACGAGCGCCGGTACTGGTGCCGCATCGGCCAGCACGAGTTCTCGGTGACGTCTCCCGGCTGCCGCTCCGCCGGCGTCGAGCTCGTGCAAGCCTGAGCGCCGGACGATCGCGTTCAACCATGGTCCTGGACGTGATCTTGGATGATATCGATAAGCGCGGCGGGCCTGGCCCTGGTTTCGGGCCTGCGGCCCGTCGGCGGCCGGACAGAGGAACCCGTGCAGCTGGGGAATGGGCCGTATGTGATTCTCGACGGCGGTCCGCCGGATCAGGCGGCGGGCGTTCGACCTCGCGTTCGACACGCCGCTCGGTCACGACCGTCCGGCCGTTACCTGTTCGTTCCGCGCCGGCTCCGTGGACGGAATGCGGTCAAGCAATTCGCTCACGGAAGTGCCAGAGTCCGCGTCCGATTCGACCGAAAGCGCGGTCTCGCAGGGCTATCCGGCCGTGTACTCCGACCCTCACGACCCTTGAGGCGGGAGTTGCCGGGCGGTTAGAGTCGACCCGTCCCGGCGTGCTCCGCCAGAAAACCGGCGGGCTTGCCGGGATGCAGGGAGGCGGAAGCGCTGGCGATGCCTGCGACGGGTGACGACGCGGGGCCGGGCATCGAAGCCCGGGAGTGCGGCGCGCGTCTGCGCGATGCCCGCCTCGCGCTCGGCCTCGATCGGGCCGAAGTCGCGCGGGAGCTGGGGATCCGCGAAGCCTGGCTGGAGGCGATCGAGGACGGGCGTCTCGACGAGCTTCCCGCCGCGCCGCTGAGGACCGATTTCATCGGCGCGTATGCCGACCGCCTGGGCTTCGAGGGGGCATCCTTCGCCGCGCGGCTCGGGGGGGCAGCCGAGGGCCGACGCAGGTCCGGCAGGTTCTTCTTCGACGCGGACGGTCGTCTCCCGGTCGATCGAGTATTGCCGATCGCGGCGGTGCTGGCGGCGGCGGCCGTCGGAGGATGGTATGTGGCGGCCGATTTCGGTGTTCCGGCGGAGCGGGCGGTCCCGGCGCCCGAACGGTCGGGGGGCCCGCAGGAGGAGAGGCCGGGCGCCGGGGAGAGGAGTGGCGCCGGACCGGCAGAGGCCGCTTCCGGCGACGGCACGCGGGTGACGGGCGACGCGGGAATGCCGGTATTGGCGCCCATCGGGCCGGTGTCCGACCCGCCGGTCGGAGAGCCCGCCGCGGCGCGATCGGAGGCCGGAGCCCCGATGCCCGGGCCGTCGGCAGGGCCCGGAGCGGAGCGGAGCGGCGGCGGCCAGGATACGGTGCCCGTCCGCCAGAGCGCCGGGAGGGTGCGCGCCGTCCAGCGCGCGTTGATCAGGCTGGGCTACGATCCGGGCCCGGTCGACGGCGCGATCGGGCCGCGCACACGGGCCGCGCTGCGCGCCTATCAGGACGCTTCCGGCCTGGCCGCGGACGGGAGGCTGACGCCGGACCTCGAACGGGAGATCCTCTCCTCGGCCGCGGCGACGGGTTCGTGACGGCGCGGTCGGCTTTGACCGGCGCCGCGCGGCTCATAGGATGGTGGGCAACGCGGCCGGCAAGGTGCGCGCACATCGCCTCGGCCCGGAACCGGTCCATCCGTGCCGCCGCGGGAGCTCCCATGAATTTCGCGGGCGAACTCGCGTGTATCGCCGTCGCCCTCGCCGCTGCCGCATGATCGGGTGGCGGCGATGCCGACCGAACCGCCGGGACGACCGGCTTCGACGGCGAGGTTCCGAGGCTCGCGCTGCCCCGCGAGGGCGGCACCGAATGGTTCAGCTCGGCCAGGGACGAATGGTTCAGCTGGCCTTGGCGGCCGTTCCTGCCCAACCATGTCGGCCGGCGCTGGGCGTTCATCGAGTCGCACACCGAGGGCGCGGCGCTCGCTTACGTTCTCGTTAGCTGGGACGACGACGATCCCGCCGACTATCTGGCCGCCGGATACTGGCTCTGGTTCCCGGGCACGGACAGCCGGCTCCTGGCGCTTTCGGCGGCCGAACCCGATTTGTTCATGGAAGGGACGGAAATCGGCTCGGCCGACCTTGCCGAATTGGGCGTCTCCGATACCGCCACCTATGTCGACGAAGAGGGAGATGTCTACAGATACCGCTACGGCAGCGGCTGGACAGACGTCGAGGAGCGGGAATTGGCGGAGGAGTTCGGCGGGCCCATCGAGATCACCACCGATTTCTCGGACAATGCCGTGTCCGGCTGTATCGGGTGCACCGGCGATCTCGAGGTCCGCCGTCAGCATTTCTACATGCTGTTGAGGCGCTGCGTCGCGCAGCCCGTCGCCCAGCCGACGAATTACGAGATCCGCTTCTGCAGGAAGCCCATCGGTGCCGGCGGCTCGTTCGATAACCCCGGCGGCAACGGTCAGTCATCCGGCCCGCACGGTTACGGGGTCGAGCTGGAACTGGAGCGGGAGTTTTTCGAACCGGCCCGACGCGGACGGCAACCCTTGGTTCGTGGCGGGCACGGCGGAGGCGGCGTTCGAGGAAGCGGACGGGAGCGAAGGGTCCTACCGCGGAATATTCATCGGTGTCGAGGCGACCTTGCTTCCGCCGGATGCTGGCCAATGAATCTCGGGCGCCAGGCCATGGTCCGGGTCGGAATTCGGACGGTCCGAAAAGGGCGGCGTCCCTGAGGGCCGGAAAGCGGTTCGACAGTTGTCGCTCGGGGTCGGAAGCCCATAACCATAGAATTGCCTTATCGGCATCGGAAGAACACGACATTGGCTTTCATGAGCGGGGGGCGCCATGATCCGCGGCGTGCTTGGTGCATCCGTTCGCTCGCCCTGAAGCGCGATGAGGATCGGCGGACAGGCCGCGAAGTTCGGATGTCGCCCCGGCTGAATTGTCCAGCGAGGACAGATATGCCAACCGCGCGCTATGTTGAGTTTTGCGCCGCCGATGAGAGGAACTGCCCATCATGCGTCTGTGGACAAGGTTTATCCCGATCGTCCTGATCGCCTCGATCGCTGGTGCCGCGGCCGATGCCGGTCCGCTTGCCCCCGCGCCGCGGGTCATCGTCAAGCTGGAGCGCGACTTTCTCGAGGGCTCCGGCTCGCAGAACCTTCAGGAGCTGCTGGACACCGGGATCCTCCGCTATCTGTTCACCGGCGGGCAGCCGCTGCCCGTGCTGGTGAACGGCGTGCCCTACGCCTCGACGGCAAGCGACCTCGATGCTCTGCCGCTTGCCGCGATGGAGCGCATCGAGCTGGTGGGCGGCGAGAGTCTCGGCACGTTCGGAGGCAGTACCGTCCGCAACGCGCTGAACGTCGTTCTCAGGGAGAACTGGGACGGCGTGGCGCTGCGCGCGCTCACGCGACTTCCGAGCCGCAAGGGCGGCGACGGCTGGCAGGGCAGCGTCTCGTGGGGCGGGAAGATCGGCGAGGGGCGCCTGACCGCGACGGCCGACGCCTTCAGGCGCCTGCCCATCGGTTCCGATGAGCGGGACTACAGCCGCGGGCGGTGGCACCAGGGCGGCTCGTTCGCCGACGCATCGAACATCAGTTCGGGCGGCAACACGGTGTTTATCGTGAAACGCGACGACGAGGGGTCCGTCACCGGCGTGCGGTCGGTCTCGCTCGGCGATTGCGATCCGGCAGATGGCTATACCGGCCCGCTGACCGGCCCGCCGGGGGCGCCCGTGCCCGCCGGAGACGAGGGCTGCGGCTTCGACTACAGCCGCATCATGTGGGAGACCCTCAAGGTCGAGCAGCAGACCCTTCTGCTGAACGGAAGGCACCCGCTCGGCGAAAGCGCGGAGATCGGGGTCGTGGCGAATTTCTCGCGGTACGACACGGACTTTCTGTACGCGCCGTCGGTGGGGACGTTCAGGTTCGTTCCCAATGCGGATCTGCTGCAGGAGATCGACCGGGCGGGCGGCTCCGACGTGGCAGACGACAACGACATCTTCTACGCCAGCCACCGGTTCGTCGGCCATGGCAACCGGCATTGGCGGACGGAAAGCGACGCCTACGACATCGTGCTGGGCATCGAAGGCCGGCTAACGCCGTGGCTCGGCTATGACGCCAAGCTGAACCTCTTCCGGCAGGATGCGACGGTGGAGGGCGATACGTTCGTTCATGAAGGCAAGGCGGCGGAGGAAATTCTGGCGGGCAACTACGACCTCGCGAATCCCTTCTCCCAGGCGTCCGGGCACCTCCAGGCGATCGCCGACAGCAGCCTGCGCCACGAAACCGACGCCCGCGCCGAGTACCGAGGCCTTCGCGCGGCGCTGGAAGGATCCGGCTTTTCGATCGGCGGTCGAAAGGCGACATGGACCGCCGGCGTCGAGATGGGCGACGCGGAAGCGCATAGCCTGCTCCGGTTCGTCGACCGGGAAGGCGTGGCGCACGACGTTACGGAGGTCCTTGGCTCGGGCGGCGCGAGCTACGTCGGGGAACGCGAAATCCTGGGGGCGTTCGGCGAAACGGTCTTGCCGGTGATGGAGCGGCTCCACCTGCGGTTTTCGGCCCGTGTGGACGAGTACGACGACGTGGGCACGCTTCGGTCCTGGCGCGGCGGGGCGGAATACCGACCCACCGGTACGCTGACCGTGCGGGGTTCGTGGAGCGAAGGGGAGATCGCTCCCTCGATGTACGCTCTCCACAGCACCGCGACCCAGAGCTGGCCGTACATCGAGTGCGACCCCGGGTCCGGCCCGCCGCCTCGCACATGCCTTGAGGAAAACACGCTCCAGGTCGAGCGCAATACGGAAGGCAACCCCGATCTGGAACCGGTGGACGCCGACCGGCTCGCCGTGGAGGCCGCGTTCGTCAAGGCGCCCTACCGCCTCAGCGTCGAGTGGTTTCGCGAGTCGCGTACCGGGAGACCGGGAAACCAGTCCGCGGACTGGGCGGTTCGCAACCTGCCGGAGTGCGCGGAGGGCGCGAGTTCGAACTGCATCCGGCGATCCGGCCAGCTGTCGATCCACGACCGGCTTGCCAATGTCGTCGATGAGGAAGTCGAGGGCATCATGGCCCGTTTCGGGGCCGGCTTCACGACCGGCTGGGGCGGGTTCGGCGCCTACGGAACCTGGCGGCGGGAGATCGACACCGATCGCAGCGTCGCGGGCGTCCAGACACGTGTCGTCCGTCCGAAGGACATGATGCGCGCCAGGCTTTCGGCCCGGCGCGGCAACGTGCGCGGCATCTGGACGGTGAGTCACCGATCCGGCTTCAAGAACGAGCAAGGCTCGGGCAGCTTCGATTCCTGGACGGGACACGACTTGCGGGTGGACTGGACGAACCCGATGGGGCTGGACCGGGTCCGGATCACGGGCGGCGTCTTCAACGTGACCGACGCTGGCTACACGATCGACACCGCGAACCCGACGAGCGTGGACGGTCCCACCGTGGCGGGATGGGGGCGGACGTTCTTCCTGGCGGTCAGCGCGGAGTTCTGAGCGCGCGAAAGGCAATTGGAGCGGGCTCCGGACCCGGGCGAGGGCCTCGATCGGAAGAGACGGGGTACTGGACTGCGCGGGGAGGCCGTTGCGCCATTCGACGCCGGACGTCGTCGTACTTGCAGCCGGACAATGACATGGTGGTGACAGAGCGGCTGGGCGTCCGCATAGACGCGGATCTCAGGGAAGGGCTCGAGGAGCAGACGAGACGCGGGCGGAGTTCCGCGGTAAGCCTCCGCCGTGGGCCGCCTTCCCCGTTTAGCGTGATGTGACGAGGCTGTGCGATCGGGAGTGGACACTTGGGAGGTGTCCACCTGGGTTTAGGTGTAACCCTCCGCCGAGGGCCGCCTGTTGATCTTGCGGGGATTCGACGAGAGTGACCGATCGTGGATGGCCGTCGGCATGGTGTCCATCAGCCGATCAAGTGGACACGATCGCGGATGCTGGATGATGCGCAGGAACCGACTGGCGGGCAGGAAGGACGGTCTTCCCCTCGCCGGCGCTGGAGCGAGGCGGAGAAGCGCTTGGGTTTCGCGTCGGAGGGTCCGGGCGTCGTCAGGATACGATACCTCCGTTCCGGATATTGGCAGGCCGGCTGACGTCTACGTCCTCAGAAAGCCGATCGATGACGCTGTAGACCTTCGAGAGCGAGATGCCGCCCTTGAAGTCCATCGGATGGGGGTCGGGCATGGAGAAGGGGCGTCGAGCACTCAGCAGATCCAATGTCCTTCTCCAGGATGACGGCCGAGCGCCGGGAGCGCGCGGCGGCGGTCCGGAGGATGTCGGCGCGCTCGCCGGTAGCGAGTGAGAGGAATGGCACAGCTACCCGGTACCGGCTTCTGCTTGCCGGCCTCGCCTACACCCCGATCGCCGCGATCCGCCGGCTCGGGCTCGCGGGTACCGACAATGCTCCCCCGCAATGCGCCAGCATCCATCTCGAGCTGCTCAAATCAGGCGCGGTGACTGCGCGTGTGGACGCCGCCGATTTGGGCCCACGGGTTCAAACGGGCGAGAGCGTCGATATGTCCGCACCGAAGTACGGACTGGGGTAACCCTGTTTCAGGAGCGCACGACCGGGCGACGCCGCAGGATTACCTCCCGAGCGGAAAGCGCGACACCGAGCGCGACACCGCAAGCGGTCACGATCGCCGCTCGGTCGAAGGCGGATACCGGAACCAGCGCGGCAAAGCCGGTGATGGCGAACAGCAGGCGGGCCGCTGGGCCCAGCGGTCGCGTCAGAAACCCCATGAGCGCGACCGAGACCAGCCACACGCCGACGAACGCGGTGGCGACGTCGACGACGATCTCCACCCACTCGCCCCGCATGATCAGGGTCGGCGAGGCGACGATCAGAAACGGGATCACGTAGGCGAGCCAGCCGAAGCGGCAGGCCGCGAGCGCCGTGCGCATCGGGTCCGCGCGGGTCAGCGACGCGGCGGCGAAGGCGGCGATGGCGATCGGCGGCGTGATCATCGACATCATGCCGTAATAGAGCACGAACAAGTGCGCCGCCATCCGGTCCACCCCGACCTCGACCAGCGCCGGCGCGACGAGGGTGGCGAGCAATACGTAGACGCCGAGCGTCGGCATCCCCATGCCCAGAAGGATGCAGATACCGGCCGCCATCAGCAGCAGCACGATCAGGTTGCCCTGGCCGATCTGCACCAGGGTGAGGGTGAGCCCGAAGCTGAGGCCCGAGATGTTCAGCACGCCGATCACCAGCCCCGCCGCGGCGACGATGAGGATGATATCCACGCAGGCATCGCCGGTCTCCCGCACCGCCTTGATCAGCGCGCCAAGCCCGGTCCGGCGCCCCTGGTAGCCGAGCGTCGCGGTGCACGCCAGCAGCGACAGCGTGGCATAGAGCGCCGCCGCCTCAGGGCGCAGGTGCAACCCGAAAAGGGCATAGACGAGCACGCCGAACGGCAACGGAAAAAACCAGCCCGCCTTGAGAATCGCGCGGGCGCGCGGCAACGCGTGCTCGTCGACCCGCGCGATGCGGGTGCGCGCGGCCTCCAGGTCGCTGACGATGAACAGCGCCGCGTAGTAGAGCACCGCCGGCACGAGGGCGGCGATCACCACCTCGGCGTAGGCGACCTGAAGGAACTCGGCCATCACGAAGGCCGAGGCGCCCATGATTGGGGGCATCAGCTGACCGCCGGTCGACGCCACCGCCTCGATCCCCCCGGCCGCCTCGCTTCCGTATCCCGATTCGCGCATCAGCGGGATGGTGATCACTCCGGTGGAGACGACGTTGGAGACGGCGCTGCCGGAGATCGAGCCGAACAGCCCCGAGGCGGTCACCGCGATCTTCGCCGAGCCGCCGCGGTAGCGACCCATGGTCGCCATCGAAATGCCGGTGAAGAACGACGAGCCGCCGGACTGGAACAGCACATGCCCGAGCAGGACGAAGGCGATGACGATCGTGGTCGCGATCTGCATCGGCACGCCAAGCAGGGCTTGCGGATCGAGCGCCAGGCCGATGACGATGGTCGCGGTGTCGACCTCGCGGCCGGTCAGCTTGCCCGGTATATGGTGACCCCACATGGCGTAGGCGAGAAAGGCGAGCAGTAGGATCACCAGGACCTTGCCGACCGCCCGCCGCAGCCCTTCGACGATAAGCACCAGCAACACGGCGCTGACCACCAGCGCGTCGAGGGGCTGGTAGACCAGCTCGTTCGACAGCCGCGGGTATTCCCACGCCACGTACCAGCAGGCGAAGAACGCGGCCGCCGCCGCGATCGCGTCGTACCAAGGCAATCGCCCGGCGCGGCCGCGCGTCGCCGGCAGGTTGACGAACACGATGGGAAGCGCGAGCCCCAGCATGGCTGCGAGAAACTGCTCGGTGAACAGCGCCAGCCCGATCGCGCGGTAAAGGTCGGCCGCCCAGGCGACCGCGCCAAGCGTCAGCGCGACGGCGAAGGTCGCGACGATGCCCTGGCCGAACCGGCCGAGGCGTCCCTGGTCTTCGGCCGCGGTGTTCGTCCTCGCCACGCCTCAGCGCGGCCCCGGAGTCGCTATCGGATGCCCGCTTCCCGGTAGAACTTCAACGACCCCGGGTGGTAGTCGACCCCGATCCCCTTCTTGCCCATCAGCTTGGGCGCGAAGCCGCGATAGACGCCGTGCCCGGCGACCAGCGCCTTCTTGTTCTCATGGAGCGCCTTCACCGCCTTGTAGGCGACCCCGTCACCGACATGCGAGCCGACGAGAAGCAGGTAGTCGAAGCCCAGCATCGTGGTCGGCTTGTCGATATAGGGCATCCGCTTCGACGGCTTGACAGCGGTGTAGAACGCGCCCGGCGCGATGGACGCCACCTTCGCGGCGTTCGCCGCGGATTCCGGCATCGACAGGAAGCGAATGCCGATCCGCGCGTTGGCCTTGCGGACGACGCCCGAGCCCGGCGCCAGGAACGATCCCACCACCTTGCCGGACACCAGCTCGTCGGTCGCGCGGACGAAGTTGGGTACCGGAACGCCCTTGACGTCGGAGAAGGTCATGCCCTCGGTGGCGAACGCCGCCCGGACCAGCACTTCGACGATCTTCTGGCTGGTGAAGCCGGAGGGGAAGGGCTGGCCCTTGAAGTCGGCGATACGCTGGATCGGCGAATCCCGCTTAACCATGAAACCGACCTGGAAAGTGACGAGCCGCGCGAGGATCCGCAAATTGGGGTTGGGCCGCCCGGGGAAGGTTCCGGTCCCGGTCCTGGCGAAGTTCGCCTCGACCGCGTTCGCCGTGCTCATCTCCAGCTGGCCCTGGTTGACCTGCGGAATGAAAATGTTGGAGCCGCCGATGCCGACGGCGCGCATGGTGAGGTCCGAGTTGTCGGCGATCACCTTGGCCGCGGTGGACGCGATCGAATAGGCCAGCGATCCCTGCGGCAGCGTGCCGATACTGACCGTCTGGGCGGCCGAAGGGCCGGCCAGCAGCGCCGCGGCGGCGCCGGCCATGAGTGTCCTCCAAAACATGGTGGTAGCTCCCTCCCGTTCGATGGTTTGCCGAAAACCCGACGAACACAGAACACAAAAGACTACGCCCAATCCGGGGCGCTTGCCAAATCGAGACGAAAATAGAGCGGCGACAAGCCGCCCGCGGGGTCGGGCCGGCGGCACCCGATGCATGTGTTAACGGCGGCCGGCTGCGCATCGCCGCCGCCGAACCCGCCTGACGCCCTGCGCGGAACGGGCCGGCCGCAGCTGCGCAGCCGGCCCGCCGTCCGCCGGCTCCCTCCAGCTCGCCCCAGACGGGACATCCCGCCGGCCGACTTTCGGTCGTACGGGGAATGTGCCGCCGGCCTGATGCCCACGGGGCATCTCGGCCCGATCCCGCCGAGCGCCTCGCGACGGGGCGGACGCCGGCGCGGGCGCCTGAGGGGCTAGCCAACGGCGCGAAACACCTTCGTTCGATCGCCTTTAGGTGCCGTCAGATTTCGCATTCAGTGCTATTCGGGGGACTCGGATGGCGCATCATTACGAGAGAAGCGCCTCGAAGAGCGTATTGATTCGCTGCCGCGGTTTTGACATGATACCATCAAATTACGACGAATTATGATGACATGGTGTCAGAAACGACCTATCGGCGGTTGATTCGAACGCCCGGGCAGAGCTTCTTTCTCCTCGGCGTGCGCGGGGTCGGCAAGAGCACCTGGGCGCGACGGCAGTTTCCCGAAGCGCCCCGCATCGATCTCCTCGACGAGGCCCGCTACCAGGACTACCTCGCCGACCCGTCCCTCTTCGCCGCGGATCTCCAGTCCGCGCCGCCGGGTAGCTGGGTGGTCGTCGACGAGATCCAGCGCCTTCCGAATCTCCTCAACGAAGTGCACCGTCACATCGAGGAGCGGCGTCTCAACTTCGCCCTGCTCGGATCGAGCGCGCGGAAGCTCAAGGCGTCGGGCGTCAACCTGCTCGCCGGCCGGGCGCTGCACAGGACGATGCATCCCCTGACCCCGGCCGAGCTCGGCGACGACTTCGATCTGGATGCGGCCCTCGATACCGGAACGATCCCCTTGGTCTGGGTCGCCGACGACCGGCGAGCGGTTCTCGAGAGCTATGTCCGGCTTTACCTCCGCGAAGAGGTCCGGGCCGAAGGGCTGGTCCGGAATCTCCCGGGGTTCGCGCGCTTCCTGCCGGTCGCCGCCCTCTACCACGGCCAGGTCGTCAACATATCCGGCATCGCGCGGGACTGCGGCGTCGCGCGCGCCACGGTGCAAGGTTACATGGACATTCTCGAGGACACGCTGCTCGCCTTCCGTCTCCCCGCCTTCCAGTCGCGGCTTCGGGCGCGCGAGCGACGCCATCCGAAGCTCTACTGGCTCGATCCCGGCCTGGTCCGCGCAGTGAAGAGGCTTCACGGGCCGATTGCGCCCGAGGAACGCGGCGCGCTCCTGGAAGGCTGGGTCCTGCACCTCTTGCGGGCGCACGGCGAGCAGGGCGGGCTGTTCGACCAGCTTCACTATTGGGCGCCGCACCCGGCCAACCGCACCGAGGTCGACTTTCTGCTGCGCCGGGATGGCGAATTCGCGGCGATCGAGGTCAAGTCCCAGCCCCGCTATCACACCGGCATGCTGCAGGGACTGCGTGCTATCGCGGAGCTCCCGGGAATAGTGCGACGCGTGCTCGTGTACCGCGGCAAGCGGTCCTTCCGGACCGGAGACGAAATCGACGTGTGGTCGACTGATCGGCTGCAGCAGGTACTCGCCGAGAACGTCTTGTGGCCTTGAGAGTCGTGATGCCCGGAAGTGATTGGTGGCGGCCGATGGCGGTCGCGCGCGGCAACGAGCTCGGGCGGGTCGAGCGCGCCATCGACCGATCATACGGGAAGGCCCCCGCCCGTGCTCCCCGGCCCGATCCGGTACACGAGCGCGCTTCCCAATCGTCGCCAGGGGACACCTGTCCCCGAAGGTCTCCAGACGCTCCTCGCCAGGATGGGCGAGGCTCTTCTCAGGACATGTGCACGAACCTGCCGGCCGCCGGAAAAACCAATTCGAGACGACCCGCTGGAGGAAGCCGAACCGGGCATCGCCAGACAATCAATCTGCGCCTGACTGCGCCCAGCTTAGATTTCACCTGCTTCCGAAGTGATGACGGCGGGGTTTTCCGACCCTGCTCTACCGCGGCGGTTCGCGGTGAATTCTCCAACTTTTACAATAAGTTAACTGCTACCAAGCACGACAAGGGCCGTGGGCTCTCCTCATTTTGAAGAGGCCTCGTCTTGAGGCCTCGTAATGTGGACTGCGCGCGGAGTTTAACAAGACGCGTCGCGCGGTGTCTACACCTAACGGACGCCGAATCAACGGCTTTTTTTTAGCCCCGGACCGGGGGCCGCGGCGCCGCCCGGCGGCAGGATGTCCT
>JAJEHI010000185.1 GCA_022823775.1 Defluviicoccus sp. | reverse complement strand
CCTGCCGAGAAAAGCGGTGTCGATGGGCCGCCCGGAATTGCGCTCGTCGCACAGATCGAGCTCGATACCGAGTTCGTCAAACAGGTTTTCCATCTCCGTTTGGCAGCCGCGCGGCAGCGCGACATGGTGCGACAGCAACTCGGCGCAGGCGATAATGCGGGGGATGCCGAAGGTTGAACGCCGCATCGCCTGGGCGCGGTAGAATTCCGGGTTCTGAAAGGCTGCAAGTCGCACCAGACGGTCGACCAGGGCCGGCGGCAGCCCGGCACGGGGTATGTAGAGCTGGTCGCCCAGCACCGCATCGACCCGCGCCGGCAGCGGCCCGGTGATCGGAAGCGGTGGCCGGGGCCGCGACGGCGGCGCTGTCCAGGGTGTCTCGTCTTCACCCGCACCGGACTCCGATTCGAGGTTGTCCTGCGGAAGGCGGAGCCCGACGATACGCCCCTGACGGGCTGCGTCATCGACGATCGCCTCCGCCTCCCCGGGCGTGAGGCGACGCAGTGCGGACAGGAACGCCCATTGGTCGTCGTACGGCTCAAACGCTTCGTCGATGAAGACACTGTTGCCGCTCTCGCGCGGTACGCCCTGCAGGGGCAACGCGATCAGATTGCCGAAACCGCCGTCGGGCACCGTGTCCTGGCTGGGGAACAACCGGTCGTAGGATCCGAATCCGATATCGGGGTTGCGTACCGTGACTTCGGTGAGAAGATGCGATCCTAGGCGCCGGGCGAGAAGCGCGGGTATCGGCTCCGTAAAGAAAACCCAGACATGACCGCCATGGCCCGAGCGCGAACGCTCCAGCGCCGCCGGCACGCCCTTCGATCGGCAGGCCGCGAGGAACGCCGCGGCATCCACCTGCCATCGGTCCTTGTCGAAGTCCGCGGCGAGAAACCGGCAGGTGCCATCGAGCAGCAATGGGTAGATCCCGACGGTCGTGCGGCCGCGCAGGTGATCGGCGATCGCCGCGTCGCCCAGCGCGAAGAAATCCCGATTGGGACAGGCGCCGCACCCGATCTTCGGCTTGCCGCAGATGTTGGGCTTCCACTCGTTGGCGCATACCGGCGCGTATCCCGCCTTGCCGGTGCGGGGGTTCTCCCAGCGCTTCGCGAACATGTCGTCGCGGCCGCGGAAGAGCGAGCGGAACAGCGTTATCTTGTCCGCGGCCGGAGAGCCGCCGGTTACCGGGCCGGCGGGCGGACCGTCCCCTGGCGCGGCCTCCATGGCGCTCTCGATCTCGGCGAGCTGCGTCTCGAGCCTGGCCTTTTCCTCTGCGAGTCGAGCCAGGCGCGCACGAATTCTCCCGGCCTTGTCTCCCCCCGCGCCCCGACTTGCCGCGGCGACGTCCGGGTGTGTCGCCGCAGAACGCGGTCTCCCGTCCCCGAGGCCAGCCGCCTCACGAACCGACAGATCGGAGCGCGCGGTCGTCGAGCCCGGTCCGTTGCCGATCCTTGCGGACATCATGTCCCGGTGGAAACCTCTCGCTCCAGTCTCCGGGCAAGCCGCGCGGCTCTCGGGCATTCCATATCCCGGAGGACATCGATCACGGTGCCGACGAGCGCCGGGTTCCGCAACAGAATCCGACGGAGGGTGGCGCGCGCCTCTGAGCTGTCCAGTTGCGCCAGCGTCTCAAGGACCGCGATCTGCTCGGCAAGCGGTTTCTCGATGTCGAAGCCCGCGAAGCGTCGCCACAGAGCCTCCAGCGCCGGCATCGCTCCTCCGAACGACCGGACGGCGATCTCCGAACAGACGGTCCTTACGTCCGTCGGACCCACGTCTTCAAGCAGCGCGATCAGGGTTTCGTCGTGAGGTGTCCAGCGCCTCGAACGGGCCGCCACGATCGACGGCATGCCGGTGCTCATGGCGGTCGCGTGGGAGGAACTCCGGAACCGGATCCGCGAGACCGGCCAGCACCGCTTCTTCCTCCCCGAGCACGAACGGCTCTGCGACAGGATGTCTAGGGATTCATGGTCCGTGAAGGACTCCGACGCGCATCGGTTCATGTGGAACGAGCTCAACCTGCGTGAGGAAATGACCCGGCAGGCCGAACGGCTCGACCGCGTGGCCCAGTCGCTCCAGGAAAGCCTCGACAGGCGCGAGCAAGCCGAACAAAGCGAGACATCCTTCGTCCGCCAGGAGGGATATGAGACCTGGCGTTATCGTGCCGAGAACGCGGTGAGCGGAGCCCAGGAGATTCTCCGGGACGGGAAATACGACGTGCATTTCGAGAACAGGCCGGGCCTCCGGGACACCCTCCGCGACAGGTGCTTCGGGATCGAGCGGCAACTCGACACCGAACGCGCCCAATGGGAGGACCTACAGCGCGAACGCAGCCAGGCGGAGCAGCAGCAGATCCAGACCAGAAGCCATGGAATGTCGTGGTGAGCGCGTGGTCACTACGCTCTTCGCCGTCTGTATCGTGAGGGTGACGAGTTCGACATCTACGTCGCGCTCGATCTTGCGATTCCCCACATGGTCTATCGGAAATTGATCGAGATCTGCGCATCGTCCTTATCGCATGGTAACTTTAGTCGATCAGCAGAGACGGCAATGGGGAAGAGAGGGCATGACCATCGAGATAGAATGCACCGGCGTTTCGCCGCCCTTGATGCACTCCGACACCCGCGTCCGACACAGATACCGCGCCAGGGAGGGGAAATCTTCCACAGCGCTTTTCGTTCAGGGATGAGGGCGAACCGGGAATGCACCGGATCATGATCGCGGCCACGCTATTGCCTTCGTTGGTCGCGTGCTCGACCATTGACGTCACGCTCGAGAAGGGCGAAGGGATGAAAGGCGTTCACAGCGTCAGTGTTGTGGCGATGGCACCGGCCAGCACTCCCATTCAGAAGCTCATCCTGAAAGCGAATTTCGCGATGTCTCTGGCGTGCCGGAACGGAAGGTGTATTTGAGCGACAGCAAGGGGCGTCCGGCGGCGGACATATGGGACGATGTGAAGGCGCTGACTGGGCAGAATGCCGAGCGCACGGGCTACCCGACACAAAAGCCGCTGGCGCTTCTGGAACGGATCATCGCGGCCAGTTCCAACCCCGGCGACATGATCCTAGATCCATTCTGCGGGTGCGCGACGGCCTTCGTGGCGGCGGATCGGCTGCAACGGGAATGGGCGGGAATCGACCTGTCGGAACTCGCGATCACGCTCGTCAACGAGCGGATCGCGGAGGATCGCGCCGCGACCAAGGAAGCGGAGCACAACCCGGTTATCGGCGGCTCCCTGTTCCGCGCTACGGCGCTGACGGCCCCGCCGGTAAGCACGGACCTCGGCGACCTTCCCAACTACCGGACGCCTCTACGGCGAGCAGGAAGGCGTCTGCGCGGCCTGCCAGAAGCATTTCCCGTTCCAGGTGATGGACGTGGATCACATCCTGCCGCGATCACGCAGCGGGACCGATCACCCGGACAACCTGCAATTGCTGTGCTCCGGCTGCAACCGGAGCAAGGGCAACAAGACGATGGCCGAATGGAGAGCGACGCAATGACAATACTGGGCGCAATTACGGGGCTCTTGGGTAAATTCCTATTGTTTGTATTGGCGGCTGCATTTGGCGGGTTTGTGGGCGCGATTGTCAACAAAATAGTCGGGAGGGAGACGGGCGAAAAAATCGATTTCATCTATCAGCACATCAAGCGTGAACGCTCGATAGAAGCAGGCCGCGATGATGGATGAGCCGATATGACCGACAAGCCCACGCGCCGCAGGCTCCCCGAAGCCCGGACGATCACGATTCCCAATGACAGCTACCAGCCCCGGAAGGCGAAGCGGGAGAAGGAACACGACATGCCGGGCGCGTCGTTGAAGACGATCCGGCGGGCGTCCTTCCGGCCCTTCAACGTCCGGCGCGAAGGCGCGGACTGATCGCCGGAATGTGACTATTCGCTATAATCCCCCTTCCCTGTCGTCGAGCCCCGCCGTGGCGTGCGCACGGTTGCGCGCATTTCTTTCTCCACGACACCGTCGGGCACCTCTCCGCGACGATGATCGTCCCCTCGATGCGCGCTTCAGGATCCGGGGCGGGGTTCTTCTGGAGGGGGTTGTGGCAGCAGGGTCGGGTGCAGGGCGGTAAAGATCGAATCGAAGCTGCCCTCGCCGCCGTCGGCCTCGGCGAAGGCGGCGCTGGCGTGGCCGGCGGCAAGCCGCGGGGTTCCGTCCCCGGCCGGGCGGCCGGAGAACCGGCCGGACCAGGACCCGTCCGACCGAACGATTGCGCGATCCGGGTGAGTCACCGCGACGGAGGCGCCGGTAAACCCGCCGGTTCGGCCGATCGGGGCCGGCGCGAAGCGAATCTCGTAGCCGGTGGGCGGGTGCTCGACCGCAGCGTCGCCGCGCCGCCAGCCGAGGATGGCATAGAGGTGCTCGCGCTCGAGCGCGATGTCGCCGACGCAGCCGATGCAGCCGGCGACGGTGCCGGCGGCGAAGTCCGCTTGCAGGGTCATCGTCGCCGTGAACTCCTCCGCC
>JAJEHI010000034.1 GCA_022823775.1 Defluviicoccus sp. | reverse complement strand
CGGGGACATCGGGCAAGCGGCTCGACGCACCCTGTCGGCCGGACAGCGCCGCCCGATGGGTCGCGCCCGGACGCGACGCAGGCCGTGACGGTGGTGAGAAATGCGGGCTAGATTGACGCGTGGACGAAACCCCTAATCGGACCGCCGGAACCGCTTACGCCGGCCGCGTGCTCAGAGGCGTCGCCTGGGCCGTGGTATCGATGGCGATGTTCACCCTGACGCCGGTCTTCGTCCGCTTCCTCGCGGCGGACATGCACGCGGTGGAGATCATCTTCCACCGCTCGGCGATCGCCACGGTGGCGTTGCTCGCCTGGTTCCTGTGGAGCGACATCACGCGGCTCCGGACCCGGGTCATCAAGTCCCATGTCGGCCGCGCGGTGCTCAATTTCGGCGGCATGGCGCTGTGGTTCCAGGCGATCGTCGCGATGCCGCTCGCCGAGGCGACGGCGCTCCATTTCACCCTGCCCCTCTACACCGTGATCTTCGCCGCGATGTTCCTCCGCGAACGGGTGGGATGGCGGCGGTGGGCGGCGACCGCGATCGGGTTTCTCGGCGCCCTGATCGTGCTTAGGCCGGGTGCCGTCCCGATCTCGGCGCCGGCGATGATGGTGCTTGCCTCGGCCGCCTTCTACGGCGGCGCGGTGGTGATGATCAAGCTGTTGACCAGGACCGACGCGGCGCTTCCCATCGCGTTCTATTCGAACCTTCTGATGGGCGCGATAGCGCTCGTGCCGACGATCTTCCTGTGGCAAGGGCCGACGCTCTCGGACGTTCCCCTCCTCGTCGCGCTCGCCGCGATCGGGACCGCCGCGCCCTACTGCTTCACGCGGGCGCTCGTCAATCTGGATGCCAGCGTGGTCGCGCCGCTCGACTTCCTCCGCCTCCCCTTCACCGCCTTCGCCGCGTGGCTGATCTTCGCCGAGGTGCCGGACCGCTGGACATGGATCGGCGCCGCCGTGATCTTCGGCTCCACGACCTACGTGGCGCGGCGGGAAGCACGCCTCAAGGAAGAAAAAAACTCATAAAAACAATGATTAGAGAGAGACTCCTGAACGATACTCTGATCGTTGCGACGGGGTGGATGAGCGCGATGATCGCCTCGTTCCTGCTGCAGATGATCGCCGTGCGGGAACTCTCGGAAAACCTGGGCGTGTTCCAGATCCTCTTCATCCGCACCTGTATCTCGCTCTCCATCGTGATGCCCCTGATCGCCGCCCGAGGCCCACGGCTGCTGCGCACCGACCGGATCGGCATGCACATGGCGCGCAATGGCGTGAACTTCGTCGCCCAGGCTGCCTGGACCTATGGCGTGGCGATGCTGCCGCTGGCGGCGGTCACCGCGCTCGAATTCTCGACACCCGTCTGGGTCGCCCTGCTGGCCGCGCTGTTCCTGGGCGAGCGACTGTCGCGGCATCGTGTGATCGCCGTACTCAGCGGCTTCATAGGCGTTCTGATAATCCTCAGGCCCGGCGTCGAGGCGGTGCAGCTCGCCGCGCTCGTCGTGCTCGGCTCCGCGCTCTGCTTCGCAACCTCCAACGTGATCGCCAAGGCCCTCACCCGGACCGAGGACACGCTGACCATCGTGATCTGGATGCAGATCATGCAGCTTCCGATCGGCTTCCTCGCCTGCATCTGGACCTGGACCGACCCGGTCTGGAGCGACGCGCCGTGGCTGATCGTGATCGGTTGCACCGGGCTCTCGGCGCACTACGCGATGGCGAAGGCTTTCTCCCTCGCCGACACGACGGTGGTCATGCCGATCGATTTCCTGCGCCTTCCCTTGGCGGGCATCCTCGCCTACGCGGTATACAGGGAGCCGGTCAGCATATTCGTTTTCCTCGGCGCGGCGCTGATGTTCGCCGGGAATTTCCATTCCGTCCGGCAGGAACGCCGGGAGAGGCGGATATAGGGAGCAGGATCGCGATGGGACTCATCACCGACGACATGAGGCGCGTCATCGAATCCACCCGGCTCGCCTTCGCAGCGACCGTCAACCCGGACGGCACGCCCAACCTCTCGCCCAAGAGCTCTCTCGCCGTGGTCGACGACAGCCGCATCGCCTTCGCCGACATCGCCTCGCCCAACACGGTGCGGAACCTCAAGGAAAATCCAGCGATCGAGGTCAACGCCATCGACATCTTCATGCGCCGCGGCTACCGGTTCCGCGGCACGGCCACCCTGGAACCGCCGGGAAGCGCCGTTTACGAGCGGATCGCCGAACCCTTCTGGGCCGAGAACGGCCGGGATTTCCCGATCCACGGGGTGGTCAACATCGCCGTCGAGGAGGCGCTGCCCGTCTTGTCCCCCGCCTACACCTTCATCGAGGGCGTGACCGAGGAGGCGTTGCGCGAGGCCTATTACGGGAAGTACGGCGTACGGCCGGCGGACACCTGAGAGGTCGGTCGGGGGTCGGCAGCGATCAGAGCGCCGAAGCGATCGCCTCGCCAACCTCGCGCGTGGTCGCGTTCCCGCCGAGATCGGCGGTCCTCGGGCCGTCCCCGGCGAGCAGGGCGGCGATCGCTTCGACGATTGCCGCCGCCGCGTCGGCATGGCCCAGATGCTCGAGCATCATCGCGCCCGACCAGATCTGGGCGATGGGGTTGGCGATACCGCGCCCGGCGATGTCCGGCGCCGAGCCGTGCACCGGCTCGAACATCGAGGGATGCTCCTTCTCCGGGTTGATGTTGCCGGAGGCGGCGAGCCCGATGGAGCCGGCAACGGCGGGCCCCAGATCGGACAGGATGTCGCCGAACAGGTTGGAGCCGACCACGACGTCGAACCAGTCAGGATGGGCGACGAAATGCGCCGTCAGGATGTCGATATGGTACCGGTCGGTCTCGATTCCGGGATACTCGGCGGCGATCGCGGCGAAACGCTCGTCCCAGTAGGGCATCGAGTGGATGATGCCGTTGGACTTGGTGGCCGACGTCACCTT
Source organism: Defluviicoccus sp. (assembly GCA_022823775.1). GTDB lineage: Bacteria > Pseudomonadota > Alphaproteobacteria > MPNO01 > MPNO01 > MPNO01. The sequence continues at coordinate 2,585 of JAJEHI010000034.1, read as the reverse complement.
TTTCGCCGGGCGGGCGGACGCGAGCTCGAAGGCGAACCGCATGATCCGGTCGCAGCCGCGCCTGGTGAACACCGCCTGCTGGATCGCGAGCTCGTCCTCGGTGCCGGGATAGAGCCGGCCGCCGATCTGCGAATACTCGCCCTCGACGTTCTCGCGGACGATCATCATGTCGATGTCGTCCGGCCCGCGGTCCGCGAGCGGCGAGCGCACGCCCTCGAACAGTTTGGCCGGGCGCAGGTTGACGTACTGGTTGAAGCGCCGCCGGATCGGAATCAGCATGTCCCACAGCGAGACGTGGTCCGGCACCCCCGGCATCCCGACCGCGCCGAGATAGATCGCATCGAACTCCGCCAGCCGGTCGAGTCCGTCCCCGGGCATGATCCGGCCGGTCTCGTCGTAGGTCGAGCAATTCCAGTCGAACCCGGTGAAATCGAGCGAGATCCCGAAGCGCCGGGCCGCCGCCTCGACCGCGCCGATGCCTTCCGGCATGACCTCGGTGCCGATGCCGTCGCCGGCGATGACCGCGATCCTGTGCCCGCTCATTCCGCGCCGTCCTCCCCGTCCCTCAGCAGATCGTTGGGGCGCACGCCGCTCCGTCGCCTCTGGCGCGACCGTTCGCCGTTGTCGCGCCAACCGCCGGCAGCCGCGCGGGCCGCGTCCGCGTCCCACTTGTCCGACCAGTCGCCGAGCGAATAGCCGTGCCAGGGCGGCTCCGGCTTGAGCGCCGGCAGGCCGAGCTCGTCCCACAGCAGGCGCGCGCGCTCCATGTATTCCCGCTTGGGCAGCGCCACCGGCGGCAGCGGGCCGCGCAGCGTGGCGTCGATCAGGAGCGAGGACTCCTCTTCCGTCCCTTTCGGTCCGTGGCCGCGGTCGCGATGCGGCAGGATCGCGGTGTCCCGCTCCGGGTTGGACCGGTAGGCCATCGCCCAGAACACCGCGTCCGCGTTCTCAGGATCGATGTCCTCGTTCACGGCGATGACGTATTTGCCGCACGGCTTCTGGAAGGAGGTCGTGCCGTAGAGCGCGCGCCAGACCTCCGTCCTCGGCGTGCCGGTCGCGACCTGGACGACGATCACCCGGCGGAGATTGGTCAGCGGCTCGTGCATGGAGACGCGCCGGACGCCCGCGATGCCGAGACGGTCGCGCAAATGCTCCAGAAACAGCGGCTCGTAGGCGACCCGCTTGACGACGCTCGATTCGGACGGCGTGACCTGGCTGACGATCGAGGCGAAGACCGCGTTGTCGCGGTGGGCGATCGCGGTCACCTCGAAGATGAAGTTGTATTCCTCGAGGTTGATGTGGCCGTGGCTTTCGCCGAACGGACCCTCGGGCTCCATGTACTCGGTGTCGATCGTCCCCTCGATCACGAATTCGGCTTCGGCGGGAACCAGCAAGTCGACCGTCTTCGCGCGGACGACATTGATCGGACGGCCCACGATCCCGCCGGCGACGGCGAGCTCGTCGGTCCCGAAGACGACCTTCTGCGGCGCGCAATAGGCGACCGGAGGCGGGCAGCCGACGACGATGGCCATTTCGAGCTTGCGGCCGCGGTCGCGGCATTTCAGCCAGTGGTCGTAGCCGCCCTGCCCCAGATCGACGAACATCTTGAGGCCCAGCCGGTCGGGCGCCTTGAGCTGGGCCCGGTAGGTGCCCATGTTCTGCACCCCGGTATCCGGATCGGCGGAGATGCAGCAGGTCGCCGTCAGATAGGGCGCGGCATCGTAGCCCGGCGTCGAGATCGGCACCGGGATCGCGTCGAGGCCCCGACCGTCGCCGCGCAGCATGTCGCCGGTCAGCACGACATCCTGGCATTGCGCGTCGGAGACGACGGCGGGCGGGATCGGGTCCCGCATCGCCCGTCGCCATGTCTTGCCGATCTCGTCGACCGGAACGCCCATCCCGATGGAATAGATCTCCGCGTTGGCGGCGAGCGCGCCCACCGCGACGGGGAAGTCGTAGTTCCGTCCCGCCGCGTCGACCACGTCGGTGAACAGGAAGGCCTTGCGGTCGGCCTCCGCCAGCCCGCCCCTGAACTGCCAGCGCACCAGCGGGTGGAGCACCGAATCCTTGTCGACTCGGCGGTCCACGCGATGGAGCAGCCCCGCCGCGTCGAGCGCCGCGAGATGGTCCTGGAAATCGGCGTAGCCGCGCTCGTGCCCGCCGGGGCGCGGATCGGGTTCCGGTTGAGTCGCCATAGCCCGCCGATCATGGGACGCCGCTTGTCGGCCCGCAAGTTCCCCGCGCGCGGGTCGTGTCTCAGAGGGCACCCCTGACACGTCATGCCCGGACTTGTTCCGGGCATCCACGTCTTTCCGCCGGCTCGGTGTTCCCGTTCATGCCTCGACGCGGCAACCCGTGGATGCCCGGAACAAGTCCATTGCTGTCCGGTTTAACTTTGGGACGGGCTCCTTGCCGATGGACGAGACCATTTCTGCTCCCCCTGCTGTCACCCCGGACTTGTTCCACTGGTGTCCGGTTTAAAATGGTGGACAGGGTGCATGACATTGATTCTATTCGTTTCCTGACGTTTTGCGGCGTTTGGGACACGAAAGGAGATCAATGTCATGCGGCACCAGAATAGCGTC
>JAJEHI010000193.1 GCA_022823775.1 Defluviicoccus sp. | reverse complement strand
CGCCGCCCGCGCCGCCGCCCACGACCACGACGCGCGGCCGCGCCTGGCCCAGCACCGCGGGCGCCGCGAGCGCCGTCGAGGTGGCGGCGGTCGCGGCCAGGAACCGGCGCCGGCTCAGCCCGTCCTTGTCATTCCGTTGTTTCATCGCGCTTTCCCCTTCGTTTCACGGGCCATCCTCCGCCCGGTGGAAATGCGCGGCCAGGGCGGCGATCTCATCGTCCGACAGGCGTCCGGCGACCATTTGCATGGCGGGATGCACTCTCTTGCCGCGCTTGTAGGCGTGCAAGGCTATCACGAACTCCTCGGGCGGCCATCCGGTTATCGAGGGGATGCCCACCTCGCCGCCGCCCGGCCGATGGCAGGTCGTGCATTCGCCGGCGAGATAGGCGCCGTATTCGGGATCGCCCCGGAGCGCGAGGAGCTTCGGGTCGAGCCCGTACTCCTCCGCGGTCACGGTCGGTTCCGCCGGCGGAAGATCGGCCCGGGCGCCGGAAAAGCCGCGCAGCCAGGCGAGCAGCGCCGCCCTGTCCTCCGCCCCCTTCATCCCCTTGAAGCTCATGCGCGAACGCGCCACCACGGCGCGCGGCTCGGCGAGGAAGGCATCGAGCGTCTCCGGGGTCCATACCAGCCCGCCGGAGCCCGCCGCCTTCATCGCCCGGGAATAGCGGTAGCCCCCGAGCGAGCCCGCCGCGCGGCCGAACAGGTCGTTCAAGTGCGGCCCGATCCGGTGTTTCGCCCCGCCGCCCACCTGGTGGCAGCGCTTGCACTGGCCGTAGAGCGCCTTGCCGCGCCCTCCATCGGCGCCCCACGCCGCGGCAGCGGGGAGTGCGGCCAGCAGAGCAGCGGCGAGCAGCGCGGAGACGGTTTTTCTCAGCCCGTCATGGTCGGCGAAGGCCGACCATCCACGCTTTGTTTTCGTTGTCCGGCGAACAGGAAAAAACTCGCGGACGGTCGGCCTTCGCCGACCATGACGAAACGGGAAAACGGCGGTTCCAGCCGTACCGGCCACGCCCTACTCGACCGCGATGCGCCTGCGTAGGCCGTAGACCGACCCGTCGTCGTCTTCCCAGTGGAATTCGAGCAGGCCCGATCCCGGGACGGCCATCGTGAACTGGAAGTAGGGATCGGCCGAGACCGCCGGTTGCAGGTCGACCGAAAACGCCTCCTCGCCGTCGAAGCGGACCGAGAAACGGTTGACGATCCGGCGCGGGACGATCCTGCCCTTGCCGTCGTGGCGCAGCCCGGTATGCATCGGGTGGGTGATCCGCGTCTTCACCGTGAAGGGGACGCCGGCCGCGATCTTCCTCGGCAGCTTTACGCGGGGCCTGGGTGTCGCCATCGCGCGGCCCTCACGCGCAGCCGCCGACGGTGACGGCGATCTTCCTCGAAGCGCGGCGGAACGTCCCGTCCGCCATCTCCGCCACCGCGATCACGGTCTGGCTCCTGGCCAGCCGGACGCGGGTCCTGGCGTCGGGCGGCACCAGCTTTCCGAACCGGAAGACGGCGATCCCGGGCCTCGGGTTTCCGTCGGCGAACAGCGCGATGCGGCGGGCGCCCGGCGCGGCCACCCGGACCGGCACGGAGCCGCCGTTGTCGGCGATCTCCGGCACGTCGAGCCGCACCCCGCCCTCGACCGGCACGGCGCCCCCGGTGAACGCCGCGACGGCCTCGGCAACGCCGTTCGAGGCCCGCGCCGCGCCGGCGGGAAGCAGCACCGCCGCCGCGGCGCCCAGCCGCAATACGTCCCTCCGCGTCGGAGCCATCGCGCAGCCTCTCTCCGCTCGCCCAGCCACTGCCGATATGGGTCACCGCGGGGGCGTCCGTCAAGGCTTTGGCGGTTCGGCGGGCGAGACCTGACGCCCCCGCCGCACCAGCCAGGCGCCGAGCGCGGGGAGGAGGACCACGGCGCCGACCATGTTGACCAGGAACATGAAGGTCAGCACCGTGCCCATGTCGGCCTGGAACTTGAGCGGCGCCACGATCCATGTCGCCACCCCCGCGGCGAGGGTGAGGCCGGTCAGCACCACGCCCGCGCCGGTGCCGGCGAGCGTACGCTCGTACGCCTCGGCGAAGTCGAGCCCCTGGGCGAGGTGGGTGCGCAGCCTGCCGTAGATGTAAATTCCGTAATCCACCCCGATCCCGACGCCGAGCGCCACCACCGGCAGGGTGGAGACCTTGAGGCCGATTTCAAGGAGCGCCATCAGCGCGTAGGCGAGCAGGGACACCGCGGCGAGCGGCACGACGATGCACACCGTCGCCGCCACGGAGCGGAACGAGATCAGGCAGAGCGCGATCACCGCGGCGAAGACATAGGCGAGGATCGGGAACTGGGCCGCCTCGACCTCCTCGTTGGTCGCCGCCATCACGCCGACATTGCCCGCGGCGAGCCGGAAGGCGATGCGGTCGTTGCGGTTGGCGCGGTCGAAATCCTTCACCGCGTCGACAACGCGCGCGATCGTCTCGGCCTTGTGATCGGCGGTGTAGATCGAGACCGGCATCGCGCTGCAGTCGAGGTTGAGGAGGCCGCTGCCGGTCGGTACCGGGGCCACGGACTGGACCAGCATGTGGCGGTTGCGGGGGAGCGTCCGCCATTTGAGGCTGCCCTCGTTCCAGCTCGCGTTGATGTTCCGCGCGACGCCCGCCAGCCCGCGCACCGACTGGACCCCGTCGACGTTCCTCATGTGCCACTCGAAGTCGTCGAGGGTGCGCATCGTCTCGTAGTCCACGCAGCCGTCCTTCCCGGTCTCGGAGATCGCGGTGAGCACGTCCACCCCGATGTCGAAGCGGTCGGAGATCGCGGCGGAGTCGCGGTTGTAGACGGATTCGGCCCGCAGCTCCGGCACGCCCCGATGCTCGTCGCCCACCCGGACCTCGGGCGCGAATCGGGCGCCCGCGACGAGCAGCAGCGCCGCCACCCCGATGGCGGCCGCGGCCGGACCGCGGCGGGCGACCCGGGCGATGCGCGCCCACAAGGGCCGCAACCGGCGGTCGCGCGCCAGGAAAGCGCGGCGCTCTTCGTCGTCGGCGTCGAACCGGGAGAGCAGCACCGGGAGCAGCACCAGGTTGGTCAGGATGATGGCGGCGACGCCGAGGCTCGCCGTGACCGCGATTTCCTTGATGACCTGGACCTCGATGAGGGAAATCGTGACGAACCCCACGGAATCGGAGACCAGCGCCACGGCGCCCGGCAGCAGCAGGCCGCGGAAGCCCGCCCGCGCGGCGTCGAGCCCGCTCGCGCCGCGGGCCGCCTCGGCGCGGACCGCGCTCACCATCTGGACCCCGTGGCTCACCCCGATGGCGAACACCAGGAACGGCACCAGGATGGACATCGGATCGACGCCGTAGCCGAGCGCGGCGAGCCCGCCCAGCTGCCAGATCACCGCGATCAGGGAGCATCCGAGCGGCGGTACCGTCAGCCGGATCGAGCTTGTGTAGGCCCAGACGAAGAGCGCGGTGACCAGGAAGGCGATCCCGAAGAAGGCGACGACGCGCACCGCGCCGTCCGCGACGTCTCCCACCACCTTGGCGAAACCGATGACATGCACGTCCAGTTCCGCGCCGGCGGCGGTCTCCCGGCGGATGCGCTCCAGCTCGTGCGCGACCTCGATATAGTCGAGCCGTTCGCCGGTGTCGGGGTGGAACTCCTGCAGCCGGGCGGAGACGATCGCACCGGAGAAGTCGTTCGCCACCAGCCGCCCGACGAGACCGGCCTTGACGATGTTCTCGCGCAACCGGGCGAAGCCGGCTTCGGTCGGGCGGAAATCCGCCGGCAGCACGTTGCCCGCGGCGATCCCGTCCTCGACCACCTCGATGAACCGCACGTTGGGCGTGAGGATCGAATAGACCTGGGTCCGGTCGACCCCCGGCAGGAAGAACGTCGCGTCGGTCACCTTGCGCAGCGCCGCCAGGAAGCCGGGGGTGAACATGTCGCCCTCGCGGGCCATCACCGCGATCAGAACGCGATCCGCCCCGCCGAACTCGTCGCGGTATTCGAGGAAGGTGCGCATATATTCGTGCTCGACCGGCACCAGCTTGGTGAAGCCGGCATCGACCCTGAGCCCCGCCGCCTGCCACCCCATCGCCAGGGTGACGAGCGCGAACGCCGCCAGCACGAGGCGGCGCCGGGCGAAAATCAGCCTCTCGATCCAGGCGGTCATGTGCCGGTCCGGTAGCGTCGCGCCTTCAATCCAGCAACTCCGCCGCTCGCTTCGTCATGCCCAAGCACGATCTCGGCCAACTGTCGCCGGCGCCCCCTCACCCTGACCCTCTCCCCCACGGGGGAGAGGGGATTCGCTTCTCCCTCTTCGTCACCTTCTCCCCTCCCGCTCTCGGGAGGGGCCGGGGGAGGGCGGCTCGCGGGGTACGGACCGTCACTCGCCCAGACGCCGGACGCCGAATTCGCCGATCAGCAGCACGCCGCCGTCGGCGAGCGGCAGCGCGGCGGAGATTCCCTCGCGCGACGGCAGGCTCCGGGACGACACGCTCCGCCCCCCGTCCCGGCTGATCAGCACGCTGCCTTCCAGGCCGACGATCGCGATCGGACCGGAGGGGAGCCGGGCAACGCTCGTCAGGGTGGCGGCGGTCCCCGTCGGCACCCGCGTCCAGCTCTCGCCGGCGTCGCCGGAACGGAACAGGTGGCCCCTGAGCCCGGCCAGCAGCACTTCGTTTTCGTCGAGCGCGAGCCCGCCGAACCACGAGCCGGCATAGGGCGAGGGCAGCTTGCGCCAGGTCTCGCCATCGTCGTCGGAACGATAGGCGACCCCGGCCTCCGCCGCGATGTAGAGCCGCCCCGGCGCGGGGATGAGGGCGTTCAGGTGGAAATCGTCCTCGCCGACGGTCCGCCGCGTCCAAGTCTCGCCGCCGTCCCGGGTGGCGAGGAAATAGCCGTAGGCCCCGACCGCGAACCCCACATTGTCGTTTCGGAACCAGACGTCGAGCAGGGGCAGCTCCTCTTCCGGCGCCCGATGGACCGGCGTCCAGGTCTCGCCGCCGTCGCGGGTCCGCAGGATCGTGGCGTCGTGTCCGACCGCCCAGCCGGTGCGCTCGTCGCGCATGTGCACCGCGGTGAGCAGGACGCGAACGGGCACCCTGGCCTGCGTCCAGCTCGCGCCGCCGTCGTCGGACAGGAGGACATGGCCGCGCTCGCCCACCACCACCAGCCGCGACCCGGCCGCGGCCCCGTCGAGCAGCAGGGACCGGATCGCGAGCGGCGCCTCCACGGACTCCTCCGCGCCGGCGCCGGCGGGCGCGAGGGCGAGCAGGACCGCGAGGACGGCGGCGGCCGCCCTCCCCCGGCCCCTCCCGCGAGCGGGAGGGGAGAAGGTAAGCAGGCGGCGGCGGGCGGGTCCCCTCTCCCCAGCGGGGAGAGGTCCGGGGTGAGGGGGCCGGCGTGTCAGCGGACCGGGACCGGGATCAGCGCCGCCCCTCGCGGCGCAGGGCGGCGGGGGTGAAGTCGCGGGAGCGCAGGCCGGGGTCCCAGGTGCACATCGGGAACTCGTTGTCGAGGCCGAAGGCGAGGTAGCGGCCGGCCTGGAGATCGGTGTGCACCTCGAGCGTCGGCCACACCAGCGGCTTTTCGTAGTAGTTGATCGCGTGCGCCTCGGACACCCGCCACAGCTGGTCGCGGTTGTCGTAGATGTCGGCGACCATGATCTGCCACGAATCCTCGTCGATATAGAAGGTGCGCCGCTTGTAGATGTGGCTCGCGCCCTGTTTCAGCGTCGCTTCCACCACCCAAACCCGGTGGAGCTCGTAGCGCAGGAGCCGCGGATCGACATGCAACGGCTTGAGGATGCGGCCGAAGGTGACGCCGCCGCTGTGCAGCCGGTACGAGTTGTAGGGCACGTACATCTCGCGCTTGCCGAGGAGCTTCCAGTCGTAGCGGTCGACCGCGCCGTTGAACATGTCGAGCTGGTCGGCGGTGCGGAGCCCGTCCGACGACGTGCCGGGGTTGTCGTAGGCGATGTTGGGCGCCCGCCGCACCCGCCGCTGACCCGGGTTGTAGGTCCAGGCGTTGCGCGGCTCGCGGACCTGGTTGATGGTCTCGTGCACCAGCACGATGTCGCCCGCGAGCCTGGCCGGCGCGAGCGTCTTCTGCTTGAACAGGATCATCCTGTTGCCGAGCTTCTCCACCGTCATGCCGGGAAGCGAGTAGCGCAGCTCGATCTGGAGGCTCTGCTTGACCAGCGTGTAGGCGCCGCCGCGGGTGACCGCGGCCTGCCCGATGACGCAGGCCACCGACTCGCCCCGGTAACGCAGCAGATGGTTCCAGACCGCCTCCAGCCCGTTCTTCGGGATCGGGAACGGGATGCCGATCACGGCACCGGCCACGCCGTTGCCGCCGTCGACGAGCCTCGCGGTGGCGGCGACCTTCCGCGTGGCGTCGTAGATCCGCTTGGGGACGGAAGCGCTGCGCCGGGTCGGGTAGACCGCCATGTTGAAGCCCGGATAGGTCTCCAGCATGCGTTGCAGCCCGACCGGGACGCGGTCGCGATGCCGGTCCAGGTTCGCGGCGTCGATGACGAAGCGCGGCTTGTCGGCGGGATAGGGATCGCGGTGATGCTCGCCGATTTCATAGCCGGCCGGCGGTTCGACGATGCCGCCGGTCCATTCGGGGATGGTGCCCTCGGCGTTGCCGGCGCGCTCCCCGCCGAGCGGGGTGAGGTCCGCGCCGAGCCTGGCGATCTGGTCGGCGGGGATTTCGGCCATCGCCGGGGAGGCCAGCGCGCAGCCGAGGAGGATGGCGGCGCCGGACGGAAGGGGTTTCGCGGTCATGGCTCCGGTCCTCAGAACGAGTACTTGACGGAGAGGGCGACGAAGTCGCGGTCGCTCAGGTCGTTTCCTTCGCCGCCGTAGCGCGTGTAGGAGAGGTCGGCCTGCCAGCGGCTGAGATAGTCGGCCCTGAGGCCCAGCGTGATCGCGGTCCGGCCCTCCACGAACGGCCCGCTGGGCGCCGGGCTGTTGCCGCCGACGTCGTGCAGGAACTGCGCGTAGGGGTAGAGATGCGCGGCGCCGATGGCGTTGGTGTAGTCGAGCCGCGCCGCGAGCCGGTAGCCCCACGAGGTTGCGTCCGCGTCGGCGGCGGCGACGTTCCGGGCCGAAAGAGTGCCTCCGGCCGGGCTCTCCAGCGGCTCGTCGGGCATGTCGTGGACGTGCATCAGCGCCGCCTCCCCGACGAAGACGAGCGCATCCGCGCCCGCCAAGGGCCCGAAAACGCGGGTGGCGGTGGCCTGGACCTGGCTCACCTCGCGCTCGACATAGCCCGGGACGTTGGAGGGCCGATACGAGGCGAGATAGGCCCCGAGTTGTTGCGGGTTCGCCGACAATCGCAGGGCCGCGAACATTGGGGTGAGGCCGTCCTCGAGCACCGATCGCTCCGCTCTTTGCAGCGGCGCATTCGGGCGCAGGGAGTATTCGCCCTGCACCGCCCAGCCGGAAGCGCCGAGCACGGTGTTGAAGCTCAGTCCGAAGAGCTGGATGTCCTCGGCATACTCAAGGAAGTAGTTCCCGCCCTTCCCGTACCGGTCGACCGCGACAGCGGCGGCAATGCCCTGAAGAGCCGTCCCGACCTGCGCCTGGATGGCCTGTCGTGCATTTTGTTGAGGGATCAATCCGGCCCGTACGGCGTTCTGGACTTCCTGAGTCACCTGGGCAGTCACGGCGTTGACCGTGTTGGAACCGGGATTCGTCGCGGTTGCCGCGCCCGCCGCCGCAAGTCCCGCTTGAATGTACTCCGCGCTGGCGGTCCGCGCGCCGACCGTGGGCAGCCTGCTGTGATAGTTGATGAAGTAGAAGCCGAACTCGGTCTGGTTCAGATCTTCGGCAAGGTAGCGCATCGCCACGCCCCACTGTCCCGAGTCGGGCGGCGCGCGGTCCGGACCGCGCAGCACGCCGGCGAAATCCCGGTCGGACGATATCGGGGCGGTTGCTCCCAACGCTATCGCCGCCGGACTCGCTCGACCCAACGCGGCAAGATCGGCATCGATAAGCGCCGCGAGCGGACCGAAACCGTGTCCGTCGTCCCTGCCGGCCGTAAGGTCGCTCACCACCGCCTTCCGCGCTCCCGGTCCCGCATAGTCGGTGACGGAGAAGTAGCTTCCGACCGGGTCGATGTGGGTCTCCTCCCAGGCGAGCTGGTAGAAGCCCGCCACCGACAGGGAATCGGTCGCCGCGACCTCCGCCGAGGCCATCCAGACGGGCAGCAGCGCTTCGCGCAATTCCGAGCCCGGCTGGCGGAGCTTGCTCACGTCGAAGGGGTTGATGGCGGCGATGCCGTTCGGGATGAAGGTGCTCTCCCCCCAGTTGAGCACATGCTTGCCGAGGCGCAGGTCGACGGCCGCATCGCCGATTTCGAACGGGGCGGTGACATACGCGTCGAGCAGCCCGATATCGCTGCCGACGCGCTCCTTCGCCTCCTCGCTCAGCCCGGTGCGGTCGCGCTCGCCGTCCCGGTTCTCGAAGTCGATGAAGCCGGTGGTGCGGACGAACGCGCCGAACCCGCCGGCCTGGATGTCGAGGTCGGTGGTGAACTTGGAGACGTTGCTGACGATACCCCGGTCGTAGTTGAGGTTGCCGTCGTTGCTGTTGGCCTTGCCGGCGAGCGTCCCGTCGCGGTCCTCGACCCGGAAGGCGACGCCCTGGGAGATCGTGGTGTCGACGCTCCCCTGGACCTGGCCGCTGCCGAACTCCACCGCGCGCGCCGGCGGGGCTTGCAGGAATACGCCGAGAATCGCGGCGCCCGCCGCCAGGGCGGCCGGGGCGGCGGCGCGGCGCGGGTGGAGACAGGTCTTGCGACGAGGCGATGCGCAACAGCCGGGTTCGGTCATGTTTTTCGGCCCCCTGAACCGTCACAACTCCCACACGCCGCCAAGTCTGTTCCCCGTGATATGGCGAAGTCAATATTTGGACATTCTTTTGCAATGGGTGCGTGAATCTTTATCAAGTCTTTCGTCTTTTACCGAACTACTCCTTTCGGGCGGCCAGATCGGGCCCGTCGCGGCATCGCCCGCGGAACGCGACCTATCGGCCCCCGCTGGACCGGGGCGCCCAACCGTGCGAGGCTAATATTCCGCGGGGCGGTTGCGGGACCGGGGGCGATGAGGGACGTCGACACCGACCAGCGCACGAAGACCAGGACCGAGACGAAGACCGAGCGGCCGAAGCTGCACAAGGTCATCCTGCTCAACGACGACTACACGCCGCGCGAGTTCGTGATCCTGGTGCTGAGAGCCGTCTTCCGCATGGGCGACGACGAGGCCTACCGCGTGATGGCGACGGCGCACACCAAGGGCCGCACCTTTGGTGCTAAGTATCTGAATTAGGGTCGTTTTTTTCTTCCGTAAACTGTTGCGTCCGGACGGATCGGTCAACTCCCGGTTCCCCCGGCTGCAACCGCAACCGGGAGAGAACGATGCCGAGACCCAACCTGACCGACGCCCGCGTCGGCGCCCTCAAGCCCCGCAAGTCTCCCTACGATGTCCGCGACGGCAAGCTCAGGGGCTTCGGCGTCCGGGTCCTGCCGTCGGGCCGCAGGTGCTTCTTCGTCCACTGCCAGCACCGCCGCGAGCGGGTCTGGAAGATCGTCGGCGACGCCGATGCCCTGAGCGTCAAGGAAGCGCGGGCGTGCGCCACGGACACGATGGCTGCGATCCGCCGCGGCGAGCCCGCGCCGGCCCGGCCCGACGAGACCCTCTTCGAGACGGTCGCCGAGACCGTATTCGACCGATACCGGCGGCGCTGGAAGCCAAGTACCCTCGAAGTGAACCGGGGTTATCTCAAGAACCAGCTCCTGCCCCATTTCTCCGGACGCCCGGTCGGCGACATCGACCGGCGCGAGGTCCTCAACTGGTTCGCCCTCCTCCACGTCACCCCGGTCGCCGCCGACCGGTCGATGCCGATCCTCTCCGTCATCATGAAGGAAGCCGAGGCGATGGGCTTCAGGCCGGAGGGCTCCAACCCCTGCCGGGGAATCCGGCGCTATCGCCGCAAGGGGCGCGAGCGCTTCCTGTCGGACGAGGAGATCCGCCGGCTGTGCCGGAGATTGTCGGCCCATTCCGAAGATCATCCCCGGCAGGTGGCGGTCGTCCGACTTCTCCTGCTGACCGGATGCCGCAAGGGAGAGGTCCTGACGCTGCGCTGGTCGGACTACCGCGAGGGG
>JAJEHI010000063.1 GCA_022823775.1 Defluviicoccus sp. | reverse complement strand
AGCGGCACGGTCGCGGTGGTGGCGGGGGTGCTGATCTCAACCGCGGCCGATCTCCCCGCGGGACCGTTCCTCGTCGTCTGCTTCGCCGCCGCCGCGATCGGAACGCGACTCCTGTTGCGCGATCGCGGCACCGGGTGAGCGTGACCGAGCGGTCGCGCGCCTCAATAGAAAGCGAGCGCCCTCATTTCGATGCTCTCGCGGCCCTTCGCGTCGGGCGGGGTAGTCGGATCGTTGAAGGCGGTGTGGGCGGTGAAGCGGACCCCGGCGGCAGCGTCGGTGTCGAACACCTTGAAGACCATCGCCTCGTCCCGCGTCATCCGCGGGAAGTAGAAGAACCGGTGCTCGGGGCTGTGGGAAAGGTGGTAGGTCTCGGCGGTGCGGTCCCTGTAGCGCCGCTCGTAGGGGATGAACCCGACTTCGGGAATAGACTTGCCGTCGCACATGGCGAGCGGCTCGGATTCCACCCGGGGCGCGATCGACCGCCAGGTCTGGACGATTCCGTAACGGCCCTTTAGCGCCTCCTCCACTTCATCCGGAGGCAGGAAGTCGCGCACCCGCTGCGGCGCGGAGCGTTCGGTATAATCGTTGTGGACCGCATGAACGGTCTCGCGCACCCAACGCTCGGCGAGCCGCGACTTGTCCGCCGTTCGCACCGTGTGATCGAAGACGATGACCCGCTTCGCACCCGCCTCGGCCTTTATCAGGGCCTCGGTCTCCGGGTAGTAGACGCGGAGCACCTCCTCCTCGTCATAAAAATCCTTCATCTGCGTGGGACGCTCGACCAGCGTGAAGCCGTGGGTCGCGAGCGCGAACGTCACGCCGGACGTGCGGCCGTTCCTGATCTTGACCCGCCTCGGCTCGTAGGCCGGGGGATGGTCCTTGTCCTGCATCTCCGGCCAGTCGATGTAGCGGTAGGGCGGGATGCCGTCGTCGACAACATACCTGACCTCCGCTTCGACGAAATCGGGCGCGGCGGCGGCGCGGTCGATGGTGTCTTCCAGAATGGTGCTCATGAAAGCCCGTCCGGCTGGATTGAGGTTGCCGCGAGAATAGGCGCTGCGGGCGAGAGGCGCCAGCGCGCCCGCCCTACTCCACCGGCCAGGTCAGCTTGACGATACGGTCCATGTCGAGTCGGCCGGCGATGCGCTCGGCCGTCGCGGCGACCTGGCGGAGCACGGCATCCTCGTCGATCGTCGTGCAGCGCCCTCCCGATACCAGGTGGGCACCGCCGACGAACACCTCGCTCACCGAATTGCCGGTCGCCGCGTAGACCAGGTTGGAGACCGGGTTGTAGAGCGGCTGCCATTCGGGATAGCGCGTGTCGAACAGGACGATATCGGCCTCTTTGCCGACCTCGATGGAGCCTATCCGGTCGGCGAGCCCGGCGCCGCGCGCGCCGTTGATCGTCGCCATTTCGATCACCTGCTCGGGCGGCAGGACGCGCGGGTTGATCCGCGCCTCCTTGTAGCCGCCGGCGAGCAGCAGCATCTCCTGCGCCATGTCGGTGATGCCGGAACACGCATGATCCGATCCGATCGCGACGTTGACGCCGAGCGCGGCGAGCTCGGGCAGCTTCCCCATGACGAAGTTGCCGTAGCCGTTGTGCATGCTCGACGACGGCGCGGCGACCAGGGTGGGACGGCGCCGGGCGACGATCTCCACCTCGTGCGGCTCCAGCCAGCCCGAATGGACCAGCAGCATGCGCTCATCCAGCACGCCGAGCGCCTCGAGCCGCTCGATCTCCGGCATGCCGAAGGCGGCGAGGCAGCCGTCATGGGTCGAGTAGGAGAAGCACGCGTGGGTCTGGAGCATGCTGTCGTGCCGGTCGGCGAGAGTCTTGAGGCCCACGATCAGCGCGTCGGAGGCATTGTTGAGCCCGCGGAACGACGCGCTGACCGAGATCCGCCCGTCATGAGCGCCGTCGAAGCGTTGCATCAATTCCGCGGTCCGCTCGATGCAGTCCTCGGTGGTCTCGATCATCGCCTCGGGCAGGATCCCCATCACCGACTTGGTGCGGTCGAAGGAGGATCGCGCGATGACCATCCGCATTCCCGCCCCGCCGACAGCCTCGACGGTCGCGTCTGGGTGGTAGTTGCCGGGATCGACGAAACAGGTCACCCCGTGGCGCAGCATCTCCATCGCGGTCAGCGACGCGCTTACCAGCACGTCGTCCCGCTCCATCGCCCCTTCGTAGGGATACATGTGGTCGAACAGAAAGGACTGCGCGTTGGCCTCGTCGGCAAGCCCGCGCGCCATCTGGAACGACGAATGGAGATGGTTGTCGACGAAGCCCGGCGTTCCCACCATGCCGGACGCGTCGGTAACCGCCGGGGCCTCCCAGTCGGCCTCGATCGCCGCCGTCTTGCCGACCGCCGCGATCTTCCCGTCTGCTATAGCGATCGCCGCGTCACGGACGATGCGGCGGCGTTCGTCCACGGTAATCAACCAATCGATGTTCGTAATAAGCCTGTCGGCGCTCTCGGGCATGGGCGGTCACGGTCTCCGGTTGGATTCGGCCGCGCGTGGGCGGCTAAAATGGGCGCGCGTCATCATACCAACCGCGGTGTCTTGCGTCCGCGCGGGAGCGATCCATCCGCATGAACAGGGTTCTGGCTGCGATCCGGTCGGTCTTCATCGTCCAGGAACGACGCAACGTGCTGGTGCTGGCAGTCTGCCAGACGCTGTTCGGCGCGGGGCGCACGCTGCTGGTCGCCACGGCCGCGCTGGTCGCCCTGGCCTTCGCCGAACAGAAGGGACTGGCGACGTTGCCGGCGGCACTGGTGGTGGTCGGCACCGCGGCGGCTTCCTATCCCGCGTCGATGCTGATGCGTCGGGTCGGGCGCCGGGCGGGATTCGTCATCGGCGCGCTGATCGGCACCGCGGGCGGCGTGGTCTGCATGGTCGGAATAGCGGAGGAGGATTTCTGGACCTTCGCGATCGGCAACCTGATCTTCGGTTTTTTTTCCGGCTTCGCCCAACTCTACCGCTTCGCCGCCGCCGACACAGCGTCGAGGGAATTCCGCAGCACCGCGATCTCGCTCGTGCTCGCGGGCGGCGTCGTCGCCTCCGTGGTGGGCGCCGAGTTCTCCAAGATCGGCGAGCACATGTTCGAGGATGCGCGGTTCCTCGGCTCCTACCTCTTCCTCCTGATCTCGACGCTGTTGAGCGCGCTGGTGTTGATGTTCCTCAACATTCCGCCGCTGACCGCCGCACAGGCGGCGCAGAAACAGCGTCCGCTCGGGTCCATCGTCATCCAGCCCACCTTCGTGGCCGCCACGGCCTCGGTGCTGATCGCGCACAGCGTGATGGCGATGCTGATGACCGCCGCGCCGCTCGCAATGGCGCATTCGCACCACCAGTTCGAAGCGACCGCCTGGGTGATCATGTGGCACAGCCTCGGCATGTTCGGGCCGGCCTTCGTGACCGGCTGGTTCATCAAGAAGGTGGGAGAGATCGCGATCATCTTCACCGGCTTCGGGCTGCAATTCGTCTGCGTCGCGGTGGCGTTGAGCGGGGAAGCCGTGTTCGATTACTGGCTGTCGATGCTGCTCCTCGGCGTCGGCTGGAACTTCGCCTTCACCGCCGGGACGACGCTCCTCGCGGGCGCGTATACCCCGGCCGAGCGCAACAAGGCGCAGGGCGCGTCAAACCTCGTCGCCTACACCTTCATCGCCGTCGGCTCGCTTTCCTCCGGCGCCCTGTTCCATTTCTTCGGCTGGAGCTGGGTCAATCTCAGTGCCTTGCCCGCGCTCGGGCTCGCGGTCCTGATCATGGTCTGGTTCACCCTGTTCGGGCGCTCCCGCGAGCCTTCGATGGACGCCGCCTGAGGCTCAGGAAAGCACGCCGAGCCCGTCCACGAACAATTTGGTGCCCGACGCGATAAGCAACGCGACGACGACGTAGCCGAAGGTCTTCGCCCGGATGCGCCGTCCGATCCAGAGTCCCACCGGCATGCCCACCAGGACCGGGATCGTGGCGGCCAGGCTTTGCAGCATCCGCTCCTCGGTCGCCATGCCGAGCGACCAGTAGAACCCTGCCTGGATCAGCCCGTAGGAAAAGAAAATCGCGGAGAGGCCGAAGACGAGAACCCCGCGCTCCAGACGCATCGCATGCATGAAGGTCACGATGATCGGCCCGGCGATCCCGGTGGCGCCCTGGGAGACGCCGCCAAGCCCGATGGAGGCCGCGAACACGGCGCGGTTTTCCGTCAGCGAGCGCGGGATTTCGTATCGGACAAGCAAGGTCAGAAGATAGACGCCAACCCAGCCCGACAGCGCCAGCGACATGACCGCCGGATCGAGCGCCTTGAGCAGCCACGCGCCGAGTCCGATGCCGATCAGGCCGACTCCGATCGCCGCCCACAGCCCCGGAATAGTCCCGGCCTCGCGCCGGAAGGTCCACATCAGCCAGGCATTCGAGAGGGTGGACGGAAGCACCATCACCACCACGGCCGTCTGGACGTCGATGAACGCGGCCATAGCCGGCACGGCGATCAGCGGCAGCCCGAATCCGGTGATCGCTTTCCCCAGGGTCCCGACGAGAAGGGCCGCTACGACGATGGCGAGGGATTCCATGGGCATGAGCGTGGCGGATCATGGTCGCCGCCGCGGGTTGCCGCAACCGGCGCCGCATGCCCTATTGTCCGGGTTCCGGCGCGACGGGGAGATCGGATAGTGAAACTCGAAGGGTCCTGCCATTGCGGCGCGGTGAGGTTCGGCCTCGTCTCGCACACGCCCTACCCCTACAACCTCTGCTACTGCTCGATATGCAGGAAGACGGCGGGCGGAGGCGGCTTCGCCATCAACATCATGGGCGAGGCGGAGACGCTCGAAATCGAAGGGGAGGACAATATCGAGGTTTACCGGGCCGCCGGCAACGAGCGGGGCCACGTGGAGGCGGACGGGCTCAGCACGGCGCGGCGGAGCTTCTGCGGCAAGTGCGGCTCCGCGCTCTGGGTGTGGGATCCGAGCTGGCCGGAACTGATCCATCCGTTCGCCTCGGCCATCGACACGCCGCTCCCCAATCCGCCGGAGAAGACCGTCCTGATGACGCGCTACGCACCGGTCTGGGCCGACATCCCGGACGGTCCGGAAATCTCGCGTTTCGAAATCTATCCCGACCGCGGAATCGAGGATTGGCACCGGGCGCACGGGCTCTATCTCGATGAAGACTGAATGGCCGCCGAATTCCCTTATAGTGGCCGCGATTCCCTACGTTAGACCGGAGAGCAGGACATGACAGGGCGTACGATCCAGATCGCCGCCGGCGATGGCGGGCGGTTCGACGGATACCTCGCGGTACCGGAAGCGGGTTCCGGGCCGGGTCTCGTGCTCGGCCAGGAGATTTTCGGCATCAACGCGACCATGCGCGCGACGGCCGACTATTTCGCCGAGGAAGGCTATGTGGTCCTCGCACCGGACCTGTTCTGGCGGTTGCAGCCGGGGATCGAGCTCGGCTACTCCGAGGAGGAATTCGCCACGGCGTTCGGCTATTTCGAACGCTTCGACATCGATCTGGCGATAACCGACATCGGCGCGGCGATGGATGCGGTGCGCGCGCTTCCGGAATGCACCGGCGATGTCGGCTTCATGGGGTTCTGCCTCGGCGGCAAGCTCGCCTACCTGACCGCCGCCCGGCTCGACCCCGCGGTCTCGATCTCGTTCTACGGCGTCGGCCTTCCGGACCTGCTCGGCGAGGCCGGCGGTATCGAATGCCCGATGGTGTTCCACTGCCCCGAACTCGACCAGTGGATGCCGTCGGAAGGCGTCGCCGCCTTGCGCGATGCGTTCAAGGACCGGACCGACATCGAGATCTACAGCTATCCCGGCGCCGATCACGGCTTCTACAACGCCGACCGGGAAGTTTACGACAAACCGTCCTCATCGATGGCGCACAGCCGGACGATCGCCGCGCTCCGCCGGACGATGGGCCCCAACTACGATCTGAGCCAACTGTGGGACAAGCACTGCGAGTACGAGTTCATCACCCGCGACGTGGACGCCACCATGGCGACGATGGTGCCGGAGCCCTACGTCAACCACATCCCGACGATGACCGGCGGCGTCGGCTACAGGAACCTGCATCGCTTCTATCTCAACCATTTCGTGCACGCCAATCCCGAGGACACCAGGCTCATCCCGGTATCGCGCACCATCGGCGCGGACCGGGTGGTGGACGAGATGCTGTTCTGCTTCACCCACACCACCGAAATCGACTGGCTCCTGCCGGGCGTCGCGCCGACGGGCAAGTACGTCGAGATGCCGGTGGTCGCGATCATCAATTTCCGCGGCGACAAGCTTTATCACGAGCACATCTACTGGGATCAGGCGTCGGTTCTGGTCCAGATCGGACTGCTCGATCCGGCCGGCCTGCCGGTCGGCGGGCACGACGTGGCCCGAAAGATGCTGGATGCCACGCAGGAGGACTCGAATCGGCTGATGGCGCGTTGGACGGAAAGCGAACCCGCGGAATAGGTGGCCGCGGCGAGCCGGCTTCGTTGCACCGGACGATATGGTCCTCAAGGAAGTCCATCTTGCCTTCGAGCCGGATGGCGGTCGGGAGGTTCGGAAACGCTAAGGAGTGTCCGTTTTTCCTGGAACCGGCGCGAAGCTGCGAATCGAGGGACGCCGCGCCGCGCCGGTTCCATCTGAAACGGACAGGCCCTAGTTCGCGCGCGGCGCCGTCAGGCTAACCCTTAGGAGGAAGGTGTTCGTGGGCCGGATGTCGCGATCCCGGGTCAGGGATCGTTCGAAACTGAAGGACACGTCGTAACAGTCCTCCCGATAGCCGATTTCGCCGCGGTGCCAGAGGGAACGGCCGTCCTGGATATCGCGCTGGGTCTCGCCGCGTAACGCGACGGAATCGGTAATCTTCGCGTCAAGCGCGAGATTTATCTCCCTGCGATCCTCGAAGCCCATCGGCGCCGGCTGGTTGTCTATGAAGAGGTAATTGGCCGAGATCCTGAAGGCGTCCGGCCCCAGGGAAGCGCTCACCTCGTCCCGCCTCGACCGCAGCTTCGCGTGATCGTAGCGGAACCGGTAGAGAAGCCCCAGATATTCGTCGTATCCGAACTCGACGCGGCCGACGATGTCGGACAGGTCCCGGTCCAGACCGGCGCCCGCCGGAAACAGGTCGCTGCCGCCGAAACGATAGCTTTGCCCGAGGAACACGTTCGCCTGCATACGGCGATGACCGAGCAGCCTGCCCTGAAGGCCGTAATACATCCGGCTGCCGTCCTCCACCAGATCCAGCCCCGTGGCGCGCGAACGGTCGAAGACGTTGGTGTCGTCCGGCTCGAGGTCGAGGCTGTCCTCGTTGGGGATGAGATCGGAATTCCCGTCCCGCGGCGCGACGAGAAAGCCCACGATCGGCTCGACGACCTGCGAGACCCCGCCGCGGTGACGGACCAGCGGATAGCGCCAGTCGAGCCCCGCCTGGGGAAAGGCCCTGCCGGTTACATCGGCCGACCGATCGCCCGGTCGATCGCTTTCGCCCGCCTCGTCGATCCAGTAACCGTCCGTCTGCAACCGCGCGAAGAGGTTCAGGCGCTGACCGCGGGGGCTCGTATAGGGAAGCTGCCAGCCGGTATCCAGGGACATCCTTACGCTGTCGGCGCCGACGGAGCGCGCGAGGCTGCGCAGGTTGCCTTCGACGCCGAAACGTCCGCCGAGCCGGTCGCGCGCGCTCAACAGGCTGAAGTCCAGCTCAGGCACGACCAGCGGAATGGTCTTCCTGTCGTCGGTCGGCCGCAATCCCTGAAAGCGATACAGATTTCCGGCGGCGTAGCCGCGGCCGAAGAACCCTTCCACGAAGGCGTTGCTGGTCAGCGTCCGGTCCTGGGAGAATTCGTACCGGCCGAGATAGGTATCGTCGGAAGCGAAGCTGATCGCGGCACCGGATCGCCAGCGGCTGTCGATATCGTAGTCGATGTCGGCATCGAAATGGCCGCGGAGGGTACGGTACTGCGTCTCCGTGCTGCCGCTGGTGATGCTGCCTTCGGCCCGGAACGAGCCGCCGCGAAAACGCTGCCGGTATTCGAGCAACCCGACCCCGCCCTCGTTTTCGGTAAGGATCGGCGTGAACGTCATGTCCCGGTCGGGCGCGATTTCCAGGAATACCGGCACCCGCGCGATCATCCCCAGCTCGCCGTGGGAGCCGAAGGTCGGGACCAGCAGCCCCGTCTTGCGCCTGACCTCGACATCGGGTTGCTCGAAATAAGGGGTGTAGAGAACGGGGACGCCCCAGACTTCCAGGACGGCGTCGCGGTAGACGATCGTTTCCTTCTCGGTGTCCCGGACCACCTTCTGGGCCCTGATCCGCCAGGGCGGCGGGCGGCGGGGATCCTCCCCGCACAACGGGCAGGTGGTGTAGATCGCTTCGTCGAACTCGGTCCTGGTGCCGCCGATGAGACGTCCCGCCCTGCTCTCGAAGCGGGACTTGTCGCGAAGCCGAACGCGGATCCCTTGCGCCACCGCATCTTTTAGATCGCCCGAAATTTCAACGGTGTCGGCGTAGAACGCGTCTCCCGAGGGATGAATGAGGACGACATCGCCGGCGGCGCTCATGCGGTCGGCGGACTTGTCGTAGACGACTTTTTCGGCGCGAAGAACGAGCCCTTCTTGGGCGATCTCCACACTGCCCGCCGCGGTCACCACATTGCCGGACCGGCTATGCGTTATCTCGTCCGCCCGGATGGAAACCGGCTTGTCCGCGGACGGCTCGGAGATATTTCCCTCCTGCGCGGGGGCGGGCGTGTGAAAACAAACCAGCGCAAACGCCAGAACCGCCGCTTTCGACCGACGACGCACGGGCGTTCAACCGTCCTCGAGGTGAAACAACATGGCGGAACCCAGCATCGTCGCGATGATCACGGGACTCCAGGCGGCGAACCAGACAGGGATGCGGGCCGAGGCGCCCAAGGCCGCGACGACATCCATCGCGATAAAAAGGAGGAAACCGCAGATCAATCCTGTCACGAACAGGACACGCGTTCCGCCGCGGCGCACCGGACGAAGGGAAAAGGTCGCGGCCACGAGCACGATCGATATCAACAGGAACGGTTGAGCGAGCTGGCCTTGCCAGTGAAGCCGGTGGGTGATTGCCGAGACGCCGGCCGCTTCGAGCACGCGAACGAAGGCCGGAAGCTCGAAAAACGAAATCGTCGCCGGATCGGCGAAACTGTCCTGGATCTTGTCCAGCGTGAGATCGGTCTCCAGCCGGTATGCGGGCGCGCTGCGCGGGGGGGCCGGCGGGATTTCGATAGTCACGTCGTACAACGCCCAGTAACCCCAGCCGAGCCGGGCCCGGTCCGCATCCATCCGGCCGACAAACCTGTCCCCTTCCCCCATCCTGAGCACCAGCACCGACGACAGCCGCCCGGTGGCGGGCTCTATCTTCTCGGCATGCATGAAATAGTGGCCGTTTTCGGTCGGCTGGCGGAACCAGACGCTGCCGCCGCTGATCGCCGCCGACGCGGAGCGGCGGTTGAGTACGCTCGCCTCCATCGACTGATACTGCGCATAGAGCGCGGCGGAGACGGGATTGAATGCAACCAGCTCCAGCACGCCGACCGTGGCGGCGCCGACCGCGATAGGCATCAGGGTCTGCCAGACCGAGATGCCGAACGAGCGCACGACGATCAGCTCATGATGGCGGTTGAGGCGCCAGAGCGTCAGCATCGCCGCCAGCAGGGTCGCGACCGGCAACGCACGCTCCACAAGATGCGGCAGCTTCATCAGGCTCATGGAGATGACGACCCAGAAAGTCGCCGCCTCGTTCTGCGCTACGCGGCGGAACAGCTCGACCGAGTCGAACAGGAAGATCACCGCCCCCGAGGCGATCAGGACGCTGAACAGCCAGAACAGGAACAGTCGCAGGATGTAGAGCGACAGGCGAAGCGAGATGCGCATCCCGGTTCGCGACCGCGGTCAGGAAGCCGTGGCGGTGCCGGGGACGAACCGCCGCCACAGGTTGAACGGGCCGCGCCACAACGACATGAGGCAAACCGCGATCGTCGCCGCCGGCAAGAGATAGATCAGCGGAGCGACCTCCGGAATGCGCCGGCCCAGATTCTTGGTCCCGATCATGGATGCCTCCAGCCCGACGACGATCGCGACCGCGATCAGAATGCGGACCGAGTGGCCGCGGCGGTTGAACTCCGCGCCGAGCAGCAGCGCCAGGGCGACCAGCGGCAGGGCGAGGTTCATGAGAGGCGCCGTCAGGCGGTCGTGGCCTTCCATTCGGAACTGGTGATAGCGGGAAAGACCGCCGACCGCTTCCGGCGGATCGAACAGATCGTGCAGGAACTGCTCGTGCGGACTCTGCCATCTGCCGAAGCCCGACCTGGTCTCCGTGGTGAACTGCAGCTCGTAGCGGTCGAACTGGAGGCGCGAGGTGCCCTGATCGCCGCGCCGCTCCTGTCTGTTGCCCCGCACCATGACCATTTTCGGGCCGCTCTCGCCGGGCAGCAGCGTGCCGCGCTCCGCCAGCGCGGTGACGGGGCTGTCGGGCTGGCGGCGGTCATGCACCAGTATGCCCATCAGCGTGCCGTCGGGTCCGCGTTTGCGAACATAGACGGTAACGCCGGGAACGACCTCGGAGAAAACGCCTTCCTGGATCAGGACCGAGGAATAGTTGTGGCTGATCTGGAATTTCAGATCGCGATATTCTCGGTAGGCGAGCGGCATGAGATAGAGCGAGACCAGATAGCCGATGGCGATCATCGCCGCCGAGGCCAGCAGCGCCGGTCGGGCGAGCTGGAGGCGGCTGATCCCGGCGGCCTGCATGACGACCAGCTCGCTGTCCATCGTCAGCCGGTGGTAAACGTAGGCTACGGCGATGAAGAGCGAAATCGGTCCGACGACGGCGAAGGACGCCGGCAGCAACAGGGTCGTGATCCAGGCGAACAGCGATACCGAAAGGCCGCGGTTCATTACCAGGTCGATCAGGCTCAGCGACTTGGTCAGCCAGATGACCGCGAACATGACCGCCGCGACGACCGCCAGAACGACGACGATCTGCCTGAGCATATAAAGATTCAGTTTGGACACGCGGCAGTCGGCTCCTGGTGGCGCTCCGCCAAGCCGGAAGGCCATTTCTATAGCATATTCGTTCCCTCCGGAACGATTCCAGCGCAACCCGACGGCGAGAAACCTGCTTCGAGGGCTTGACCTTCGATTAGAACAAAAATAGAATATAACAAGAACAAAAGAAAAATATGCCGATGCAACCCGTGTTCCGTATCGTCGACTCGACACCGCCCCGGCCCGCGACGCGCCCGGCCGGCGGCAATTCGCGCTTCCCCCCGCGCAAGCCCGGACCGCGGGATCCCGAAGTCCTGGATCGCCTGCGCGCCGCCATTCGCCGGATCGAGGGGGTCGGGCCGGTCTGGTCCGACGGGAGCACGGCCGTCCTGCCGCTCGGCATCGGCGAGATCGACACGCATCTTCCCGGCGACGGGCTGCCCGCGGGCACGCTGCACGAGATCGTCGCCGCCGACACCGGCATGGCCGGAACGGCGAGCGCGTTCGCGGCCCATCTCGCGTCGCTCGCCGGAAACGGCCCGGTGCTGTGGTGCGAAGGCGCGCGCATTCTCGATGCCGGCGCGTTGCATCCGCCGGGATTGAGGCGTTTCGGCCTCGAGCCCGAGCGGCTGGTCTTCGCCCGGACCGGGAACGACGCCGAGACGCTGTGGGCGATGGAAGACGGGCTTCGCTGCGGCGCGCTCGCCGCGGCGGTCGGCACGCTCGCCGCGGTCTCCCTGACCGAAAGCCGGAGGCTCCGGCGCGCCGCCGGGGCAAGCGGGGTGACCGCATTGATGCTGCGCCCTTCCGGCACCGCGACAGCTCCGAACGCCGCTACGACCCGCTGGCGGGTCGGCGCGGCGGGATCCGGCGGCGGCGATGCCGGTTTCCCGACGCCCGTCTGGCGGATCGAGATGTTCCGCTGCCGCGGCGGGCGGCCGGGCGCTTGGGACGTGGAATGGTGCGATGAGACGCGTGGTCTCGCTCTGGCTGCCGCGGTTTGCGACCGACAGGCTGAGACGGTCCGCCGGGCGGTCTGACGCTCCCGCTTCCCGGCGGGAGGCGCCGCTCGCGACCGTCGAGTCGCGCGAGGGGAAGCTGCTGCTGGCCGGCCTCAACCGCGCCGCCGCTTCCGCCGGGCTTTACTCCGGCCAGCCGCTCGGCGAGGCGCGCGCCATCCTGCCGTCGCTCCGCTCCGTGCCGGCCGATGCGGCGGCCGAGACCGGCGCGCTCGAACGCCTGGCCGGATGGTGCGGACGCTACAGCCCCTGGACCGCGCCCGTCCCGACCGTCGGCGGCGCACCCGACGGCACCGGCGCGATCTGGCTCGATATCGCCGGCTGCGCGCATCTTTGCGGCGGCGAGGCGGCGCTCGCCGGAGATCTGATCGGGCGTCTCGCGGCGGCGGGTTACGAGGCCCGCGCCGCCATCGCCGACACGCCGGGCATCGCCTGGGCGGTCTGCCGGTTCGCGACCGACGATGCCGCGCGGTCGAGGATCGTCGCCCGGGGCGAGGGGCGCCGGGCGCTCGCGCCCCTGCCGGTGGCGGCGCTCAGGCTCGCGCCCGAAACCGTCGCCTCGCTCGACTCCCTCGGTCTTCGGACCGTCGCCTCCCTGCTGGACCTGCCGCGCGGCGCGATCGCCGACCGCTTCGGAAGCGAGGTCGCGGCTCGGCTCGATGCCGCGCTCGGGGTCGTCAACGAACCGATCGTCCCGGCCGCGCCCGCGACGCCGCGTTTCGCCCGGATCGATTTCGTCGAACCGATCGGCCGCGCCGAAGACATCGCGGCCGCGCTCGACCGTCTGCTCGGCGACCTCGTCCGCGACCTCGCCCTCGGCGGGCTCGGCGTCCGCCGGCTCGTCCTGTCGCTTTTCGAGCCGGCCGGCGATCCCCACCGCCTCGCCGTCGGCACCGGCAAGCCCTCCCGCGACGCCGGCCATCTCGCCGCGCTTTTCGCCGCGCCGATGGAATCGTTCGAAACCGTGTACGGGATCGAGGCGATGACGCTGACGGCCCCCGTGACCGAGCCGCTCGACCCCCGTCAGGCCGCCTTCCACGACGAGAGGACGGGCGGCGATACCGACGCGCTGATCGACCGGCTGGCCAACCGCCTGGGGGGCGGGCGCGTCATCCGCTTTGCCCCGCGCGAGAGCCACATTCCGGAACGCGCGACGATCGCGACGCCGGCGCTCGATGCGCCCGTCGAACCGTCGGCGGCCTGGCCTGCCCCTCCCCGTCCGATCCGTCTCCTGGCCCCGCCGGAGCCGATCGAAGCGGTGGCGCCCGTTCCCGACGATCCGCCCGTCATGTTCCGCTGGCGCCGCGTGCGCCGCCGGGTCGTCCGCGCCGAGGGTCCGGAGCGGATCGCGCCGGAATGGTGGCGCAAGCCCGATACCGGCGATGCGTCCGGCCTGCGCGACTACTACCGGGTCGAGGACGAGGAGGGCCGCCGTTACTGGCTCTACCGCGAGGGGCTATACCGCCCCGATGTGCCGCCCGCGTGGTTCCTCCACGGGCTGTTCGCATGACCGGGGCCTATGCCGAGCTCCAGGCGACCACCAACTTCACCTTCCTGCGCGGCGCCTCGCACCCCGGAGAGCTGGTGCGAGCGGCATCCGCCCTCGGCCTGCACGCGATCGCGGTGACAGACCGAAATACGCTGGCCGGAGTCGTTCGCGCCCACGCGGCCGCGCGGGAGACCGGCATGAAGCTCGTCGTCGGCGCGAGGCTCGATCTCGCCGATGCGCCAAGCATGCTCTGCCTGCCCCGGGATCGCGCCGCATACGGCCGGCTTTCCCAGCTGCTCACGGTCGGCCGGCGGCGTGCCCCCAAGGGCGCGTGCGAGATCGGGCTCGCCGATCTGCTCGACCGCGCGGCGGGCCAGATCCTGATCGTGCTGCCGCCCGGGGACGCCCCCCCCGATCGGAACTTCGAGGAGAGTCTGGCGTCGCTCCGCCGCCGCATCGGGAATTCGGTCCATCTCGCCGCGAACCACCTCTATCGCGGCGACGACCGGGCGCGGATCGGCCGACTCGCCGGGATCGCCGCCCGTGCCGGCACGCCGCTGGTCGCGACCAACGACGTCCATGCGCACACGCCCGACCGAAGACGGCTGGCCGACGTGCTGACCTGCATCCGCGAGCGCTGCTCGATCGACGAGGCCGGCTATCGCCTCGCCGCCAACGCCGAACGCCATCTGAAACCCGCTCACGAGATGGCGCGGCTCTTCCGCGACCACCCGGACGCCGTCCGCCGCACCGTCGCCATCGCGAACGCCTGCGATTTTTCGCTCGACGAGCTGCGCTACGAATATCCGGACGACGAGGGGTCCCCCGGCGATACACCCGACGGCGCGCTGCGGCGCCTGACCTGGGAGGGCGCGAAAACCCGCTATCCGGACGGCGTCCCAGACGCGGTCGCCCGCCAGGTCGCCTACGAGCTCGACCTGATCGCCGAGCTCGATTACGCCGCCTATTTCCTGACCGTCCACGACATCGTCCGCTTCGCCCGGAGCCGCGGCATCCTGTGCCAGGGCCGCGGGTCGGCGGCCAACTCGGCGGTCTGCTACTGCCTCGGCATCACCGCGGTCGACCCGAACCGGCTGGATCTCCTGTTCGAGCGATTCGTCAGCGCCGAGCGCAACGAACCGCCCGATATCGACATCGACTTCGAGCACGAGCGCCGCGAGGAGGTGATCCAGTACATCTACCGGAAATACGGCCGCGAGCGGGCGGGACTCGCCGCGACCGTGATCCACTACCGCGCGCGGAGCGCGGTGCGCGAGGTGGGAAAGGCGCTCGGGCTTTCGCTCGACACGGTATCCGCGCTTTCCGGCACGGTCTGGGGCTGGCGGTCGGACCCGCTGAACGAGGACCATATCCGCGAGGCCGGACTCGATCCGGCCGACGGCCGGCTGGCGCTTGCCATCGAGCTCGCCGACGAGCTCACCGGTTTCCCGCGCCACCTCTCCCAGCATGTCGGGGGGTTCGTCATCACCCGCGGACCGCTGTCCGAGGTCGTCCCGATAACCAACGCGGCGATGGAGAACCGCACCGTCATCGAGTGGGACAAGGACGATCTCGACGCGCTCGGCATGCTCAAGATCGACGTTCTCGGGCTCGGCATGCTGACCTGCATCCGCAAGGGGCTCGACCTCCTGCGTCGTCATTACGGGATCGATTACGGCCTCGCCGACATCCCGGCCGAGGACCCGGCGGTCTACGACATGCTGTGCGAGGCCGATTCGATCGGTGTCTTCCAGGTCGAGAGCCGGGCCCAGATGACGATGCTGCCGAGGCTTCGCCCGCGCTCGTTCTACGACCTGGTGATCGAGGTCGCGATCGTCCGCCCGGGTCCGATCCAGGGCGACATGGTCCACCCCTATCTGCGCCGCCGCAAAGGCGAGGAGACGGTCGATTTTCCCTCCGACGCGCTGCGCGGGGTTCTCGAAAAGACGCTCGGCGTTCCGCTGTTCCAGGAACAGGCGATGAAGATCGCCATCGTCGCCGCCGGCTTCACCCCGTCCGAGGCCGACCGGTTGCGCCGCGCCATGGCGACCTTCCGCCATGTCGGCACCATCGGCGAGTTCCGGACCAAGCTGATCGAGGGCATGGTCCGGAACGGCTACAAGCGGGACTTCGCCGAACGCTGCTTCCGCCAGATCGAGGGGTTCGGCGATTACGGCTTTCCGGAATCGCACGCGGCAAGCTTCGCCCTGCTGGTCTACGTTTCGGCCTGGCTCAAATGCCGCTACCCCGACATCTTCGCCGCCGCCATCCTCAACAGCCAGCCGATGGGTTTCTACGCCCCTGCCCAGCTGGTTCGCGACGCAAGGGAGCACGGGGTTCCCGTCCGCCCGGTCGACGTCAACCGTTCGGACTGGGACTGCACCCTCGAAGAGGCCGCGGTCGGCGGCCGACCGTATGCGCTGCGTCTCGGATTTCGCCAGATCAAGGGCATGGCGGAAGCGAGCGCGGACGCGATCGTCGAAGCCCGCGACCGGCCGGTCCGCCGCCTCTTCGCCGACCCGGCGGATCTGCGGGATCGCAGCGGACTTCCGGTTCCGGTGCTGGAAACCCTCGCCGGGGCCGACGCCTTCGGCTCGACCGGCCGCACGCGGCGCCAGGCGCTTTGGGCCGTCCGCGCGCTCGGCCCGGCGCCACTCCCCCTTTTCGCCGGTGTCGGCGAACGCCGGCCCGAGCCCCCGGTCGCGCTGCCGGCGATGAGTCGGGGCGAGGAGGTCTCGCGGGACTACGCCACGATCAGGATGTCGCTGAAGGACCATCCGCTGGCGCTGATGCGGGGCAGGCTGGCGGAGGAACGGGTCACCCCGGCCGGCCGTCTCGTCGAACTCGACGACGGCGCGAACGTCACGGTCGCCGGCATCGCCCTGGTCCGCCAGCGCCCCGGCACCGCCTCGGGCGTAATCTTCATCACGCTGGAAGACGAGACCGGCATCGCCAACCTCGTGGTATGGGCGAAGGTTTTCGAGCGCTATCGCCGCGAGGTCATGGCGGCCCGCCTCCTGAAGGTCAGCGGCGAGCTGCAGCGCGAAGGGATCGTGATCCATGTCGTCGCCCGGCGCATGGAAGACCTCACCCCCCGCCTCAGGGCGCTCGCCGTCGGCCAGGATCCGCTGAAGCCGCCGCTCGCCCGCGCCGACGAGGTCGCCCGGCCCTCGGGCGAGGACCGGCGAAGCTACCCGTCGCGCGATTTCCACTGACCCCGGTTCGCGGCGCCGGAAACGAGATGCTACCCTGTCGCTGGAACTGCCAACGGGGACCCAAATGACGGAATTTGCCGGCGGATGCCTATGCGGAGCGGTACGCTATTCGGTGAGCGGAGAGCCGGTGCGGGTCGCGCAGTGCCATTGCGACGACTGCCGCCGCGCCACCGGATCGAGCTTCGCGACCAACGTCTTCGTCAGGAAAGAGGACCTCACGGTCCTTCGGGGGACGACGAAGACCTACGGGCATCCCGCCGACAGCGGCAATACGATGACCAAGGAGTTCTGCCCCGAATGCGGTTCGCAGCTCTTCGGCTGGTCGTCCCGCGGGCCGGAGCTGAGATCGATCAAGGTGGGCTCGATCGACGATGCGTCCTTCGTCGAGCCGCAGATCGAGGTTTTCGTCTCCAGGGCGCTGCCGTTCACCCGGCACCCGGAAACGACGAAAAAATTCGAGCGGATGCCGCCTCCGCCGAAATAGCGGCCCGCTACTGCAGGACCCCCTCCATCTCCTCCTCGAAGGTCTCCGGATCGATGCCTTCGCTGGCGACGTCGTAGGCGAGCTCGACCAGCACGCCGTTCGGGTCGTGGAAGAAGATCTGGGCGATCGTGCCGCCGCCGACGAGGCGCTTGTTGTACCTGGTCCCGTTGCGCCGGAGATGGTCGAGCATGTCGTCGAACCCCTCGGCGTCGAGGCCGATATGGTCCAGCCCGTCGCCCATGGATTCGGCGTGGGTGCGGCGGGGCTCGTCCTCCTGGCTGTAGGACAAATGCACGATCGCGACATCGCCCGCGTACAGCCAGTAGCCGTGCTCGTCGAAGGGCGGGCGGAAACCGACTTCGAGGCCGAGCTTCTCGACATAGAAGTCCTTGGTCTCCTCCATCTTCATGGTGCGGATATTGATGTGGTTGAGGCGAGCGACCTTCATTGCGGCTCCTCCGTCGATCTACGCGCGCGGCCCGCGGCGGGCCCCGCTTGCGCACGCGATTTCGCGCGCTTACGCTGCTGCCCGCATGATGACGCAACCCGGTCCGGGGAGGCAAGACGATGAAGGAACCCGTCTGGAACCAGTTCCTTACCGAAAGGGACAAGCAGGTCTTCGACGCGGCGGGCTACGGCGACCGCGCGGGATTCGGGGAACGGCCGGTGATCGTCGTCATCGACGTGAATTACAACTTCACGGGCGACAGGCCGGAACCGATCCTCGATTCGATCAAGACCTGGCCCAACTCCTGCGGCGAGGACGCCTGGGAATCGATGCGCTACATCAAGCGCCTGATCGAGGCCGGGCGCAGGAAGGGCATCCCGATCATCTACACCACCGCCTCGATGCGGAGCGACGGCTGGGACCGCGGCTCGTGGGCATGGAAGAACACCCGCACCGGCGAATGGCGCGCCGGCGACGACCCCCGCTCCAATCTCGACGGCAACCAGATCAACCCGGAAATCGCGCCGGCCCCGCAGGACATCGTCATCGAGAAGCTCAAGCCGAGCGCCTTTCACGGCACGCCTCTCTCCTCGTTCCTCACCAATTTCAAGGCCGATTCGATCCTCATGGTGGGGACGACGACCAGCGGCTGCGTCCGCGCGTCGGTCCTCGACGCCTTCAGCGAAAACTTCAGGACCACCCTTGTCGAGGAAGGCTGCTTCGACCGGTCGCAGGCGAGCCACGCGATCAACCTCTGCGACATGAACGCCAAGTACGCCGACATCGCGTCGACGGACGAGGCGGTCGAGTACATCGAGGCGCTGCCGGACGGGCTGTTCGAGCTTCCGCCCGGCGTACCGATGTCGGAGCAGGGCTGACCGCCGGGGCTAGAACACCAGCACGCAGAGAGACACCGCGACCAGGCCCCACAGGCAGATCCGCCTGAACGCTTCCTCGCTGGCCCGGCGAAACAGGATGGAGCCGAGCCAGATGCCGACCGCCGCGGGGATCAGGAGAAAAACGGCAAAAAGGAGCGTGTCGAGCGCGATCGCACCCGCCGCGATGAAGAGGCCCAGCGCGACGATGCCGACGATCGCACCGAACATGACGAACTGAGCCCGGTTCGTCGCGGCGTCGCCTGAACGGGCCAGCAGGTAGAGAAACACCGGCGGGCCGCCGAGCGATATGGATCCGACGAGGACCCCCGAGACCGAACCGGTGACGATGGAGAGAGCGGTCAGATGGCGCCCGCGGTAGCGCCAACCGCTCAACAACAGCAAAGAGAAACCGAACGCCGCCGCCGCGATCGCGCGGCGCATTACATCCTCGTCGACGGTGAACAACAGCCACGCGCCGACCGGCACCGTGAATACCGGGAAGAGGAACAGCGACCAGCCCTCCCGCCAGCGGACATGGGGCAGGATGTCCGGCATGAGCTGGGCGTTGCCGACCATATTGAGCAGCAGGACGATGGGCACCGCCTCGCGCGGGCCGATCAGCGCGGCGAGCACGGGTGCGGTCAGGAAGTTCGCGCCGATTCCGCCGCCGAACCCCCTGACGATGCCGGACGCCGCGAAGGCGGTCACGACCAGCGCAAGCTCCAGGCCGTCCAGACCGAACAGCGTCATCGGGCGAAGAACGTGGAGACGCCGACGAGCAGCAGGGTCGTCAGCGCGGCGAGCCGAAATGCCCGCTCGCTCGCCAGATGGAAGAGCTTCGCCCCGGCCCAGGTCCCCGCGACAAGAGTGGGCGCGATCAGCGCGGCGGTGACCAGAACCTCCCCGTTCATCAGCCCGCCGATCCAGAACAGGATCAGGGAAGCCGCCTGGGTGAAAGCGAAATAGTAGGTCAGGGTCGCCCGGATCTGGGCCGGGCTGCCGGGGCCCGCCAGAAGATAGGCGATCACGGGCGGTCCGCCGATCGACGCGGCGCCGGACAGCATTCCGCCGAGCGCGCCCATCGTCGCCGAACCGGTGCGCGTGGGCGGCCGTCTCGAGCGCCATCCGATCAGCAGGAACAGCGCGATCAGGGCGGTGATCGCGGAGATGGCGCGGCGCATCACCTCCTGGTCGAGATAAAGGAGCAGCAGGACCCCCGCCGGTACGCCGATGCAGCCGGGCACGGACAGGGCGAACTGGTCCGACCAGCGGACATGCGGCCAGGTGGGCGCGATCAGCTGGGCCGTGGTGACGAGGATCGCCAGGAGGATGGCCGGGACCGCGACATGCGTGCCGACGATGAGGCTGACGACAGGCGCCAGCACCAGCGCCGCGCCGAAACCCGAGAAGCCGCGCATCGCCCCCGCGACCGCCGCCGCCAGCAGGACCGCCGCGGCCTGCCCCGTGTCGATATCGAGCCCCGGCATACCTATCGAGTTCGGGAGTCGGGGATCAGGCCAGCGCGGGTTCGAGGTCGATTTCGATCCCGCGTCCCGCCGCCCTGGCGAGCGCGTACGCCCGCCCGGCCAGGGCGAGCTCCGATGCGCCGGTGCCGTTGTTGTTCTTGTGATAGGTGATCTGGTCGGGCTTTGTCCGGCCGGGCACCGTGCCCGCGGCGACATCGCCGAGGTCGACAATATCGTCCGCGCGTATCAGGCCGCGTTCCATCGGTTCGAACAGATCGCCCTGTTGCTCGGAAAGCACGGATTCCCGGAGATTGGCGACGATCACGTCGGCGCGTTCCGCGGTACGGTCGTCGATCTCGCGGCGCCGGCGCTTGAGGAACCCGCCCTCCACGAGCTGGATGTTGGAACCGACGATACCGGTAACGTGTTGCCCCGGAACCAGCCAGTCGCCGTCGAACACGGGAATGTTGGTGTTGGTCGCGACGACCACGGCGTCGGCACCGTCGACCGCCTCGCGGGGCGAGGAAACGGGTTCGATCTCGACGCCGAACCTGGGGCCGTATGTCTCGGCGAAGCGCCGCCGGTTGTCGGGATCGCGGCTGTACAGCCTGACGCGCTCGATATCGCGCACCGTCAACAATGCGAGGAGCTGGTTCGCGGCCTGGCCGGCGGAGCCGAACAGCCCGGCGACGCGGGCGTCCTCGCGCACCAGGTGACGGAAACCGACACCGCTCGCCGCCGCGGTCCGGAACGCCATCAGGCTGGTCGGGCCGAGCGTCTTCTCGTCGATCTCGCCGATCAGGATGGCGAGCAGTTCGCCTGTCCCGGAGTCGCTCAGGACGTGGACGGGCGGGCCGCGAAAGCTGTAGCTCTGGTTGGTCTCGGTCTGGGCAACCAGTTCGGCCCGGGTCTGGGCGCCGATCACGCCGAGGCCGTGAACGCCGCCCGGAAAATTGCTCACCCGGACACCGGCGGGGGAATGGACCCGGCGTCTGGGTGCATTGATGACGGGAAACCCGGCCGCCTCCCGATAACCCTGCTCGACGACATCGATCGCGTCGGCCATCGTGACCAGGCCCTGGAGATCCGCCGGGCGCAGCAGCAGGACGCTCATGTCGGATGCCTTCCGGCGGTTTCAACGCGCGCGGGCGCGATGATCGGGAGCCGTCCCGTGGGTGTCAATCCGGCGCCCGGCGGCGCGAACGGACGGGAAATGGCCGGGAGCGTCGGCGATCAGCTCTTCTTCGGCTCTTCGAGAATGTCCTCGATCTTGGTCGTCAGCCGCTCGCCTTCTCCGGCGGAGAGCTCGTAGACCCAGCCCTTGGCCCGCTCGGTAATCTCCGCGGCCTTCTTCCGGATCTCTTCCGCCTTATCGCCGCTCGCACCCTCGGCCGTGGCGGAGAACCGTCCCCAGACCACGTCGTCGACCGTGGTCATCTCGATGTGGACGTTCAGCCCGTCGAAGGTCTCGTAGACGCTGACATTGCGCTTTTCGGGGAATTTAACGTCGGCGGCAGGCTTCACGTCCTCGAAGGTCAGGCGCCACAACCCGCCGGCCAGGTTCTTGGCCTCGCCGGAATCCTTGAGCTTGCGCCCCTCGGGAACGCCTTCCAGCTTGTACTCCCCGCTGTCGGGCTTTTCCTGGGTCACGACGATCTCGGCCCCGCCGGGCTGACGGATAACCGCGCGACGGACTTTCTCCGCGGCGATGTCGACGATGTCGCGGACCATCCAGTCGTTCCGCGTCTTGCCGAGCGAAACCTCGCCCGCCGCGAGCCAGGACCGCTCTTCCTTGCCGCGCCGGAGATAGGTGCCGCCCCCGCCCTCGCCGAAGAGGTTGGGGTTGAGCCTCCCGACGAGGCCGGAGGCCATCGACTCGCCGGCGGCATCCCTGATCTCGAAGCGCACGGACTGGGCTTCCTCGGTATCGGGCTCTTCGACCTCGAGCCTCTTGTAGCGCGACGGATCGCTGGTCTTCGCCTCCAGGAGCTTGAGTTCGGACAGGCCGACCAGCGCGGTCTTCACCTTGTCGAAATGGACCGGGTATTTCGCCCTGTCCTTCATGCCCCAGCCGGTGTCGGTCCTGACGACGGAAAAGGTCGCTTCGTTGGACTGGATGACCAGCTCGGCGGCGTCGTTGACGCGCTCGGTCAGCACCTCGAACGCGCTTTCCTCGCCCTTGGTCAGTGTGGTCAGCGCCGGCTGGTCGATTACGACGAGAATCGCGGCGACGACCGCGATCGCGGTCAGGCCGGCAAGCGCCAGGAATGAGCGAGGCTTCATCGCGGGACCTCCACGCGTCGGACCATCGTCAGCCGACCGACCCGGCGTAGCGCCGGCGGACTCTTCGATTGCGGGCGATCAGGAGCACGATCGCCAGCAGCGCGACCAACACAGGCATGGCCGCGATGTTGATGAGCTTGACCGAGCCGTCGAGCGCATCGATATCCTCGCGCAGCGCGCGCCGTACGTCCCTGAGCTGGCCCCTGACCTTGATGATCTGCCGTCTGAAATCCTCGACGGTCTGCTTTTGCTCGGCGGACAGGATGACCGTCGCGCCCTCGTCCTTTTTCGTGGTCAGGTCCTTGAGCTTGCCCTCGACCTCCTTGAGCTCCTCCAGCAGCGCCCGCTCGCGGTCGCGATATTGCAGCTCGGCCGCCCTCTGGATCTCGATCACACGATCGAACGGCCGGTCGGAAAAGCCGCGGCTTCGAAGTCCGATCAGGTCGCTCGAACCGGAGAGATTGTCGAGCGCGTTGATCACGAAATCGGCGTTGTTGGCCGTCGGGACGA
Source organism: Defluviicoccus sp. (assembly GCA_022823775.1). GTDB lineage: Bacteria > Pseudomonadota > Alphaproteobacteria > MPNO01 > MPNO01 > MPNO01. The sequence continues at coordinate 11,576 of JAJEHI010000063.1, read as the reverse complement.
CGAGGCGCTGGCCGAAAAAGTCCTGGATCTGCAACCAGAAAGAGTCCGCCAGGATGTCGCTGTCGGCAACGACGATCAGGTTGACGACGTCCTTGGATTCCTTGAGATGCGGCGTCTTCGCGGACCCGTTCTTCTCGGCCGCCTCATCCTTCTTGGCCTTGTCTTTCTCGTCCTTGTCTTCCGGCGGACCGTCGGGGAACGCGCTCTCGATTTTGCCGCTGACGCGGGCGGCAAGCGTCAGAGGCCCGCCCTCGGCCTTGAACGACTTGAGGATTTCGGCCGGGTTGGGCTGGAAGCGGAATTGCTGCGCTTCCATCGGCGCCGACGCCTCGCTCGAGACGATCAACGGATCGAACTCGATGTCCGCGTCTTTGGCCTTGGCGAGGAACCCGGCCGTGGCGACGTTGATCGCTTCGAGCTCGCCGGTAATTACGTCGTCGGCCGTGAGCCGGTCGGTGGGAAAGGACAGCCACGCCACGTAGTTGGTGATGACCGGTTTCCCCTGCGCGTCGACCGCGGCCTGCACCCGCTGGGCAAGGCCGAGATCGGCAAGCACCTTGTCCTGCGCGTATTCGACGCCCCACGCCTTGAACAGCTTTTCGAGATTCGATCCGTGATCGGGCGGCAGCCGCATCGCGGCGTTGGAGCGCGAGCCTTCTTCCGCGAACGGATCCACGAACACCATGGTCTTGCCGCCCGCCATGACGAACTGGTCGATGGCGTAAAGCGTCTTGTCGGACAGACCGAACGGGTGGACGATCATCAGCACGTCGATGTCGTCGGTTATCTCGGGTTCGAGCCCCAGGCTCTTGACCTCGAAGAACTGCTTGATCTGCTCGACGACCGTCCAGGGTTTGTACTGGTTGGCGGGGTCGGCGTCGATCGGAATGCCCGAAACCAGTCCGATGACCTTCTTCTTCGGGTTGGCGAGGTTGTGCACCAGCCGGGTGAGATCGTATTCGAGGAACGGCTCGCGCTGGGGCTGCAGGAAACCGATAACGTCCTGGTCGTCGGTGGTGTTGGTGCCGGCAAGGCCGAAATAGCCGAGCTCGCCCGCGTCGTTGAGCGGCACGCCCTGGAGGCCGAAACCGACCGCGCGATCCTCTTCGTTGGAAAACGGCTTGGGATCGACGATATCCAGGCGGATCTTGCCGCCGGCGGCATCGACGTAGCGCTCCAGGAGTTCCAGCACGCGCTGCGAGTAGGTGCCGAGGCCGGGGCTGAGATCGATCAGGCTTCGCGACACGAAGAAGCGCAGCGTCACGGGCTCCTTCAGGTCGGCGAGGACCTTCTTCGTGCCCTCCGAGATCGAATAGAGACTGTTCTGGGTCAGATCGGCCTGGAGGTTCCGGAACGCGCCGTTGGAGAAGATGTTGACGGCAAGAAACAGGATGACCGCGAGTACCAGCCCCGCGACGCCGAGCTTGCGCCGATCCCACGCGCCCACGGTCAGTCTCCCCTCTTGAGATCGATCACGAGCCGGTTCGCGAACAGAAAGATCACCATCGCGGACACCAGGTAAATGACGTCGCGAATGTCGACGACGCCTCTGATGATGCCCTCGAAATGGGTGAGGAAGCTGAGCGAGGCGATCAGGTCGACCACGAACTCGGGCGCCCAGCCCTTGAAGGCGGCGAGCACCAGCTCCAGTCCGCTCATCATGAAGACGAAGCAGACCGCCGCCGCGATCACGAAGGCGATCACCTGGTTGCGGGTGAGCGCGGAGACGAAACAGCCGATCGACAGGAACGCGCCGGCCATCAGGAGGCTCGCGATATAGCCGGCGACGATCACCCCGTTATCGGGCGCGCCGAGATAGTTGACGGTGATCCAGATCGGAAAGGTCAGCGCCAGCGCGATGGCGGCGAAGATCCAAGACGCCAGGAACTTGCCGAGCACCGCATGGGTGGTGGAGACCGGCAGCGTCATCAGGAGTTCGATCGTTCCGGTCTTTCGTTCCTCCGCCCAGAGCCGCATCCCGACCGCCGGGATGAGGAACAGGTAAAGCCAGGGATGGAACGAAAAGAAGACCTGGAGATCCGCCTGGCCGCGGTCGAAGAAGCCGCCGAAATAGAACGTCACCGCGCCGGTCAGCGCGAGGAAGATCACGATGAACACATACGCCAGGGGCGTCGAGAAATAGGCGATCAACTCGCGCTTGCAGATTGCAGCCGTGGCCCGCATCGCGCCTCCCCCGCGTCCTATTCGCCGACGGTGAGCGTGCGGAACACCTCGTCGAGGCGCCCGCGTTCCGCCGATATTTCCTCGACCCCCAGACCGCCGGCGCGAAGCGTCTCGCCGACCAGCGGCAGGATCACGGCGCCGTTGGCCGGTACGGCGACGAGGTGAGCCGTCTCTCCTCCCCGGGAGGCGGTCTCGACCCGGTCGACGGCCTCGATACCCTCCAGCGCGGCGGTAACCGCATCGACTTGAGCGACAGCGGTCCGCACGTTGACCGCGTTGCGATAGCGCGACCGGGCGAGCAGCGCCTCGGGCGTTCCGTCGGTCACGATCCTCCCGCGGGAAATGATCGTGGCGCGCGTGCACACCGCCTCGACCTCCTCCAGAAGATGCGTCGAGATGACGATCGCCTTGTCCTCGGCCATCTTCGAGATCAGCCCGCGCACCTCGTGTTTCTGGTTGGGGTCGAGCCCGTCGGTCGGCTCGTCGAGGATCAGCATCTGGGGATCGTGGATGATTGCCTGGGCAAGTCCGACCCGTCGCTTGTAGCCCTTCGACAGCGTCCCGATCGGCTGGTGCATCACCTCGCCGATATTGATCAGCCCCGCCGCGCGTTCGATCGCGCCGGCCCGTTCGGAGGCGGCGATACCCCGCACCTCGCTCACGAAGCCGAGGAAGGAGAGCGGCGTCATGTCCTCATAGAGCGGCGCGCCCTCGGGCAGATAGCCCACCCGGCGCTTGACCTCGATCGAATCCCGCGTGACGTCGAAGCCGCAGACCTCCGCCGTGCCCGACGTGGGCGGCAGGAAGCCCGTCACCATCTTCATCGTGGTCGATTTCCCGGCGCCGTTGGGGCCGAGAAAGCCGAGAACCTCGCCGCGGTCGACGGCGAGGCTGACATTGTCCACGGCGGTCAGGGCGCCGAACCGCTTGGTCAGCTCCCGGATTCTGAGCATTTCGCTCATCGTGCGGGCGCCTCGGCGCGGTATGGATGCCGTCGCGATGCGGGGGCGGAGCCGGGCTTCACCTTGGGCCTTTCTGGCTGGGTTCGGTTGGAGCAGCGAGAAACTTGTTCGATGGCTCCGCTTTGTCAAGAAGGAAGCCGGACGGCACCGCCGCCCGGCCCCTCTGTCGACCCGAAAGCCGGTCTAGGCGGCCTTCCTGGCCTCGATCACCGCCGGTTCGCCGGCCTTGACCTCGATCCGGCGCGGCTTGAGCGCCTCCGGCACCTCGCGCACGAGGTCGATGGCGAGCAGCCCGTTGTCGAGCCCGGCACCCCGCACCTCCACATGCTCGGCGAGCTGGAAGCGCCGCTCGAACGCACGCTCGGCGATCCCGCGGTGGAGATAGTTGGCCTTCTGCCCGCCTTCCGGCTTGGCGCCCTTCACGATCAGGACACCGTCTCGCATCTCGACGCCGAGGTCGTCGAGTCCGAAGCCGGCCACCGCCAGCGTGACGCGATAGGCGTCGTCGGCGACCTTCTCGATGTTGTAGGGCGGGTAGGACCCGACCGAGACGTCGCTGCGCAGCGCCGTGTCGATCAACGACGGCAGCCGGTCGAAGCCGATGGCGGAGCGGAACAGAGGGGAGAAATCGAAATCGCGCATGTCTGAATCCTCCTTGGTTGAGCGATTCGCCGGTTTGGCCACCCATGGGGGTCGGCCGGTTTCGTCGAACCCGTCGTCGGGCGTTCGACATGCGTGGATTTGGGGGCGGGAAAGGCGGGTTCAAGACCCGAGGGAAAATATTTCCGCAACCAGATCGGCGAGCGCGAGCGAGGAGGTCAGACCGGGCGATTCGATGCCGTAGAGATTGACCAGCCCGTCGATGCCGTGCGCGGACGGACCCTGCACCATGAAGTCCGCGGCGGGTTCGCCGGGCGCCTGCAGCTTGGGACGAATCCCCGAATATCCGGCCTGGATCGCGCCGTCGGGCAGACCGGGCCAGTAACGCCGGATCGCCTCGTAAAACGCATCCGCCCGAGCCGGATCGACATCGTAGTCGATCGAATCGACCCATTCGACATCGGGTCCGAAACGCACCTGTCCCGCGAGATCGACGGTGACGTGAACGCCGAGCCCCGCCTTCTCCGGCACGGGATAGACCGGCCGGGAGAACGGCGCCCTGCCCGACAGGGTGTAGTAGTTGCCCTTGCAGAGATAGTCCCGGGGCACGGTCTCCGGATCGAGCCCGTCGATGGCGCGCGCGACCGCCGGTGCCCATATGCCGGCCGCATTGACCAGCCGGTCCGTCTTCAGCGCCATCGGGCTCTCGCCGCCGACCTCGACGACGATGCCGTCTCCCTCGACCCTGCCCCCGGCGACCGGTGCGTGGAAAGCGATCATCGCTCCGCGTTCCTCCGCCTCGCCCTGGAAGGACAGCATCAACCCGTGGGAATCGACGATCCCGGTGGAGGGGGAGTGCAGCGCCGCGACGCAATACACCTCGGGCTCCATTTCGGCGACCTCGGCGGGTGTCAGCCAGGAGAGATCGCCCACCCCGTTCGCCGCTGCGCGATCCTTGAGCGCGGCCAGCTCGTCCACCTGAGCGGCGTCGGTGGCGACGATGATCTTGCCGCAGCGCCGATGCGCGATGCCGCGCGCTTCGCAGTAGTCGTAGAGCGCATGCTTGCCGGCGACGCAGGTCCGCGCCTTGAGGCTGCCTGTCGGGTAGTAGATGCCGGCATGGACGATCTCGCTGTTCCGCGAGCTCGTCTCCGTTCCGATCGTCTCGGCGCGTTCGAGGATCACGACCTCGATGCCGGCGCGGGCAAGGCGGCGGGCGACGGCGAGCCCGATGACGCCGGCTCCGATGACGACGCACTCGACGCGCTCCGTCACGGCCGCAGCGCCGCCTCGAAGCCGCGCCCGACGACGATCATGCGGGATATGGGCGTAACGAACAGGTCGATCGTCGTTTCCAGCGCGTGCCTGGTTGCCTCGGACGGTCGTCCGGACAGGGGAACCGCGAGCGGGACTCGCCCAGCCCGGTCGGCTGCGCTTTCGCGCAGCGATTCAGCGTCGGCGGTCAGCGCGCCGGAGGCAACCAGATCCTCGACCCGTTCGTGCAGCGCCACAATCGTCCCGGGCCAGTTCGCCAGATGGCGGAGCGCGGTCGGCATGAGCGCGCTTTCGGCGTCGTTGACGGCCCGAGCGAGCGACTCCATCCGGGCCGCCGTTTCGCTGTCGACATTTCGCGCGACATCCGGCAACGGGGGCAACGGATCGTCGGCGGGAACCGGTGGATCGAAGGCGGCCTCCGATGTCTCGCCCGCCAGCACGCGCCGCAACGCCGATAGCGCCACGAGATTGATCGGGTTGGCGCGGTTGTAGAACGCCATCACCGATGCCGCGGATTCGAGCGCCGCGCGGTCGAGTCCGCCGTCCGCGGCCACGGGAGGCATCGCGGGCGGCGGCATGGAAGACGCGATTTCGGCGCCCAGAACGCGGAACGCGCCTCCGGTGAACGCCCCTTCCAACGCGTCATAGGCCCACTCGAGCACTCCTGGATGGCACGCCATATGGCGCCAGACGAGATTGGTGGAAGGCAACCCCGTCGCGTCGAGGATCGCACGATAGATCTCCGCGATGCGCCCGGTCGCCTCGGATTCGGGAATTTCGGGCAGGCTCATCGATGCGTCTCGCGCGGCCGCCAGGTTTGATCTGCGCGCTCCGATGGGCGATCCTTCGCCCGGCAAAGCAGGAGGCGCGCGTGGCCGAAATACGTCTCGGCGTGGCGATGAACGGCGTGAGCGGCCGGATGGGCACCAACCAGCACCTCATCCGGTCGATCGTGAAGATACGCGAGGAAGGCGGCGTCGCGCTCAGCGACGGGCGCAGGATCGTCCCCGACCCGCTTTTGGTCGGCCGCAGCGAGGAAAAGCTCGCCGCGCTCGGCGCCGCCCACGGCTTCGACAATTGGACGACCGATCTCGACGCGGCCATCCGGGACCCCGACTATCCGCTGTTCTTCGATACCGCGAGCACCGTCCATCGCGCGGAGATCCTGCGCAAAGCCATCGACGCGGGCAAGCACATCTACTGCGAGAAGCCGTCGGCCGCGACCCTGGAGGACGCGCTCGACTTGTACCGCCACGCCGAAAAGGCCGGCATCCGTCATGGCGTCGTGCAGGACAAGATCTTCCTTCCGGGCCTCCTCAAGATGAAGCGGCTGATCGACGACGGCGTGCTCGGCCGGCTGCTCTCGGTCAAGATCGATTTCGGCTACTGGGTGTTCGAGGGCGACTGGCGCCCGGCGCAGCGCCCGTCCTGGAACTACCGCAAGGCCGACGCCGGCGGGATCATCCTCGACATGATGCCGCACTGGCGCTACGTGCTCGACAACGTGTTCGGCAAGGTCCGAAGCGTGGTCTGCCGGGGCGCGATCAACTTCGACCGGCGCTGGGACGAGAACGACGAGCCCTACGACGCCGATGCCGACGACGGTTCCTGCGCGATGATCGAGCTCGACAACGGCGCCGTCGCGCAGATCTTCGCCTCTTGGTGCACGCGTGTGCGCAAGGACGACCTCGTGACCTTCCACGCCGACGGCGTCCTCGGTGCCGCCGTGTCGGGGCTGACGCGCTGCTTCGTCCAGGACCGGGATGCGACGCCCTCGCCGGTCTGGAACCCCGACGAGCCGCAGACCATCGACTTCTTCGGCACCTGGGAGGAGTACGGGGCCGACCTGTCCTTCGACAACGGCTTCAAGACCGAGTGGGAGATGTTCATCCGGTCGCTCTACGACGACGGCCCCTTCACCTGGACTCTTCTCGAGGGCGCGAAGGGCGTCCAGCTCGCGGAGCGCGCGATGCAGAGCTGGGAGGAGCGGCGCTGGATCGATGTCGAGCCGCTGGAGGACGGCCGATGACGATCGTCGACCTGCCGACCGCCGACGGCAAGATCGTCCCTTTCGAGATGAGCTCGCCGCGTCCGCCTCCCGAAGAGCCGAAGCGTCCGTTCAACCGGATCGCCTTCGCCGCGGCGCATGTCGTCGCCGACCCGCGCGCGGATATCGACCCATGGCTGGAGCCGGCGATCGACTGGGAAGCGACCCTTGCCTTCCGGCGCCATCTATGGCGGCTCGGCCTCGGCGTGGCCGAAGCGATGGACACCGCCCAGCGCGGCATGGGACTCGACTGGACCGCCTCGCTCGAACTCATTCGCCGCAGCGTCGCCGAGGCGCGCGCGACGCCGGGCGCCGTGCTCGCCTCGGGCGCGGGCACGGATCACGTGGCGCCCGACCCGGACCTCGCGATCGAGGACGTGATCGCCGCCTATGAAGAACAGTGCGGCGCGGTAGAGGAGGCCGGCGGGCGGATCGTCCTGATGGCGTCGCGCGCGCTGGCCGCGGCGGCGAAGGGACCGGAGGACTATGCCCGGGTCTACGACCGCATCCTGTCGCAGGTTTCGGAACCCGTCATCGTCCACTGGCTGGGCGAGATGTTCGATCCCGCGCTCGCCGGCTATTGGGGCCATGACGATCACTGGGAAGCGATGGAAGTCTGTCTCGCCGTGCTCGAGGCCAATTCGGCGAAAGTGGACGGGATCAAGATCTCGCTGCTCGACAAGGACAAGGAAATCGCCCTCCGGCGCCGCCTGCCGGACGGGGTGCGCATGTATACCGGCGACGACTTCAACTTCCCGGAACTGATCGAGGGCGACGAGGAGGGCTATTCGGACGCGCTGCTGGGTATTTTCGATGCGATCGCGCCGGCGGCCTCGGCCGCGCTGGCGGCGCTTTCGGGAAACCGAAGGGCGGATTTCCGCGCCATCCTCGCCCCGACGCTGGAACTCTCGCGGCACATCTTCCGGGCGCCGACCCGGTTCTACAAGACGGGCGTCGTCTTCATGGCGTATCTGAACGGGCTGCAGGATCACTTCGTCATGGTGGGAGGGCAGCAAAGCGCGCGGTCCGCCGTCCACCTTGCCGATATTTTCCGCCTCGCCGACCGGGCCGGCCTTCTTTCGGATTCGGAGCGCGCGGCGGGCCGGATGCGGGACACCATGCGGTTGCACGGAATCGCCGCCTGATGCCGGGCATAGAGAAACTCGCCATCAATCAGGCGACCACGCGGGAAAAGTGGACGCTGCGCGAGGCGATCGAAGGCTACGCGCGCCACGGGGTGCGCGGCATCTGCGTCTGGCGCGACAAGCTCGCCGAGTGCGGCATCGGCGAAGCGGCAAGGCTGCTGAGCGATCACGGCATGACCGTGACGGGCCTGTGCCGGGGCGGCATGTTCGGCGGCGCCGATGCGTCGACCTGGCGGGCAACGATCGACGACAATCTCAGGGCCATCGAGGAGGCCGCGGCAATCGGCGCGCGCACGCTGATAATGCTCGCGGGCGGCCTGCCGGAGGGCTCGAAGGATCTTCCGGGCGCCCGCGCCCGGGTCGCAGAGGGGATCGCCGAAATCCTGCCCGCCGCGCGTGCCGCCGGGGTGCCGCTCGCGATCGAGCCTCTGCACCCGATGACTTGCGCCACGCGCGGCTGCGTGACCACGCTCGGGCTCGCCAACGATCTGTGCGACGAGCTCGGCGAGGGCGTCGGCGTCGCGGTCGACGTCTACCACGTATGGTGGGATCCCGCGCTCGACGCGGAGATCGCGCGGGCGGGCGACCGCATTCTCGCCTTCCACGTCAACGACTGGCTCGTCGATACCAGGGATCTGGTGTTCGACCGGGGGATGATGGGCGACGGGGTGGTCGACATCCCGCGCATCCGCGGCCTGGTGGAGCAGGCCGGCTATGACGGGATGAACGAGGTCGAGATCTTCTCGGCCGGGAACTGGTGGAAGCGCGATCCCGACGAGGTCGTCGCGGTCTGCATCGAACGCCACGAAACCGCAGTCTGACGCGTAAAGCCGCAACCGGGAGAAGAACCCATGGCCACCGTCGAACCGGCAACCGGCTCCAACCGGGACGCACGCCTGGATGCGCTTTATCGAAGGCTCGACGCGCATGACATGGCGCCCTACTGGGCCGTTAGCACCGAAAACGAGAACGACGAGGACGCGCAGATCCTGAAGGCCGGAAAGGCACGGCCTTATGTCTGGAAATACAACGACATAGAGCCGATCCTGTACGAGGCGGCCGAGCTTATCACCATGGACGATTCGGAGCGCCGGTCGGTGGTGCTGGTCAATCCCGGCCTCGCTCCGGTCCGCGCGACGGTGACGACGCTCTACACCGCCTACCGGCTCAACGACCCGCGCGAGATCATGCCGCCGCACCGGCACTCGATCAACGCGGTCAGGATCGGGCTTACCGGCGCCAGCAACTTCACCGGCGTCGAGGGCGAGGACATCGTGTTCGGGCCGGGCGACCTGGTCCTGACCCCTGCCGACGCGTGGCACAACCACGGCAACCGGGGCGACGATTTCGCGGTCAATGTCAGCGTGCTGGACCTGCCGCTCACCGAGGTGCTGAACGCCGCGAGCTTCGAGCACCGTTACGAGGAGGACGGCGTCGCGAAGAGCGAACAGACGGCCCGCTTTGCCGACGACCACTCGTCCCGGGTATACGGTCAGGGCGGGCTTCTGCCGCGCTTCGTCGACCACGGGCGCGGCGCGGGGCGTTCGTCGCCGATGTATGTCTATCGCTGGGAGAGCACGCGCGAGCTGCTGGAGAAATTCCGCGACCACGACGGCAGCCCTTACGACGGAATCGCGGTGGAATACACCGATCCGACGACCGGCCGGTCGCCCTACCCCACGATGACCTTCTTCGGCCAGCTCCTCAGGCCCGGCGAGCGCACCCGCCCGCAGCGCCAGAACGCGAGTCTCGTATGTTTCCCGTTCGAGGGCAGCGGCCATTCGATCGTCGACGGCGAGAGGCTGGATTGGCAACAGTTCGACGCGATCGCGGTGCCCGGCAATTCATGGTTCGAGCACGTCAACGGCTCGGACAGCGAGGACGCGATCCTGTTCGTGGTCAGCGACGAGCCGACCTTGTCCACGCTCGGCTTCCTCCGCCGTTTCGGCAAGACCGACTCCGGAGAGGTCGTGCGGCTGGTCTAGAGTCGATTGAAAGCGGGTCCGGCGCGGGTATCATGACGATGTCCGCGACAAGCGCCGCACTGCGAGGTGTTCCATGATCGAGCTGGTAGACATTCGCTATGTTCGGCTCGGCACGCGCGATGTCGATTCGGCGGTCCGGTTCGCGACCGAAACGCTCGGCCTCGAACTGGTCCGGCGTGAAAACGGTTCCGCCTATGTCCGTGGCGACGACCGCGATCACAACATCTGTTACTTCGAGGGCGCGCCCGACGACCACACCCTCGGCTTCGAGGTGGAGACCGCCGAGATGCTGGCTCGCGCGGCTTCCGAGCTGGAAGCGGCGGGCGTCGAAGTGGCTCGGGGCACGCCGGAGGGCGCCGCCGACCGCAGGGTCACGGACTATATCGGCTTCTCCGATCCCACGGGCAACCGCATCGATCTCGTGCTGCGCCCGTTCCACAGCGGCAGGCGCTATTTCCCGAGCCGCGACGCGGGTATCCAGGAATTCTCCCATGTCGGGCTCAAGACCACGAACGCGCCGCGCGACGAGGCGTTCTGGACGGCGCATTTCAACATCCGCGCCAACGACTGGATCGGCGACGCGGCGCTGATGTCCTTCGACAAGGTGCATCACCGCCTCGCCCTGTTCCCGGCGGCCGGGCCCGGCGTGCAGCACATCAATTTCCAGGTCGAGAGCGTCGACGACATCATGCGCTCGCACTACTTCCTCACCGAGCGGCAGGTGCGGATCGTCTTCGGGCCGGGCCGGCACCCCACCTCGGGCGCCCGCTTCCTCTATTTCGAAGGCCCGGACGAGATGGTCTACGAATATTCCCACGGCGTGCGGCTGATCGAGGATCCGGACTACCGGCCGCGGCAATTCCCGTTCGACGATACTTCGCTCTGCATGTGGGGCGCGAAGCCGGACATCGTGGAGTTCAAGAGCTGACCGCCGACCCACGCAGGCACCGCGCGCGCGGCACGGGAGCATTTCTTGGCTGAAACCGAATTCGGCGCGATCGGAGAGCCGATCGAAGCGACGCAGATTCGCGTCCGCAAGGCGGCGCGGGCGCTCGCGCGGCACGATCTCGGCCACGCCTACGGTCATGTGAGCGCCAGGCTGGACGACGAACGCTTCCTGGTCTGCGCCGCCAGGCCGATGGGCCTGATCCGCCCCGGAGAACCGGGAACCGCGGTGCCCATCGACGGCGCGCTCCCCGAAGGCGTGCTCGGCGAGGTGCGCTGTCACCAGCAGATCTACCGCCGCCGGCCGGACGTGAACGGCATCTGCCGGACCTTCTTGCGCGAGACCATGACGCTCTCGACCTTCCGGCGGGTGCCGCGCGCGCGGCATGGCTTCGGCTGCTATTTCGCTCCCTGACCGGCGCTGTGGGACGAC
>JAJEHI010000170.1 GCA_022823775.1 Defluviicoccus sp. | reverse complement strand
GGCCGTCGACCTGGAGCTCCGGGAGGGCGAGTTCTCGATCCACCACGAGCGGACGGTGCACGGTTCGCTGCCCAACCGGACCGACGGGCCGCGTATCGGGCTGGCGCTGTTCTACATTCCGACCTCGGTGCGCTCGACGATCGGCCGGCGCGCGGCGACCCTGGTGCGCGGCGTCGACCGGTTCGGGCATTGGGACGACGAGCCGGTGCCGCGGGTCGACGGCGATCCCGCGATCCTCGAATACATGCGCGCCGCGCAACGCCGCTACCACGACCCGGCCTACACCCAGGAGGCAAGCGGGGGCTAGGGCGCGCCCGGCCCTCCCCCGGCCCCTCCCGCAAGCGGGAGGGGAGAAGATAAGGAGGAGGCGAAGGATTCCCCTCTCCCCACCGGGGAGAGGGTCAGGGTGAGGGGGGACCTTTCGGGCGACAGCCGGATCGTGCCCGCTTAACCCCCCGAAACGTGCAGGATCGCGATCATCGAGACGACGGCGAGCGTCACCCCGGCGTTGAGCTTCCACATGCCCTTCTTGCGCGCGGCGTCCGCCAGCGACCGGTCGGTCATCGCGGAGAAGCCCTGGAAGCCGAGCAGGACCCCCACCCCCAGCATCAGCCCGAGGACCGGCGCTTCCCAGCTCATCGATCTTCCGGGTCGGGCGGGCTTTCCGGGGATTCGTCGGTAGGCTCCCCGCCGAGCGCGACCAGCGCCTCCCTGACCTCGGCGAGCGCGCGGTCGAGCAGCGCCCCGTCGGTGCCGCGCAGGACGACGCTCACTCCGAACCGGCGCTGCCGCATGGCGGGGTAACTGCCGATGTCGATATCGGGATAACGCTCCTGCACCTCGCCGAGCGCCTCGGCGATGGCGCCTTCGGGGAGATGGACGTGGACCGCGCGCGCCTGCATTCGCATGCCGCCGGAGAGATGGTGCTTCATCCCGTCGAACATCGCCCGCATGATCTGCGGCACGCCGGCCAGGACGAACACGTTCTCCTTGCGGTAGCCCGGCGCGGCGCTGACCGGATTGGCGATCAGCTCGGCCCCCTCGGGGAAGGTTGCCATGCGCATCCTGGCCTCGTTCATCTCGCCGCTGCGGAGATAGGAGCGGATCAGCTCGACCGTTTCGGGGTCGCGGTACATGCCGACGCCGAACGCCTCGGCGACGCATTCCGACGTGATGTCGTCATGGGTCGGCCCGATCCCGCCGGTGGTGATCACGTAGTCGAACGCCGCGCGGCACTCGTTCACCGTGTCGACGATCTTCCTTCGGTCGTCCGGGACGATGCGTACCTCGCGCAGCCGGATGCCGAGCGCTTCCAGCCCTTTGGCGAGATAATTGATGTTCTTGTCCTGGGTGCGCCCGGACAGGATCTCGTTGCCGATAACCACGACGCAGGCGGTGACGATTTCCTGTTCGGCCATTGGGACTCCGGAGCGGCGCGACCGGGCGGCATTTTACGCAAGCGTCCGTGGCCTGTCGAAGGACGCGCGACCCTCCCCCGGCCCCACCCGCAAGCGGGAGGGGAGAAGGAAGGCGGCGGAACGAGTCCCCCTCTCCCCCGCGGGGAGAGGGTCGGGGTGAGGGGTGTATCGAAGGGCCGGCTCCGGCGAACGGGCTGGACCGTTCGGTCGCGCGGACCGTATAAACGAGCCCATGACCGACCGCTGGGGAAGTTCGGAGACGTCGCGGGAGCCGGCGCAGCATGTGCCGGTTCACGGGCCGCAGGAGTTCGCCGCGATGCGGCGGGCGGGCCGGCTCGCGGCGGAGGTTCTCGACTTCATCGCCCCCCATGTGGTGCCGGGCGCGACCACCGGCGCGCTCGATACGCTCTGCCACGAATTCATCGTCGGGCGCGACGCGGTGCCGGCGCCGCTCAACTATCGCGGCTTCCCGAAGTCGATCTGCACCTCGGTCAACCACGTCGTCTGCCACGGCATCCCGGGCGACAAGGTCCTGAAGGACGGCGACATCGTGAACATCGACATCACGGTGATCCTCGACGGCTGGCACGGCGATACCAGCCGCATGTTTCCGGTCGGGCGCGTGGGCGTGAAGGCGCGCCGCCTGATGGACGCGACCTACGAATCGCTGATGCGCGGCATCGAGGCCGTGCGGCCCGGCGCGACCCTGGGCGACGTCGGTCACGCGATACAGAGCTATGTCGAGGGCGAACGCTATTCGGTGGTGCGCGATTTCTGCGGCCACGGGCTCGGGCGGATCTTCCACTGCCCGCCGAGCGTGCTGCATTACGGCCGCCCGGGGGAAGGGATGCGGCTCGCCGAGGGCATGTTCTTCACCATCGAGCCGATGGTGAACGCCGGGCGCTACGAGACCAAGATCCTGTCCGACGGCTGGACGGCGGTGACCAAGGACCGCTCGCTGTCGGCACAGTTCGAGCATTCGCTGGGCGTGACCGCCGACGGCTGCGAGATCTTCACGCTATCCCCCGCGGGGCTGCACAAGCCGCCCTACGGGTGAACGCCCAAGAGCACGGAAGGCGCTTATGTAGATGACTCGATGGGCGGTCGGCCGGTGCCCGCCCCCACTGTCGTCATGCCCGGACTTGTTCCGGGCATCCACGTGTCGCGGTATGGCGATACGAGCGGGGACGGGCGAGGCGGCGGAGGGACGTGGATGCCCGGAACAAGTCCGGGCATGACGGAAAAAATGCCGCGGGCCCCCCGCCCGTCAAGTCATCTGTATAAGGCCCAAACGGAACGGGAGGAACCCGGTGAGCAAATCCCTCGGCGCGCTGTGGCGCGACCGGTTCGAACTCGACAACCGGGCGCTCGAAGGCGAATCCCCGGACCCGGCGGTGGAGAAGCTGCTCGCGCACCGGACGCAGCGGCTCTACACCGACGATCCGGTCCCGGCCGCCGTTCTCGATACGCTGATCGCCGCCGCCTTGTCGGCCGCCACCAAGTCGGACCTCCAGCAGCTCTCGATGATCCGCATCCGGGACCGCGCGCTGAGGGAGCGCATCGGCGCGCTGCTCCCCGGCATGCCGTGGATCGTCCAGGCGCCGGAGTTCTTCGTCGTCTGCGGCGACAACCGGAGAATCCGCCGGGTCTGCGAATTGCGCGGGCTCGATTACGCCAACGACACGATGGACGCGGTGCTGAACGCCACCATCGACGCGGCGATCGCGATGCAGCAGCTGGTCTGCGCGGCGGAGATCATGGGGCTCGGCTGCTGCCATATCAGCCACGTGCGCGACCATGTGGACGCCATCGCGGAGATGCTGGCGATCCCCGACCATGTGTTCCCGATTTCCGGCCTCTGCGTCGGCTACCCGGCGCGCGAAGGGTTCGTCAGCGTCCGCCTCTCGCCCTCGGCCACGATCCACACCGACCGCTACGACGACAGAGGGCTGGCCGAGGAGATCGACGGCTACGACCGGCGCCGCGACGGGCGCTATTCGATCCCGGCCGGGAAGTACAAGCACGCCGACCGGTTCGGGACGCCCGAATTCTACGGCTGGTCGGAAGACAAGGCGCGCCAGATGGCGGTCGACGACGGCCGCACCATGCGGGCCTATCTCGAGAAGGCCGGCTTCGCGCTGGGGTGACGGGCCCGCCCTCCCCCGGCCCCTCCCGCAAGCGGGAGGGGAGAAGGTAGAGAGCGACGCCGCGGGTTCCCCCTCTCCCCACCGGGGAGAGGGTCGGGGTGAGGGGGCGGCGGACCCCGACTCACCTGCCGGCGAGGAACAGCACCTCGGTCTTGCGCGGCAGGTCGCGGAAGCTGAGCTCGATCCACGAATCGTCGTGGTGGCGGACCGGCCATCTGGCCTCGGCGCGGGCGACGAAGGCCTGCACCCCGCCCATCGAGCCGTAATGCATCGGGATCACCAGCATCGGCTTGATCGCGTCGAGCACCTCGAACAGCTCCTGGTGGCTCATGGTCCACATGCCGTCGATCGGCGCGAACGCGATGTCGATGCGCCCGAGGTCGCGCAGCTGGTCCTCGGACAGCACGTGGTGCAGATGCGAGATGTGGACGATGCAGAGCCCCTGGCTCTCGATCACGAACATCGAATTGCCGTTGCGCCATTTGCCGCCGAACTCGGCGAGGTTGGTGGGGACGTTCCTGACCCGCACGTCCTTCACCGAGACGTTGTGCCGCGCGACGCCGCCCGCCGGGTCCCAGCCCCGCAGCACGTGCCGGATGCCCTCGTCGACGGCATAGCTGTAATGCGTGTCGTGCGAGTTGTTCATGGTGACGATCGTGGGCAGGCGCCGTGGGCGGACATAGTCGTTGTAGTCGGTGGCGACGCGCACCCCCTGAGGCGATTCGATGACGAAGGTCGAGTGGCCGACGAAGTCGATCCTGACGTGGTGCGCCTTGACGGGAGCGGCGGCGAACGACGCCGGGATGAAGCCGCCCGGGCCGCGCGCCATCGGATAGCAGCTCGCCCCCGCCGCGCCGCCGGAGCCGGTCCAGGCGAGTAACGCCGCCGCCAACGCAACCGCGGGTCGCTGGAAAGCCCTCATCGGCCTGCCCACCTGCTATATGTCGACCGGCAGCCATTGTCGCCGCGAAAGGCTGTCGACGCCAGCCCCGACGCGGGGGGCTTTGACCGGCCGGGACGAGTAGGCAACACTTGCCGGGACCGCGCCATGAAGATCGAATCCCACCATCTGGGCCACCGCGACAGGCTCCGCGACCGGTTCCTCAAGGGGGGCGGCGACGCCCTGCACGACTACGAAATCCTGGAGCTGCTGCTGTTCCAGGCGATCCCGAGGCGCGACACCAAGCCGATCGCCAAGGCGCTGATCGACCGCTTCGGCTCCTATGCCGGGGTGCTCCGCGCCGCGCCGGCGGAATTGCAGACCGTCGACGGGGTGGGAAAGGCGGCGACGGTGGCGATAAGGATCGCCGCCGAGGCCGCGACCCTGCTGGGCCGCGAGGAGTCGCTGAACGGCGAGGTGCTCAACTCGTGGGACCGGCTGGTGGCCTATCTGCGCGCGCGGATGGCGCACGAGAAGACCGAGTGCTTCCGCGTCCTCTATCTCGACACCAGGAACCGGCTGATCGAGGACGAGGAGCAGCAGCGCGGCACCGTCAACCACACGCCGGTCTACCCGCGCGAGGTGATGAAGCGCGCGCTGGAGCTGACCGCGAGCGCGGTCATCATGGTGCACAACCACCCCTCGGGCGATCCGAGCCCGTCGAAGGCCGACATCGACATGACCCGCGAGATCCGCGACGTGGGCAAGAGCCTCGGCATCGTCCTGCACGACCACGTGATCGTCGCCCGCGGCGGACATTCGAGCCTCCGCGCGATGGGCCTGCTGGATTGAGCGCCCCCTCACCCCGGCCCTCACCCCGGGGGGGAGAGGGGGAGTAGCGCGCCACCACCCGGCCAGCGCCCCACCCGCTTGCGGGAGGGGT
>JAJEHI010000196.1 GCA_022823775.1 Defluviicoccus sp. | reverse complement strand
CCATGGGCAGGTTGAAGGCGCGGTAACACGCGCTGAAGGACCGAACCCACCACTGTTGAAAAAGTGGGGGATGACCTGTGGCTAGGGGTGAAAGGCCAATCAAACCAGGATATAGCTGGTTCTCCGCGAAAACTATTTTGGTAGTGCGTCGTGTGATTACCGCCGGGGGTAGAGCACTGGATGGGCTAGGGGGGCGCGAGCCTTACCACACCTAACCAAACTCCGAATACCGGCGAGTACAGCGCGGCAGACAGACCATGGGTGCTAAGGTCCGTGGTCGAAAGGGAAACAGCCCAGACCTCCAGCTAAGGTCCCGAAGTTGTGGCTCAGTGGGAAAGGAGGTGGGAAGGCCAAGACAGCCAGGAGGTTGGCTTAGAAGCAGCCATCCTTTAAAGAAAGCGTAATAGCTCACTGGTCTAGACAAGCCATCCCGCGCCGAAGATGTACCGGGGCTCAAGCCACGCACCGAAGCTGAGGATGCGGCCGCAAGGCTGCATGGTAGCGGAGCGTTCCGTAGGCCTGCGAAGGTGTCCCGTGAGGGGGACTGGAGGTATCGGAAGTGCGAATGCTGACACGAGTAGCGACAAAGAGTGTGAGAAACACTCTCGCCGAAAGCCCAAGGGTTCCTCGGCCAGGGTAATCCTCCGAGGGTGAGCCGGCCCCTAAGACGAGGGCGAAAGCCGTAGTCGATGGGAATCGGGTGAATAGTCCCGAGCCTGGCGGTGGTGACGAATACCGGACGGTGTGTGTCCTTGTGTGGAGTGGATGCGCAGCCATGGTGTTCCAGGAAACAGCCCCGCTGAGAAGACCGTACCCGAAACCGACACAGGTGGGCAGGTAGAGCATACCGAGGCGCTTGAGAGAACGACGTTGAAGGAACTCGGCAAAATGCCCCCGTAACTTCGGGAGAAGGGGGACCTCCGTTCGGGCAACCGATCGGGGGTGGCACAGACCAGGGGGTGGCGACTGTTTACTAAAAACACAGGGCTCTGCGAAGCCGCAAGGCGCGGTATAGGGTCTGACGCCTGCCCGGTGCCGGAAGGTTAAGGGGAGAGGTTGGCGCCTCGAACCGAAGCCCCGGTAAACGGCGGCCGTAACTATAACGGTCCTAAGGTAGCGAAATTCCTTGTCGGGTAAGTTCCGACCTGCACGAATGGCGTAACGACTTCCCCGCTGTCTCCAACGTCGGCTCAGCGAAACTGAATTCTCCGTGAAGATGCGGAGTTCCCACGGTCAGACGGAAAGACCCCGTGCACCTTTACTACAGCTTTGCAGTGGTATCAGGGGATGAATGTGCAGGATAGGCGGGAGGCTTCGAAGCGCCGGCGCCAGCTGGCGTGGAGCCGCCCTTGAAATACCGCCCTTTTGTGTCTTGATATCTAACCGCGGCCCCTGACCGGGGTCCGGGACCCTGCATGGCGGGTAGTTTGGCTGGGGCGGTCGCCTCCCAAAGGGTAACGGAGGCGCGCGACGGTAGGCTCAGGCTGGTCGGATATCAGCTGGTGAGTGTAATGGCACAAGCCTGCCTGACTGCAAGGCCGACGGGCCGCGCAGAGACGAAAGTCGGCCATAGTGATCCGGTGGTTCCGCGTGGAAGGGCCATCGCTCAACGGATAAAAGGTACGCCGGGGATAACAGGCTGATACTCCCCAAGAGTTCACATCGACGGGAGTGTTTGGCACCTCGATGTCGGCTCATCACATCCTGGGGCCGGAGCAGGTCCCAAGGGTTCGGCTGTTCGCCGATTAAAGTGGTACGTGAGCTGGGTTTAGAACGTCGTGAGACAGTTCGGTCCCTATCTGCCGTGGGTGTACGAGACTTGAGAGGAGCTGTCCCCAGTACGAGAGGACCGGGATGGACGGACCTCTGGTGGACCTGTTGTCGCGCCCGCGGCACTGCAGGGTAGCTACGTCCGGACGGGATAACCGCTGAAAGCATCTAAGCGGGAAGCCCCCCTCGAAACCAGGTCTCGCATGAGAACCGTGGAAGACCACCACGTCGATAGGCCGGGCGTGGACGCATGGCAACATGTGAAGCTGACCGGTACTAATCGTTCGAACGGCTTGATCAACCATCGCTCACCGGAAAACACCCCAATGCGCATCGCTCCGGCCTGGTGGCCATGGCGAGGGTCCCCCACCCGATCCCATCCCGAACTCGGCCGTGAAACCCCTCCGCGCCGATGGTACTGCGTCTCAAGACGTGGGAGAGTAGGTCGTCGCCAGGCCGGAACGGTGCGCACCCACACACACCTCACTCAACACACACACGCGGGGTGGAGCAGTCCGGTAGCTCGTCAGGCTCATAACCTGAAGGTCGCAGGTTCAAATCCTGCCCCCGCAACCACTGAAGCCCCTGAAAACATTGATGTTTTCAGGGGCTTTTCGATTCTCTGGCTCGTCCGGAAATCCCACTGTCAACACATAGTCAACACGGGGGTTCGGGCGGTGAATCCGCTTGCCTTTGGCGGTCGGCGCAACTAGGCTTCGATCAAAGGATTGGGAACTGCCCGGTCGACAGAAGGGTCCTGGAGCTTCCGGGGCCCTTTTGTTTTGCGGTGCGGGTTTCAGGGAAGGCATTTCATCTCGCCGATCCTGGGCCGGATGATGTCGAAGGCGCGGTTCGGCTGGTTCGGGCGCAGTTGCGACAGCGCGATGGGGCGCGCGGTGAGATCGGCGAGTTGCAGGCCGACGGAGTTCGCGGCCTTGGAAACGAATATCGGGTGGAGTGCGAAGCGCCCGAAATCCCGCGGCGCCCGGCTGGCGGCGATGCGGCGGAATTCCAGTTCCAGGTCGCGATCCTCCTTCCCGCCCCGGCTCTCGAAGACGACATGGACCGACTTGCCTTGCTGGCTGGCGGCGCTCAGCATGGCATGCAGCTGCTCCATGCAGAAGCGGAGCGCGGTCCGGTAGGGGTTCGCGGGGCGGTCCTCTCCGCCGCGCAGGCGCGGCTTGTCGATGACCGCGGCGAAGATGGTCATCGGCATCGCCTCCATGAGCCGGTTCAGGTCGTCATGGAAGCGTTCGCGCAATGCGCGATCGGTCATCAGGATCGCGAATGGCCCCTTGCTCTTGCGGATGTCGTGCTCGTGCAGCACGACGGCATCGTGGCCCCAGACGCCGAACTTGAACTTCAGGACGGCGGGCACGACGGTGGCGGCGTAGTCGATCTTGCGCACGACGCAGAACACCAGCGCGAACACCGGATATTGCGGGTCGATGGAGACGAGACCGTGATCGCCGCTCTCGTCGGCGTAAACGACAAAATCGGAATAGTCGACCAATGCGCGTCTCCGCGATCGCCTCGTCGACGGCGATCCCCGTCAATCTAGCCCGCGGGATGCCGCCGGGATAGCCGATCGTCCGGCCGGGTCGCTGAAGGGAAGCGCCGGCCTGGCATCCCGGTCACAGCCCTCCGATCCCGTCGCGCCACATCCCGGCACGTCGCCGGATTCGCCCGCAACCGCGTTTTGGAGGTCGATTTCGGGACCGGACGAGACCGCTCCGGGCCGGTCTCCGCCGGGGCATTCGCAATTGCGATCATCCCCGGGGGCTCTCAAGGGCTCTCCAGCATCCTCCCGGGGATGGTCGTTTTCAAAATGCAAAACGACCATCCCCGCGATCCGTTTTCTGCGCTTCGATGGTGCCCGGTGCGCCCGGAGCGGTCCGGGCGCCGGCGAAGGCCCCGGACCGGTGTCCGGGCAGGCAGGAGACGGAGACGATGAACGGAGTGGAATATCTGAACACGGAGCAGGCCGCGCTGGTGGTCGGCTTGGCCCCGAAGACGCTGGCGCGCTACCGGGTCACCGGGGCGGGGCCGGTGTACCACCTGGTCGGCCGGCGGGTGCGCTATCTGCGCGAAGACCTGGATGCGTGGGTGCGGAAGCGGCGCCGCAAGTCGACCTCGGACGACGGCACCGCGCTTGCCGGCCCGGACACCGATCCGGGAACCGGAGCGGCGCGATGAGCGGGCCGGCATCCTGCATGGCGTCTTCCGGCAGCGCATGGCGCGGGGCGGCCGTCGCGACGCTTGCGGTGGCGGCCGTGCTGGCCGGCGCGGACGCGGCGCTGGCGACCACGGACACCACCTTCGACGCGCCGCTCGACACGGTGGAAGGCATCGTGGGCGGCACCGGTGGGCAGCTCGCGGCGGCGCTCGCCGTCGGCGCGGCGCTGGTCGGTTCCGTGCTGCGCTTCAACGCCATGCAGCTGATGGGCGCGGTGGGGGTCGGCGTCGCCGCCGGCGCCGGGACCGGCATCGTCACCGGCCTGGTCGGCACGGCGATCGTCTGAGGCCGCGGCGATGAGCGACGCCAGGAGCCATGTCATCCCGCGCCGTCTCGACGATCCGGAGCGCTGGCTGTTCTGGACCGTGGACGAGGCGGCGGTGCTGATGGGCCCGGCGCTCCTCGGCCTGGCGGCCAACCAGTTCCCGACCGGGCTGGTCGCCGGTCTCGGCGGCTGGCTGGTGCTGCGCCGGGTCAAGCGCGGCGGCGGGGCCAATATCGCGCGCTATGCGCTCTACTGGTTCCTGCCGGACTTCGTGCTGCGGCTCAAACGCACGCCGCCGAGCCATCTTCGCCGGTTCACGGGCTGAGGCGGGACGATGCGGCGCGCCGATCTCGATCTCGCCGTCCGACGGGTGCGGGACATCCGGCTCGCGCTCGGCCTTCTGCTGGTGCTCTCCATGGCGGCCAACCTGGCTTTGACGGTGGGCTTCGCCGGCCGCGAGACCGTCACGGTCATGGTGCCGGCGGCGGGAGGCCCGGCCTGGGCGGTCGGCGGCAGCGGGGCGGGCATAGGTCCCGCCGGCGCTCGCTACCTCGAGGACATGGCGCGCACAGTGGCGGTGACGCTGCTGACGCTGACGCCGGAGAACGCGGCCCATGTGCGGGCGGCGGCGGCGCGCATGAGCCATCCCTCGGCGCGGGGCGCGATCGGCGCCTGGGTCGAGGCCGAGGCGGCGCGCATGGCCGGTCGCGATCTCGCCAGCGCCTTCTATCCCGACCGCATCGAGGCCGACCCCGAGCGGCTCCGGGTCGAGATATCCGGCGAGCTGGTGACCTGGATCGGCCGCGAGGAAGCGGCGCGGACGGACCGGCGCTACCGGCTCGCCTTCCGCATCGAGGCCGGACGCATCGGCCTGCTGCGCTTCGAACAGATGGAGGATTGAGAATGGCCCGGATTTACCGGCAGGCAGTCGCTGCGGCATGCCTCATGCTCGCGGGCGCGCTCGTCCTGCCCGCGCCGGCCGCCGCGATGCAGCTGCTGGAGGCGGTCGACCATGCCGAGCTCGCGGCGGAGGTCTCGGCGACGGACGTCAACCGCATCGCGCTCATCGGCGACCGGGTCGCGCGGGTGGTGCGCGCGCCGGACGGCTTCGCGGTCGAGCACGACGCCGCCTCGGGCGATCTCTGGCTGCGGCTGTCCGGGACGGACCCCGGGGAGGGCGGCCGGTACGCGGCGGCAAGCCTCTTCATCGGTACGGAGAAGGGCTTCACCTACCGGCTGACGCTGACGCCGACGGTGCGCGACGCGGCGCAGATCCTGATCCGCAACGCCGACGCCATGCCGGATATGACGTCCGGCATCCACACGTCGGGCATGGCCCCGGCGAGCGATCGGCACATAGCGGTGCTGGTCAAGCTGGTGCGCGCGGTCGCCCGGCGCGATCTCCTGCCGGGCTATGAGATCCTCGCCGGAAGCGGCGCGCCCGCTTCCGGCCTCACCGTCATCGAGACCTGGCGGGGCCCGCGCTTCCGGGCGCTCGTGTTCGAGGCCGGCCGTTCCGCG
>JAJEHI010000151.1 GCA_022823775.1 Defluviicoccus sp. | reverse complement strand
GGACGAGAGCGTTCACCCGATTCGCGAGGCGCGAAGGGCTGGAAGACGGTGCTTTGTTCGAGGCGATCCAGCGCGCCGGGAAGGGTCTGATCGATGCCGATCTGGGCGGTGACGTCATCAAGCAGCGGATCGCCCGTAAAGGACAGGGAAAATCCCGAGGGTTCCGCTCGATCGTGCTGTTTCGGCGGGACGGGCTTGCCTTCTTTGTCTACGGATTCGCGAAGAGCGGGCGGCAGAACCTTCGGCGGGACGAACTCATGGCCTTTCGCGCGCTGGCCGATGAAATGCTCGCACTCGACGAGTCCGCATTGGACGCCGCGTTGGCGAACGGAACCATCATCGAGGTGATCCGCAATGGCTAAACGGTACAAGGGCGACGCCCTCGCCGCCGTGCACGAGACCGCGCTCGGTCTGACCGATGCGGGCGTCATGGCGAAACGCACCATGAGAGCGTTCGACGAGATGTGCCTCACGCCTGTCGAGGCGATGACGCCCGAGGAGATCCGCGCGCTTCGCATGCGGGAAAATGCGAGCCAGGCGGTTTTCGCCCGCTACCTGAACGTGACCGCGAGTCTGGTGAGCCAGTGGGAACGCGGAGAAAAGCGGCCGCGCGGCGCATCGCTCAAGCTGCTCGCGCTGGTGGACAAGAACGGTCTGGGAGCGGTCGCGTGACCGCCGGGATCCCCCATGCTGCGCTCGGGTGAAGACTATCTCGCGGGCATCCGCGACGGGCGGGCGGTCTATATCGGCAAGGAGCGGGTGGGCGACGTCACCGACCATCCGGCGTTCGCCAATGCCGCGCGGATGTACGCCGCGATGTACGACCTCAAGCGCGCGGACGACATGCGGAACGTGCTCTGGGTCGAGGAGGGCGGCGATCGGTTCCCGGCCTATTTCCTGAAGCCGCGCGGCCGCGGCGACCTCGAGGTCCGGACCGCCGCGCACCGCGCCATCGCGGCGTTCTCGCACGGCCTGCTGGGGCGCTCGCCGGACCATGTGGCGTCCTCGATCTCGGGCCTCTCGATCGGGTCTTCCGTGTTCGACCGCGACGGCGGCGGGTTCTCGGAGCGGATCGACTCCTATTACGAGCACGCGCGGTCGCGCGACCTCTACCTCGCCTACGCGATCCTGCCGCCGCAGGGCGCGCGCAAGCCGGAGCTCTACCAGAGCGCCGACCGGAGCCCGCCGACGCTCCGCGTGACGGCGGAGGACAGCGAAGGCGTTACCCTCAACGGGATGAAGATGCTGGCCACGGGCGCGGTGTTCGCGGACGAGCTCTGGATCGGCAACATCATCCCGCTCGCGCCGAGCCAAATTAAGGAATCGGTGACCTGCGCGGTGCCGGTGAACGCCCCGGGCGTCGCGCTCTGGGCGCGCAAGCCGTTCGGAGCGGCGCAGGGGATCGAATTCCACAACCCTCTCGCCCACCGCTTCGACGAATCGGATTCGATGATCGTCTTCGACGACGTGCGCGTCCCCTGGGACCGCGTCTTCGTCCACGACAACCCGGCGCTCTCGCGCGACATCTATGTCGAGACGCCGGCGCATTACATGTCGAACCACCAGTCGAACGTGCGCTTCGCCGCCAAGCTCCGCCTGCTGATCGGGCTCGCCTCCAGGATCGCGCGGTCGAACGGGGCGCGCGACATCCCGGCGGTGCGCGAGGTGCTGGGCGAGCTCGCCTCGATGGAGGCGGCCTACGGCGCCATCGTCGACGGCCAGCTCCAGGCGTTCGGCGAGACCGGCGACGGCTATGTCCACGTCAATGAGCGCTACATGTACGCGGCGATCAACTACGCGGTGGAGAACTACGGGACGATTTGCGACCGGATCCGCACCCTGATGGGGGGCGGCGTGTTCCAGATGCCGGCGAGCATCGACGTGATGCAGGACCCGGCGCTACGGCGGTCCTTCGACGATTACTGGTCGACGATGGACGAGACCGCGGTCGAGCGCATGAAGCTGTTCCATCTCGCCTGGGACATGCTGGGCTCGGAATTCGCGATGCGCCACGACCAGTACGAGAAGTTCTATGTCGGCCAGCGGTTCATCGTCCGCGACTACAATTTCCGCCACACGCCGTGGGACGAGTACGAAGGCATCGCGGACGGAATCATGGCGGGCTACGACGCGCCGTAAGCGCGAGCCCGCGGTTGCCGTCCCGCGCGGCGGTGCCTAGAGTTTCGGGCCGGACGGAACCGCGTGCGGCGGAAACAACGGACAGGGATGCAAGGTATGCTCAAACGGATTGCGGTACTCGGTGCGATCGCGGCCACGGCGGCGGGGGCGGCGGCGGTATTGCCGACCGGCGCGGTCGCGGCGGACAAGCTCAATTTGCGCTACAGCCAGTGGCTGCCGCCGGCGCACTGGACCCAGCGGCCGCTCCTCCACAAATGGTACAAGGAGGTCTCCGCGGCGACCGAAGGACGGGTCAACATCCAGCCGACCGCGAAGGCCCTTGGGGCGCCGCCCAGGCAGTACCAGCTCGCGCGCGACGGCATCGCCGACGTGGTCTGGGTCGTCCACGGATACACCCCGGGCTCGTTCCCGCTGAGCGAGATGGTCGAGCTTCCCTTCATCACGAAGAGCGGGGAGGCCAACTCGGTCGCCTACTGGCGGGTGTTCAAGAAGGTGCTGGAGCCGGCGGGGATGCACAAGGAAGTGCACACGCTCACCATGTTCGTGCACGTGCCGGGGCAGGTCTACAACAACAAGCGCCCGATCAACGCGCTGGCCGATTTCAAGGGCCTCAAGCTTCGTATCCCGAACGCGATCGTTTCGGAGGCGCTGAAGGCGCTCGGCGCGGTTCCCATGTCGGCGCCCGTCACCAAGCTGCGGGACGGGCTGGCCAAGGGCGTGTTCGACGGCACGACCCTGACCGACGAGGCGATCTATGCGTTCAAGATCGCCAAGTTCACCAAATACGCCACCCACATCCCGGGCGGGCTCTACAACGTCTCGTTCTCGATGGCGATGAACAAGGCGAAGTGGCAGAAGATCGCCGCCAAGGACCAGGCGACCGTCATGAAGCTGGCCGGCGAAGCCCTCTCGCTCCGGATCGGGCGCGGGTGGGACGAGCGCGAGGCATGGGCTCCGTCCAAGCTGAAAGAGGACGGCGTGGTGTGGAACACGCTGGAGGGCAAGGCGCTCGCCGGCCTCAAGGACAAGCTCAAGCACTACGAGGCGCGCTGGATCGAGAAGGCGAACAAGGCCGGCATCGACGGCGCGAAGGCGCTGGAGATGTTTCGCGCCGAGGTCGCGGGCTACAGCGGCTAGGCGTGGCGTCCCTCGATACGGGCATCCACGTCGGGCCGCCGCCCCCTCACCCCTTCCCTCTCCCCCGCAGGGGAGAGGGGGACCCGCGGCGCCGTTTCGCCCTCTTCTTCTCCCCTCCCGCCTGCGGGAGGGGCCGGGGGAGGTCAGCGGACGAATTAGCCGCGCCGGCGTAACGCATGTCCGCTCTCGGCGAACACCGGCGCGAAGGCCGGCTGGAACGGCGGCTCGCGCATTTTCTCGACGTGACGCTCGGGACGGTCCTCGCCGTCCTGGTTTTCGCGATGATGGCGCTCACCTTCGTCGACGTGTTCGGCCGGCAGGCGTTCAACGCGCCGGTTCCGGCCGGGTTCGAGGTGACGGAGGTGATGATGGGCTTCACCGTCTATCTGGGCCTCCCCATCGTCTGCGCCCGGCAGGACCACATCGCGATCGGCCTTCTCGACCGCCTGTTCGTCGGCCCGGCCCGGCGCATCCAGAAATTCCTCATCCACCTGCTCGCCGGCGCGCTCGGCCTGTTCTGGACGCGCGAGATGTGGATCCAGGCGAAAGCGCTCGACGAGGCCAACGAGCTGATGATGTTCCTGCAGATCGAGACCGGGATATTCGTCTACGGGATGGCGGCCCTGACGCTGCTGGCGGCGGCGATCCTGCTGTTTCTCGCCGCCATGGCGCTCGCGGGGCCCGGCGAGGATGGCGGCGGAAGGGGCGGCTGAGCCATGGAAGCGGTCGTCATCGGCTTCGTCGCCCTGTTCGCGCTCTTGCTGCTGCAGGTGCCGATCGCCTTCGGCATGGGGCTGGTGGGGACGCTCGGCTTCGCCTGGTTCGTCGGGCTCGGGCCGGCGATGAGGAGCATCGGCAATACCGCCACCGACATGGTGATGGTCTACGACTTCTCGGTGCTGCCGCTGTTCATCCTGATGGGCAATTTCGTCGCCCGGTCGGGGATCAGCCAGGACCTCTACGAGGCGTCGAACAAGTGGCTGGGGCACAGGCGGGGCGGCCTCGCCATGGCCACAATCGTCGCCTGCGGCGGGTTCAGCGCGGTGTGCGGGTCGAGCTTCGCCACCGCCGCCACCATGGCCAAGGTCGCGATGCCGCCGATGCGGCGTTTCGGCTACGCGGACAGCCTGGCGGCCGGTTCCATCGCGGCCGGAGGAACGCTCGGGATCCTGATCCCGCCCAGCATCGCGCTCGTGTTCTACGGCATCATGACGGAGACCGATATCGGCCAGCTGTTCGCGGCGGGGATAATCCCGGGGATACTGGGCGTCGTGCTCTATTCGGCCGCGGTCGCGGTGATGACCCGGATCAACCCCGAGCTCGGACCGCCCGCCGAACCCGTGCCGTGGTCCGAACGCATCCGCGCGCTCGGCGGGGTGTGGGGCATGCTGGTGCTGTTCCTGATCGTGATGGGCGGCATCTATGTCGGTTTCTTCACCCCGACGGAAGCCGCCGGGATCGGGGCGACGGGCGCCTTCGTCATCGCGCTCGCGCGGCGGACGCTCACCTTCCGCGTGACGCTCGAGATCCTGGCCGAGAGCGGGCGGACGACGGCGGTGCTGATGACGCTGCTGATCGGCTCGCTGCTGTTCGCCAACTTCATCAACGTCTCGCGCCTGCCCAACGTGCTCGCCGACTGGTTCGAGACCGTCGAAATCGCGCCCATAGCCGTCGTCCTGATCCTGGTCGCGATCTACATCGTCCTCGGCTGCATTCTCGAAAGCGTGTCGATGATGCTGCTGACCGTCCCGGTCTTCTACCCGGTCATGCAGGCGCTCGGCTTCGACCTGATCTGGTTCGGGATCGTCGTGGTGGTGGTCATCGAGATCAGCCTGATAACGCCGCCGATCGGGCTCAACGTGTTCGTGCTCAACGCGATGCTGCCGGATATCCGGCTGACCGAGATTTTCCGCGGCGTCCTTCCCTTCGTCGGCGCGGACCTGGTGCGGATCGCGCTGATCGTGTTCATCCCGGCGCTATCGCTCTACTTGCCGAGCTTCATGGAATGAACGCATCGCGGGTTTGAACCGCGAACCGAACCCTGCGATCATCCGAAGCCATGACGACCGCCGCTCTTGAGACACCGAACCGCCTCGCGCCCGAGCAGGCGGCGTTCTACCGCGAGCACGGCTATCTGACGCCGTTCCGGGCGGCGGGGACGGACGAGACCGCCGCGATGCGCGCCTCGCTGGAGACGTTCGAGGCGGAGCGCGGGTTCTCGGCGGGCGACATCCACATGAAGGGCCATCTCTGCTTCCCCTGGTCGCACGCCCTCGCCGCGCGACCGGAGATCCTGGACGTGGTTGAGGACCTGATCGGCCCCGACATCCTGCTCTTCGCCTCGAAATTCTGGATCAAGCCGGCGCGAACGGGGCGCTTCGTTTCGTGGCACCAGGATTCGGCGTATTTCGGGCTCGATCCTCATGAATTGGCGGCGGTCTGGATCGCGCTCACCGACAGCAACCCCGCCAACGGGTGCGTGCGCGTAATTCCGGGCTCGCACCGGGAGGCCGCCCACTGGCACCGGGAGACGCCGGACGAGGACAACCTGCTGGGGCGCGGCCAGACCATCGAGGGGCTGGACGAGAGCAGGGCCGTCGACCTGGAGCTCCGGGAGGGCGAGTTCTCGATCCACCACGAGCGGACGGTGCACGGTTCGCTGCCCAACCGGACCGACGGGCCGCGTATCGGGCTGGCGCTGTTCTACATTCCGACCTCGGTGCGCTCGACGAT